>SDWO01000002.1 GCA_004195325.1 Candidatus Izemoplasma acidinucleici | reverse complement strand
TCTATATACTATCTACAGTATGTAATTAAATCTTTTGGCTTTGTATTGTTTATAGGATACCTTATAATATTTTATATAGTGGATCAGTATTTATTTACTGGAAAGCTTTTCAACTTTAATCATGAATATTTTATTGTTGCGTTTGTAACAATGTTTGTAATCACGAGATACTTCTTAGGAACACAAATAAGAAGAAGATTAAGAAGAATGAGGTGAGTGGATGCTTACTGTTAATGATTTAGTTAAGGATTTTAAATTTGAAATCATTTCTGGGCATGAAGGATTAGATCGAGAAATAGAAAAACCACAAGTATCAAGACCGGGACTAGAACTAGCTGGATTATTTGAGTTTTATGAATATAATAGAATTCAAGTTATTGGGAGCAAAGAAGTTCATTTTTACGGATGGCTTCAAGATGAGGAACGAGTTACTAGAACAAGAATGCTATTTGATCGTAAACCTCCTATGTTTGTTTTCTCTAAGAACGTAGAAGTTCCAGCTGAATTCATTAAGAACAGCAATGAGTTTGGAATAGTTATTTGTAAATCTAGTAAGAAAACAAGCGCATTGATTAGTAGTTTATACTTGTTTTTGAGTTCTAAGTTAGAAGAAAGAAAATCTTTACATGGAACATTGTTAGATGTATCAGGTATCGGTGTTTTAATAAGAGGAAAAAGTGGACTTGGGAAAAGTGAAGTTGCTTTAGAATTAGTTAGAAGAGGACATCAGCTTGTAGCAGATGACCGTGTAGATATCTATCAAAGAGAATACGGTGTAATCGTTGGAGAAGCACCTGAGATATTAAAAAAATACCTTGAGATAAGAGGTATTGGGATAGTTAATGTTGTTAAATTATTTGGAGTTAAAGCATATAAAGAAGATAAAAAGATAATGCTTGTTGTTGATTTAGAATTATGGGATCAAGAACTAACATATGATCGTCTTGGAACGGAAGAAGAAAAAATCAAGTTCTTTGATACTGAAGTAAGCTATGTAAGAATACCTGTAAGTCCAGGAAGAAATGTTGCGTCTTTAGTTGAAGTTGCAGCAATGAATGCTAGACTAAAATATCTAGGGACAAATAGTGCTTTAGAGTTTACACAAGAACTAGATGCATTACTTAAAAATAAAAAATAGAATAGAGGGTTAATATGTTTGATCATACAGCGATAGATCCAATCTCACCAATATTTCTTCAATTTGGTGATAGCTTTGTTTGGCAGAAATATAGTTTGATGATTTTAATAGGAATGTTTTTAGCAGCGTTCTTTGGTATTAGAGAAGGTAATAAATTAGGAATTAAGACAAATGAAATCATTGATGGTATTCTTATTGTTGTTCCACTTAGTATTATCGGAACTAGATTATGGTATGTAATTTTTGAATTTGGAAATACCTATTTACCTGTATTCCAAGATCAAGGATTCGGAGCTGGAATGTTAAGTGTAATTGATATTAGCTCAGGTGGACTTGCGATACATGGAGGTTTTATTACCGCCATTATTAGTTCATACTTCTACACAAAAATTAAAGGTATAAACATTTTAAGTGCTTTCGATATTATAATACCTGGGTTCTTAATTGCGCAAGCAAGTGGACGCTGGGGTAACTTCTTTAATCAAGAAGCTCATGGTGGAGTTGTTGGTGGAGTAAATGCAGCAGGGGATAAATTACTATCTCTTGATCAGCAACGTGAGTTTTTAACAGGTACATTACATCTTCCTGATTGGATAACGAACCAAATGTATATTGATAACATAAGTAATTCTTCACCAATAATTAGTTATTATCATCCAACGTTCTTATATGAAAGTATGTGGAATGTTTTAGGATTTATTATAGTCCTAATTATTAGAAGATTTAAATGGCTTAAAAGTGGTGAGTTACTTGCGTTTTACTTAATATGGTATGGTGTTGGTAGATTCTTTATTGAAGGAATTCGTACAGATAGCTTATACATTGGAGATTCATCAATTAGAACCTGTCTCTTATACACATCT
>SDWO01000132.1 GCA_004195325.1 Candidatus Izemoplasma acidinucleici | reverse complement strand
AGATGTGTATAAGAGACAGATCTTGGAATTTGTCAATAAATGTCACCTTTTTCCAAGTTACTGCCATTGAAGAAATTGATATTGTATTGCAAATGTATAATTTCTTTATACCGTTTTTAATTATTGGATTACTTGTGAATATACTGTATTATTATTCTCAAAAAAAATAATAACTTATACAATCAAAAAACTGTTCCTAAATTGAGCAGTTTTTTTATCTATGTTTTACTTTTTTTATCTATCTTGATAATTTAAATTATCATTTATTGGTATACGAGATTCAAGTAAAATGAGTTATCAATCGACTTTTTTTAA
Source organism: Candidatus Izemoplasma acidinucleici (assembly GCA_004195325.1). Classification (GTDB taxonomy): domain Bacteria; phylum Bacillota_I; class Bacilli_A; order Izemoplasmatales; family Izemoplasmataceae; genus Izemoplasma; species Izemoplasma acidinucleici. Next base: position 8,909 of record SDWO01000132.1, on the reverse strand, counting down.
TACCATATTCGAAAATGTCCACTCAGGCTACGTTCCTCACCCTTGGACAAAAAAGAGAGTCACAAACAGGTGAATTGATAGGCTGTTAGTAGACACGAAGTGTTACATGTGTTTATTAACACTATTTTGTATACTTAAAGAAAGGAGTGAGAGAAAGAATGTGATTAAAGGGATTTGAATTCTCTTGTTTTATGCTATTATCATGTCACTCTGTAAAAGAAAAAGAGACGAAATCGTCTCTTTTATTTTTCTAATACTATTACTCCTGCACAGTGCGAAGTTTCTACATATGATACCTTATAGATGTCATATAGATTCTTTCTATAGTCTTCTTGTGTTGGATAGTGCTCATCTGTATCCCAAATGTCCTTATATCTTTTTTCTAGTTGTCTTAGTTCCTGTGGTGAGTTACGCATAACATCACCAATGATGATAACTCCACCCTTTTTCAGCTTATAGTCTAATAGTCTTAATAAGCTATATTGTCCATATGATGACAAATGATGAATTGCGTATGAGAAGATGAAACAATCTATCGAATCATTATTCATGTATTGAATTGAAGATTTAAAATCCGTGTTAATGAATTTTGCGTCAGGCATTAACTCAAAAGCATGATCAATCATCTTTGTTGAGAAATCAACACCGATGATGAAATGTCCTTTATCATATAATTTTTTCGATAAAGCACCTGTCCCGATTCCCATTTCTACTACTGTGTGGTGGTTGTGTTCATGTACGTAGTCCGTGATTAGATTTAATGTTTCTAGATATCCACAAAATGGATAATCATTGTTTAAGTACGTTTTTTTGACATCTTTGTTATAAGTAGATGCCCACTCATTGAATAGTTTTTTATTATCCCTTTTCATAGCTTCCTCCGTGGTGCATTTTATCCCCTGATAAAATTAATATTCTGTTTGCATTAAATAGATTATAACATTTCTTTGATAAATAAAAAAGAGACAGTTTCGTCTCTTTTTGTCCTAATTTGAAATTATTTTTGATTATACGCTTTGAAATGACTCATTGCGTCGTGATGATTACAATCAACACCACTATTAAACGAAAGATTAGTAAAGACTGTTTTTAAATCTATTTTTGAATCTTCAAAAATGAATTTATGGACCTTCGCTGTGATATTTTTTGCGAACGTGTACCCATCTTCTACTAAATCATACACTGTTTTAGTGAATGGCTCATTAGTAACTGGATGGTACCAAGTCTTCTTCTCTAAGTTTAAGTAATCATATTGTTTAATATGGTTAAACATTGAGACATCTTTAATGAATAGGTCTTGATCTAATATTTTATCTGCGACTTTATATATTTGCTTTTTGATTCCAAATGGATCATAAAGCATATGTTTTACATTTCGATACATTGTTTTCACAGATTTTTTAAACATATAAGACCCATTGTCTTTACCATATGTCTGTTTTAGGGTGTAACCCATGATGTCAGCGACATCATCTGGCATATCCCCTGTCAGAAACTGTGATTTATGTAGTTTTAGTTTATGTGCTTTCTTCTTTGTATCTTCTTCAATGATGACACAGTCTACACTGCGTTCGAATTGAAGATGAAGTCCTTTATAGATATCTGTTTCAGGCTTGTTTTTTTTGTATTCACCGACGTTATAGTAAATATAAGGGTGAATATTAACATCTAACGCGTAATGCGTTAAGAAGCCAATTAAATACGAATAAGTATCTTTTGTTAAGTGTTGCTTAACATAATGAACCATATTTATTAATAGCATCTGTGTATTGGTGTCGTGAGTACGACTACAAAAGTATGAGAAGTCCTTACTTTCTTTTCCAAGTACAACGTAACATAATGGATCTGGACCTTGTGCACCCATGAATACTAGTTCCTTGTTGAAATCATAATCCATTTCATTGATTATTCTTTTAGCTAGTTTCGTATGTGAGTATATATCAGCCATTTTTCAGCTCTGTTATTTTATTTTTAAAGTATTCAGGTAATTCACTATTAAATTCCATATATTCTTCAGTTGTTGGATGGATAAATCCTAATGTTTTAGCATGTAGGTATTGTCCGAACTCAGTGTCAGTTTTACGGATACCGTATTTACTGTCACCTACAATTGGGAATCCGATATAATTCATATGAACACGGATTTGATGTGTTCTTCCTGTTTCAAGGACACATTCAATTAGGGTATACTTCTCGAAACGTTCTACTACTTTGAAGTTCGTTACTGCTTCTTTTCCACCCTTGACACATTTCATGCGTTGTCTGTTTTTCGGGTCTCTCCCGATTGGTGCGTTTACTTTACCTAAGTTATGAGGGATTACTCCTTCAACTAAGGCAGCGTATTTACGAGTCACTGTTTTTAGTCTTAATTGATCTCCTAAATGTTCTAATGCTTTAGGGTTTTTCGCAACCATTAACAGTCCACTTGTTTCTTTATCAATTCGATGAACAATCCCTGGACGAATTTCGCCTTTGATTGCTTGTAGGTCTTTGACATGGAATAACAAAGCATTCACCATTGTCCCGTTGTAGTTACCGGCACCTGGATGAACAACCATATTATAGTCTTTATCAACAATAAGCATATCTTTATCTTGATACACAATATTTAATGGAATATCTTCAGCAACAACATCAGTGATAACTTCTTCAAAAGGAGTGATTGTGATAACATCATCCCATTTAACTTTATAGTTATTCTTCGTTGCGTGATCATTAACTAATATGTTTTCAGCGGCTACTAGTGCTTGCACAGTAGCGCGTGATTCGTTTAACATGATTGTTAAGTATTTATCTAATCTGTTTAAGTGATTCTCTTCTGCTACAATTATTTTTGTTTCCATTTGATTACGTCCTCCAATAGGATATCAATCGCGAATAATGCAACCCCGACAACCAAACACATGTCTGCGAAGTTGAAGATTGGAAAATCAATAAAGTCAAGGTGAATAAAGTCTGTGACTTTTTGATATATTATACGATCGATAAAGTTTCCGATTGCACCAGCAATCATTAATAATACTCCAGTTGTATAGAGTTTTTTAGTTTGTAAGTTAATATCTTTTAATAGGTAATAGAATAAGACAAACGATCCAATAGTAATAAGATAGAAAATCAACATTTCACCAAATAGTAATCCCCAGGCTCCGCCTTCGTTAAAATTAAATGTGAATGAAAGTAATCCAGGGATTACTTTGATTGATTCTATATTACAGGGAAGTACTGTATCATAACACAGTTCTAATGCTTCTCGTCCACCATAGTGGCTTAGTATAAGTAGTTTAGATACTTGATCTAATAAAACTAGACTAAGAATAATACTAATTATAATGATCATTTGTTTTTTCATAATGCACCTCTTTTATGGTATTAATACAAATACAATTGTCATAACTGCCATAATGATAACAGCGTAAATCAATGTTAATAAGTATTTTATGTTTTGAAAATCAATATATTCTGTTTCTTTGTAAGATAATAATACTTCGACAAAGTATTTTTTACCAAGGTAGCTTAATAATATAAGTACTACGTATAACAAGATTAATCCTGGTACTAAGAATCGTACCATCATTGGAATAATATTAACAAAGACAACAATCACTACTCCCCCTGTTATGGCGAAGAAGTAAAAATCAACAAATAGTGCTTTTGCGAACTCTAGTGATGTATAAAAATGAAATAAACTTTTAATTGAATTATACTGTTCTTTATTCATTAGTATCACCATAGTTTTCTAAGAATTCTATTGCCTCACTAAACGATGATACACCAACTAGAACCATATTGGTATTAAATTCTTTTAATACTGACAATGCTTCTACATAGTTGTCGTAACTTTCCTCGTTTAGATGTGGGACAAAGAACACATCTATATCGTTAGATAGTGCCGTAATAATCTTTTGTCTGATACTTCCAATATAACCTACATTACCGTTCACATCAATTGTTCCTGTTCCGGCAATTTTTAATCCGTTTGAGTAATCAAACTCTGTTAGTTCATTAAAGATGTATAACGTTTGTAGTAATCCTCCACTAGGACCTTGTGTTCCGGTTCTTGTGATTTCATATTCAACGTCACTCTCTACTATTTCACTTAATATATCAATATATAACCCAAATGAACAAGTACCATCAGGTGCTGTTTTATCAACTAGGTTTCTTGTAATTGTGAATGTATGATTAGTACCGTCACGTTCAATCAGCACTTCTGCTGAATCGTGACATTCAGTTGATGTTAGTTCTTCGTAATACTCAGAACTACCATTTACTGTGATGATTCTATCTCCTGCTTCTAATGTGTTCTCAGTCATATGAGCATACGTTAGATATACAGTATTATATGAATCATAAATGATATCAAGTTCGGCGTGTTCAATCGCAACGATTAACGCAGTTGATAAGGAATCATCTTTTTGTAGAACACCCATTACCGTTAAATCTGCTAAATCAGTTCCCATGTAACTTGTTGGGAATGGTTTAATGTCTACTTTAGGCATTAATTTCCCAGTGAAGTATTGTAAGATAGATACTTTATCCATTGCGATGACAGAAGTTGTATGGAATGAACCACTTGCATTGTAATCAGATTCAATCGTTAAAAATTCATTGACATTATCATTGTACCCTGGGGCACGAAATGAATAATCAACACGGATTGTTCCAACTGTTAAAACGAAGAAAAATAATACCGTTAATACTGAAAATAAAAGTCTATGCTTCTTTAGAATTGGTTTCATGTTTTATACTTATTCCTTCTAGTTTCATTTGACGTGATTCAACTCCGGCGCTTTCAAACATACGTCTGGAAGCGATAAACGATTCTTTTTCATGGTATTTATCTTCTAAGTATACGACTTGTTTGATCCCTGATTGGATAATTAGTTTGGCACAATCATTACAAGGGAATAATGTGACATATAATGTCCCATCATCCAGTGGTACAGTTGCATTTAAGATTGCGTTTGGTTCTGCGTGTACGACATATGGATATTTGCTATTAAGCCAATCTCCATCTTTTTCCCATGGAAAATGATCATCATCTACTCCTCTGGGAAAACCGTTATACCCGATTCCGATTATTCTTCTTTTATCATTAACAATACAAGCTCCCACTTGTGTGATTGGATCTTTACTTCTCATTGCTGATAATTTAGCAACTCCCATGAAGTACTGATCCCATGTAATGTAATCTTCTCTTTTCATAGTAACCCTCCTATAAACCATTAAGTTTATCTAGTTCAATTTTTCTTTGTCTTTTCTTTCCATTTCTATAATGAAAGAAATGAAGTATCATTGTTATTCCAAAGAACCTAAAAAAGAATTCATCTAATTTATTTAAGTATTCTGGAAATATTAGTAATAGCGCGAAAACTGATATGACTAACATTGATGTAATGATTATTATTGACTTAAACTTATCCATTTGTTTTCTCCCTTAATGATTATATTACAAGCTAATTAATTGTTTAGAAATTAAACTAGCCACTTTACAGTTATTATATACCAATTCAATATTAGTCTCTAATGATTTCCCTTTTGTTAATTCTACTACTTTACCTAGTAAATAAGGTGTTGTTTCTTTCCCTTTAATTCCTAGTTCTTCCATTTCGATGATTGCATTGTTGATTGCTTCATCGATTACTTCTTTCTTCATTGAGAATTTTTCTGGCACTGGATTCGCAATTAACATTCCACCTCTAAGTTTAAGTGCTTGTTTTACTTGGAAGACAGATGCGATTTCACGTGCTGTGTCGATTCTAAAGTTTACTTTGAAATCAGATTCTCTTGAATAGAAGGCCGGTAACATATCTGTTTGATATCCGATTACTTCTACTCCTTTTGTTTCTAGATATTCTAATGTTAACCCAATATCTAAAATACTTTTAGCTCCAGCTGACACTACGATTACATTTGTTTCAGCTAGTTCTTCAAGATCGGCTGAGATATCCATAGTAGATTCGGCTCCACGGTGTACTCCACCGATTCCACCTGTCGCAAAGACAGATATACCAGCTAACGCAGATATAAACATCGTTGCCGATACTGTGGTTGCTCCATCTATTTTGTTCGCGACGTTATATGCAATATCACGTCGTGATGTTTTTGTAATTTTAAGTCCGGTTTTACCTAAGTAATCTAATTCCTCATTACTTAAACCGATTTTAAGCTTACCGTTAAGAATCGCTATTGTTGCGGGAACGCAACCATGGTCTCTTATGATTTGTTCACAGTGTTTCGCAGTTTCCACGTTTTGTGGGTACGGCATACCGTGAGATATAATTGTGCTTTCTAATGCTACGATAGGTATATTTCTATACATAGCATGTTGTACTTCGTTACTGTACTCGATAAATTGTTTCATAGTTTTTCACCTTTTCATATGTAAGATCTTTATTTGTCGCATCATCACTTAGTAATGTGATATACGCTACTTTTTTTGCGTAGTCGATTGATTCCTTGATTGATTTATCTAAAGAAACTCCTTTGATAAATCCAGAGATGAATCCATCTCCTGCCCCTGATGCATTGATTATTGAATCACAAGGGATTGTTTTGTATGTTGTAACATTGTTTTGCAGTACCGTTATGTCTTTATCTTGATTTGTGATGATAACGGTCTTAACGTTTAATTTGCGTAGTTCTTTTATTTGGTTCTCTAGTGTATCTTGTTTTGTTAACTCGATACATTCGATGTGGTTTAGTTTAACATAATCAATCTTGTCTAATATTGAACGTAGTTTATGAACTTTATGGGCCGATACTGCGTCCATAATGATTGTTTTGTTATGTGTGTTTGCGATGTGTTTGATTGTGGCTTCGGGTAAGTTATTATCAATGACTAAGATATCAAATTGATTGATGTAGTCCTTGTGTTTAATCATAAAGTCAGTATCTAACTCATCAACAATCTTCATATCGTTAAGACCTAGATATAAATCGTTGTCTTTATCGAGAATACCGATATAAACAGAGTTTACGTGATCACATACTTTTGAATGAATAGTTTGAATACCCATTTCTTCTAAAGATACTTGTGCTTGTTTACTAAATATATCATTACCGAAGACTGTCAAGAATGAGATATCACAATCTAATCTATTAATGTTTTCAGCGATGTTTCTTCCGACTCCACCAAATGAGAATTTGATGTCTGTGATGTTTGAGTCATGAAGTTGATAGTCTTGTTTGTTGTGGGTGAAGATATCGATGTTTTGGGCACCGATTACCAGTATTTTAGACATTTTTATGACTGTTCAAGTTGACGTGACAGTACCCATTCTTATTTTTGTCTAAGTAATCTTGGTGGTACTCTTCCCCTTTAAAGAACGGAAGATCAGTTTTTAATTCAATTGCGATAGGTCTTTTATAATTTGGTTGTTTCTTATTGAAATATCCTTGAATTATTTCTAACTCAAAGTTGTTGTAGTTATAAATACCTGATCGGTATTGAACTCCGATATCATTTCCTTGTTTATTGATTGATGTTGGATCGATGATATTGAATAAGTGATCTAGTAGTTTGTTTAAAGATACTGTTTCATTATCATATTCGATTAGCACTGCTTCTGCATGTCCAATTCCATTACATACTTCTTGATATGTTGTTTCACCGTTACCGGCGATATATCCAACTTCAGTGTTGTGAACACCTTCAATCATTTTAAAGTAGGCTTCTACTCCCCAAAAGCATCCACCTGCGAATACTATTTTGTTCATATTACCACTCACTTTCATTATATGATGAACAAGATCTGTTTTACTGTTTACATACAGTTCACGATCTTTGTTGTTTGTTATGATTAGTTTTTGTTTTAATGTTTGATACTGTACTTTGAATGATTTGTATTTTCTTAATGCATCCCTAAACATTATATGACGTTCTAATTCAGGTTGATTTGAGTGTAATGCATATAGATGATGTTCATAGAATATTTCATCATTCCTTCTAAATGCATAACGTCCTTTGATTCCTTTTTCGCCTTCATACTCCCATCCGTTTCTTTCAAGGATTGAAATAATAGGTTCTATTTTGTCTTCAAATTCGATATCAATATCTAAGATTGGTTTTGCGCCAAGTCCTTTGACACTTGTACTCCCGACATGGTGTATTTGTTTATAATGTCCTGTTAAAATGTGTCCTAAAAATGATTCTAATTTATTGAATTCGTTTGGCCACTCTTTGTTGTAAGGGCTATAACGAAGAAGTCTACTCAATTATCTTGTTTACGACGTAACTAGCCATAATCATACCCGCTACTGAGGGTAGAAAGCTAATAGAACTAGGTGTTCGCTTCTCTTTTTCAATTCTTTGAGGTTCTTCAGGACTATATACAACTGGGACAGGTGTGTGTATTTTAAGTTGCCTTAGTTTTTTTCTCATTCTACGAGCAATCGGATCGTGAGATGTATCTCTAATATCAACTATTTTTATCATTTCAGGGTGAAGTTTGTTTCCTTGCCCCATTGAAGAAATGATTTTTATATTTTGGGAAGCTGCGTGTGTAATGATGTCAATTTTATACGTTAAAGTATCAATACAATCACATATAAAATTAAAGTCATAGTTAAGAATCTCTTTTTTAGTACTATGGTCATAAAATGTGTGGTAACTATGTACGTTACACTCAGGGTTTATGTCTTTGATTCTTTGTTCCATAACTTCTGTTTTTGGTAGTCCAATTGTTGAATGAAGCGCAACGATTTGACGATTGATATTTGTAACATCAACAATGTCTTCATCGACGATTACTAATGTCCCAATTCCAGCTCTAGCTAGAGCTTCGCAGGCACTACCACCAACACCGCCCAGTCCTAAGACTAAGACAGTACTGTCTTTTAGTTTTTGGAGTTTAGCTTCTCCTATTAATTCTATTGTTCTATTAAATATCATATTAGGTACCTCGTAA
>SDWO01000183.1 GCA_004195325.1 Candidatus Izemoplasma acidinucleici | reverse complement strand
AGATGTGTATAAGAGACAGACCTTGTTATCTTTAATTCTATCCAATTCTTTGATTACCATTAGCGTTCTAGCTACCAGTAACCCAATTACTACAATAACTGCAGGAATAATAATTCCTAAAACTGATGTTTCACCAACCATTACAATTAATACTAATAAAACTGTAACAACAACGGCAATTATGAATAACAACTTAGCTAAATAATCAAACTTTATAATCTTCATTACATTTGGTTTCATATTCATCCTCCTCTTTCCTCATAATTCAACTATACTATAAAATTAATTCACAGCAAAGAAGTAACTTGATTTTATATTCTACATCTTGACACAAACTACTTAAAAAGCGATAATATATCTATATAATTATTAAGGAGAATCAATATGAATATTAAACGTCACGAAGGTACAGGAAGAATGAGTAGAGTAGTGGAACATAATAACACTATATACTTATGTGGACAAACAGCTAAATTATCAGGAGATACTATTGAACTACAAACACAAGGAACAATAAAAAAGATTGAAGATTTACTAAACAAATATGGGTCTTCTACTAAGCACATCTTATCCGTTACAATATACTTAAAGGATATGTCTTTATTCCAAGGTATGAACTCTGTATGGGATTCTTTCGTTCAAGATGGATTCGAACCTGCTAGAGCAACTGTCGAAGCTAAGATGGCAAGTTCAGAGATTTTAGTTGAAATGTCAGTAATTGCCGCAAAAATCTAAATAGAAAAAGGTCCATTAATTTGGACCTTTTTTATTTACTACTTATTCTATTAGGAGTAATGCTTCTTGAATGAGGTTAAATCCTATTTCAATAGAATCTTTGTCATGTTCTGTTACTTCTTGTACTTCTTCTAATTGAGTGATGTATTCTTCTAGAGTTGAAGTTTCTAAGTTGAATTGATCATCATAGCGTTTTATTAATGAATAGGTAGATTGAAGTAACTCAAGCCCATTTATTTCAAGATTGGTAAGTTCCTTATCAAGTAGGTACTCAAGATAGGTTGTCTTAAATACAAGGATGCTTTCGTTTTTATACTCTTCAACAATATCTTTTAATAAACTAAATGTGAAGATATCTTCTGTCGTTGGAATGATTTGATTATTTTCTAATAATTCCTTAAATTCAATATATGATAGACCCATAATCAATCGATTTTGATACCCAATATCATTTAATGAATCAATATGTGTCAGTACTCTATTTAACGAGTTAAGTTCTGTTTCAGATAGTGTATTTTCTGTAAGAATAGTGTGAACATAAATAAACCCTTTATTAAAGACTAGGATTGAATCATATATGTCCTCGTCTTGAGTTATATTAAAAGAAAACGTAGAACCATTAAAATATACGTAACTGCTTACTGGAGATGGATCTTCTTCATGAGGACTTTCATCTTTTGAAGCACATCCTGAAAAGAATAGTAATAAACTTACTAATATAATAATTGATAGTTTCTTCATAATACACCTCCTTAATCGTATCGTACTCTTTAGATTTGACAAATTAATGACATTTGATTTTTATTTTGGTTACTACTGATTGATTGTCGTTGTATATTTTGTATTCGTATTTATACAGAGTACATATTTGTTTAACAATATATAACCCTAGTCCACTACCTTCAGTTGATTCATTTTTGCTTCTGTAATAAGAATCAAAAATGGAATCAAGGTCTTCCTGATTGATATGACCTTTGTTTTTCACTGTTATTATGTAGTGGTTGTTTAATGATTCTGTGTTAATTTGCACTTTATTGTTTTTTGTATATAAGATTGCGTTTTTAACGATGTTTGAGAACAACATATCTAGTAATTCATCGTTGATGATTAATGTTGCTTCGTTTATTGAAGCTTGAATCGTTATATTTCTTGATGTCGCAAACTCTGTTAAAACTGATAATGAATTCATCAACACTTGTTCTGTGCTCTTATTTGATTTGTTTTTCTTGTCTTCTAGTTTTAGTGTGTAGTTCAGATCTTTGGTTATGTTCTCGATTGTTTCTATTTGGAGAAGTACACGGTTAAGATACGTATCTTTATCTTTATATCGTCCAACTCCATCAATCATTCCTTCTACCATCCCTTTGATAACAGCAAGTGGTGTTTTGATTTCATGATTGATTGTCATTATAAGGTCCTTCTTCTTTTGCTCTTGGATTTTTTCATGATCTAAATCTGTCGAAAGCTGCTGGTTCATACTTTCTAAATCGATATACGCTTTTTGAAGATTAAATGTCATTTCATTTAAACTTGAAGTGATTTCTTTGAATTCATCATTTCTTTTGATGTTCAATGTTGATGTGAAATCAAGATTTGAAATATTTTTAGCGTGGATATTGATTTTTCGTAACGGTTTTGAAATACTTCTAGATATTATAAAACTAAGAACAAGAATAATAAGTAAGATATATACTGTTTGTTCTGTGTTTATGTTTTGTAGTACTCTGTCTACGTTTGTTAATGATTGGATTTTAGTTTTAACGATAAGATAATCCCCAAATTCATATTCATAGATATAGTTGATGTTGTAAATATCATCTACTTGTTCTACGTAATAGGATAATTGTCCATCAATAATAACGTCTTCATTATCATAAAGGGTGATGACAAAGTCTAAGATACCTTCTTCGGTTAAGAATCCAGGTCCTATTTCTTCGGTAATTTGAAATTGTTGGTACCTGATAAATGATGTTTCACTTGAAAGATTGATTAATGTTGTGTTTTCTAAGGCTTCACCACTTAATATACTGGAAGACGATTCCATTATTGATTCCTTAATTGCTTGGACGTTCTCATCAATATACATCGGTGCGAACCTTTTATTAGATATATAAGCATTTAAAAAGAAGACCAATGAAAATGAAATTAATAACATTAAAAATGTTTTGATAAACATAGATGTCTTCATAATTGGCCTCCTCACATATTTTTATTTCTCGAATTTGTATCCTTCTTTGAATATTGTTTTAATATATATACTTGCTTCTAGTAATTTATGACGTAATCGTTTGATATGGGTATCTACTGTTCTGTCGAATCCAGCGAAATCATATCCCCATACTTTATTTAATAAGGTTTCTCTAGTAAAGACGATTCCTTTATTATGGATAAATAGATGAAATAAGTCCCATTCCTTTTTATTTAAGGTAACTTGGACGTTGTTGATGAAGACTTGTCTTTTTTCTATATTATAGGAAATAATCCCGTAACTTGATGAGTCTTCTTCTTTATTACTTCTAGATAAGATTGCTTCTATCTTTTTAATAACTAGTTTTGGACTATACGGTTTTGTGACATACTCATCAATCCCTAGCTCATAACCTTTTAATTGATTCTCTTCATCACTTAAGGCTGAAAGCATAATAACCGGTGTAAACGATGTTTCACGTAACTTACGACATACTTCAAACCCACCAAGATTTGGAAGCATAACATCTAGTAAGATTAAATCGTATTCTTGTTTGGTTATTTTGACTATCGCATCTATCCCATCATATACTTGATCGATATCCGCTTTTGGAAATGTGTTTAAAAGATAATCATATAATATATTATTTAGTTCCTGTTCATCTTCTACTATTAAGAATCTCATCGTCCCACATCCTTTTTACTCTACTATAATATACCATATTTAGTGTATTTTTGAAATATCTATATTTGTCACAATATTGTCATATTTGTGTAATAACTTTGTAACAAAGAGATTGTATACTTTTGATATAGAAGTGAAAGGGTGAAGGAAATGAAAAAAATATTATTGGTTTTATTGGTTTTAGGAACAGTCTCTATGATGAGTGCATGTAGTTCGAAAGATGAAAGTCCTTATTATGATTACCCATATAATGATCAAAATGAAGATCCAAATGAGGATCAAAATGGGGAGTCATACGAAGAAATCGCTGAAGCACCATTCATTCGTACAGAAGATATGCAAGTATCAACATTCAGTGCTGATGTAGATACGGCATCATATAGTAACGTCAGAAGATTTTTAAACGATAATCAATTACCTCCAGTTGATAGTGTACGTATTGAGGAATTGGTAAATTACTTTAATTATGACTTAGCATTACCTACAGAAGGAAACATCTTTGGAATCACTACTGAGATTCACAGTGCACCTTGGAATGCTGAACATGATTTATTAATGATTGGGTTAAAAACAGAAGAAATTGAATATAATTTAACAGCAGGTAGTAACATAGTATTTTTATTAGATACATCAGGTAGTATGGGGAATTCTGATAAATTACCACTACTACAAACCGCTATGAAATTACTTGTTAATCAATTAAGACCACAAGATAGAATTACTATAGTTACCTATGCTGGATCAGCATTACTGGCATTAGATGGCGCAGATGGATCAGATAGAGAAGAAATTATTTCCGCAATCGATGGTCTATACGCAAGTGGAAGTACTAACGGTAGCGCAGGAATTCAATTAGCATATGAAAAAGCATTGCAATACTTTATTGAAGGCGGAGTTAACCGCGTTATATTAGGTACAGATGGCGACTTAAACGTTGGGGCTTCAAGTCAAGAAGCATTAAAAGAGTTAATTGAAGAGAAACGTGAATCAGGTGTATTCTTTAGTGTTTTAGGATTCGGAACTGGTAACCTACAAGATTCTAAAATGGAAACATTAGCAGATTCAGGTAACGGTGTATATTATTACATAGATTCAGTTTTAGAAGCAAAAAAAGTATTTGTAACTGAACTTGGCGGATCATTAATCACTGTAGCTAAAGATGTAAAACTACAAGTTGAGTTCAATCCACTATACGTTAAAGCATATCGTTTAATAGGATATGAAAATAGAACATTAAACAATGAAGATTTTACCAATAACGAAGTTGATGCAGGGGATATCGGTGCTGGACATGAAGTTATCGCATTTTATGAAATCATCCGACAATCAAGTAACGAAGAAATAGATCCATTAGATTTTAATGAAGTTACTGATTTGAAATATGATGGGGAACTGTTTGAAGATGAAATTATGACATTGAAAATCAATTTCAAAGATCCTATCTCTAACATGGATCAATCAGCAACTCATATTCAAACAAACACAACAACAGAAATGAGTGATACATTCAACTTTGCAAGCGCAGTCGTTGAATACGGTCTTCTTCTTAGACACTCAGCATACAAAGGTGATTCTAATTACGATAACGTAATGAACCGTGCATTAACTTCACTTGAAAGCGACATAGAAGGATATCGAGCAGAATTTATTGATTTAGTTATTAAGGCTAAGGCATTAGGGGAATAGGGGACATATAAAAAAGACATATTAGAGTTCTAATATGTCTTTTTGTTTACTATTTATTATTCTTGGAACCAAATAAGTTCTACAAAGTGAGGGTAATCCACAAATGGATTACGGTTATCTTGTTCTGAGGCGATTACTTCTAATCTATTTAATTCAAACGCATCTACAGGATCATCAATATGCCACTGTAGTAATTCGCTTAAGTATCCCATTTCATGAATACCTGGAGCTGTATCTACTAAATTAAGTTCAGGATACATAACCATCATATAGAATAACGCTCTAGCAACATCTCCCTTAACTTCATCTCTTGGTTCATATCCTAGACCCATTTCTGAGTAAGGACTATTCCCTCTTGATGAGTTTTCACCAGGGTTTGCAGGCATTAAGTTATATAAGTCAGATGCAACATTCACAGTACCGTTATCTGCACTTGAACCAAGTAATGATTGTGGCCATACATGTTCTCTATTCCAAGTTGATCCAGCATCCCATCCACTGTTAATAGATGTTCCAAAGTAAACAAGGATTAAATTACTTGCATTGTCTGGATCTTGATCTGAATCATCAAGAATGTATCTAGCTTCACCATATGTAACACCATTAAATCCATTGTTTATGATAGTATTTAATGCATCTACTAAAATAGCACCATATAAACCTTCAGCGTCATCATAATAAACATCTAAATCCCATGTTAAGTATTCTGTATTGTTTTCACCAATAATTGTAATGCTTACTGTTTCAGTTGCTGTGTTACCAAATTCATCTATTTTAAAGAATGTAACTTCGTAAATTCCACTAATACTACTGTCAACATCTCCTATTACATCACAAGATGTTACTCCTGTAGTTGGATGAGTCGCAACACATTCAGATAAATCTACAAGATCATCAAGTAAATATGAATATACCATATCATCAGTAAACGTAATTGCATATAAAGGTGTATTGTCAACTAATTGTCCTTCACCTGTATAGATTTGGAAATCATCAACGTTTGTTCTTCCTTCTGAAGCACTAACTATTTTTAAGTAGTATGAGTCAGAAGAACTTAAAGATAAACTAGAGAACATTGCTTCATCAAATATGTAGTTATGCTCTTCTAATGAATTTGTTGTAAGGAATGAATCTACTATTACCCAAGTAATTCCATCAGCTGATATTTCGAATGTAACTGTTGAATCACCATCTGAACCATAAGTTCCAGCATGGAAAACAATTTGAGCTAATCCTTCAACTGAAAATTGTGTTTGAATGTAACCATTTCTAATACGAACACTATTTCCAGAAATACTTAAGTCTGTCGCTAAGCTACCAACAAGTGCGTCTTCGAACCACCATGATTCTCCAGACAATGTTAATTCTGCACTAGCGTATGATTGTTTCGCACCATCTTCAAATCCAGTTTCGAAGAATAAAGTTGGTTCTACATCTCCACTACCTTCTCTATAAACAGCTTCTAATGCTACATCAGCACTAGGTGTGTATATGAAGCTTTGTTCTAAACTAACAATATCAGTAGTATCTAATACTTGCCAATATGAGAATACAAATCCTTCTACTTCGTCTGTTGTAATTGAATATGTTTGTTTATCATTAACAATTTCTCCGACAACTATTGTTGGAGTTGCTCCTACGGTACTAGTACTAACTGTTACCGCATAAGTGTCAATAATCCACTTTGCGTAAATTGTAAAACTACGTAAGGGCATTGTCTCAAATACATATTCCATAGTGAATGCTGAATCTGCATACCATCCATCAAATGTGTATCCTTCTTGAGTTGGTACTGGAGCTGTAAGTGCAGCACCATAACCTTTAATGATACTACTTTCTCCTGTACCACCATATAATTCAAATGTTAATGTAAATGGAATTCCTACCCATTCAGCATATAGTTTAAGATTATCTTTAGGCATAGTATTAAATACATATTTATAAGTAAATTCTGCATCTATATACCATCCTCCAAATGTAAACCCTTCTTTAGTTGGTGTCGGTTCTGTTATCGCAGATCCAATATCTTCAGAAATACTAGCATCCCCAATTCCACCATTTAATTCTAATGTGATTTTAGTGCTTTCATCATCTTTCCCACAAGCCGCTAAAGAAAATATAATGATTAGTGCAATAAATAAACTTAATACTTTTTTCATATGTTTCTCCTCTTTCTAAATATAATTAAGTGGTTTCCTTTATCATCAACCACGTTTCCATAACATATCATTATATCACAAGTATATGAGATTAGTTTATAAATAATCGGTTAATTTTCATCTTTCTTTGATATTAAAAAAGAGACAGGAAATCCTATCTCTTTATTGTATTACTATAAGAATAATCTAGATATCCTTTTGCTTTTCAAATAGGTTAGTAATCATCAAAATAAGTCCTGTGAAGACCCAGATTAGCCAAACTAATACTACAAAAGCATCTCTAATCCCAAGCATCCAAAGAAGTAAAACACTAGAGATACCTACAAGAACTATTATAAGTAAATATAATGTAATTCCATTAAAAGATATAGGAACATGTGAAGCTTTATTAGTTTCTAGTTTAGAATTTTTAACAATTTTTTTATAAAATACAAATCCAAAGAACGCATAGTTAATCCAAATCACAAGCTGATTTTGCCACGTCATAACTCCGTAACTGGCAAAGAAAGTCATAAATATATATATGATACCTAAATAGACACCACAAAATATAATCCATTTATTAGGTGGTAGTATTTCCTCTAAGCTATATTTGGTATCGATCCCTTTTTTCTTAAGGAAATATACAATGATCATAATTGGACCACTCATTCCAAATAAAGATAGAAGCAATATGTCAATCGCAACGCCATTAAACGCCGATATAACCCCAAATCCAATAAAGAACAATACAATTCCATATTTGTTTTGTAAAACCCTCTTAACAATTGTAGGTAATCCTTGGTATACATAATCACTATGTGTCATTATCTTCTCAAATACCAATATTGGAATGATAAAAGAGAATATTGGGTGCCAGAAAAATACTAGAACAAGATAATCTAAAAGAGCTAGTTCTAAAAATATAAATGAACCCTCAGATAATCCTTCCCATAACACTTTTGTTATATACGCTTCATACAATCCAAAGATAACTCCTCCAAAGTATAAAGTACTAAACAGTATCTTTTTATTCTTGGTAAATTTACTAATAATAAACAATAGAATTATTGTATGTAGCCCATACAAAGGGATAACAACTAAATACCCCCATAAATTGAAAAGTGGAAATTTCATACTTCCTGAAATTACTTCAGCGAAAAACACACTTATCAAACTCAGTAATAATAATAAAACAAATCTCAATCTATTAGACATAGTATCACCTCATAATCTAATTATACCATATAAAAAATGCAAGAAAACGACTTTTGCATTTGTCGTTGATTCCTTGCATTATATTTATTTTAATTGATCCTCAATTGATTTCGTATAACCAGCATCTACTTCTCCAGTATGTAATGTCGATTTATTCTCTACCAATAATACCCAACACTCTTCTTTTGTTTCTGGGAAATGAGCCAGTCCTTTTTTCACTACGTGTACATCACCCTCAGTAAGATATACTTCATGATCTTTATACTTAATTGTCATAGATCCTTTTATTATTAGGAATAGTTCGTCCTCGTTTTCATGAGTATGCCATACTAGATCACCATCAATTTTCGCTAATTTAACATAAGAATCGTTTACTTCAGCTATTATGGTTGGAGACCATAATTCTTTCATTTTCTCAAACTCAATATTTATGTTCTTTTTCATTATACGCTCCTTTAGGCTTGATAAATTCTATTACTTTTTTATTATAACATATATAAAAGACCAAATATTATTTGGTCTTTTCGTTTCAATATTTATATCGTCGTATCAATTACTTTAATACCCTTTAAT
>SDWO01000012.1 GCA_004195325.1 Candidatus Izemoplasma acidinucleici | reverse complement strand
ATTCTACCTTTTTTGTTTATAATATAATAAAATCGAGGTGATTAAATGATCGTTATTATTAATGGAAGTCCTAATAAAAAAAGTAAAACAATGTCCGTAACAAATAAACTTTTAGAACATACAAGTGAAAGCATAACTACTATAAATACTTACGATGTAAACGTTCAATCTTGTGATGATTGTCAGTACTGTAATTATAAGATTGGATGTAGTAAAAAAGATGATATGAATGATATCTGTGAAAAACTATATGAAGCTGATACATTAATCTTATCCGCTCCAATATACTTCGGAGGATTAAGTGATAAAATAATGTCAATCATCAATCGTTTTCAACGATTCTATTCGCAAAAATACATTCTAAAAGAAGGATCAATTCCTCATTTTAAAAATCTAATCCTTATATCTACTCAAAGTAGTGATAAGACAAGAATGTTTAATGGTGCTAAAGAAACTTTAAATATCTTGGATATTTTATTTAAGCCTACTTATCTTGGACAAATTCTCATTCCGAGTAGTGATCAAACTCCTCTACTAAGTGAAGAGGATATTCAAAATATCAATGTAATCAAAAAGAAGATGAAATAATCATCTTCTTTTTTTTTATTCTTTTACTAATTCTAATTCAGGGAATGCTTCACTTAAACGCGATACTATATGATGAATAAAGTATATTTGTACCGGTAGTTTCAGTAAATAAGTCGCAATTCTAGGAAACAATGGTCCTGGAATTCCGTCTTGAAGTAACACCAATTGTGTATCACCAAAAAACTGAACAAGACCTATTGTATTGATAAGAAATACAATTGTGCTAGTAAAAACGACTACTATAACAAGTTTTCTAACTGAATATCGTCTTCTAAATAAAAACATTGCTGGAATTAATCCCCATAGCACTGCAGATAAAGTGAAAATGTTTATTCCATAAAACCATCCCTTATACATGATATAAGCGAAGTCTGCACCTAGACCACCAATGATGGCAGCCAATGGTCCAATAAATATTCCTAAAATAATTAATGGAATTCCATAAAACGTAAGTCTCCAAATACCTAGATCTAAATTCAAATACGTTTTTAATATAGCTGCCAAAGCAACTAATACTGCGATTCTTGCGATATTTTTGACAGTCAATACTTGATCGTCAAACCCCAAGAAAAATAATACTCTTTGAACCATGTTTCTTTCCATAATAAAAAACCTCCATAAATTTTATGAGAGGTCCACATTAAAATACATTACGTAGTTTACAGCGGACGCACAACTTCATCGCCACTAAAGTGTTCGTCTATACCCGACATCCCATGGTATATCACTTAACGCGAAATTGTTACTCTGGTAACATAATTGTATCTTGTTTAAATCTTTTAATCAAGCAATCATTAAGAATATATTGTAAAGTCGATTTCCTCTAAGTTATTATCTTTAAGAAATTCATTTATTCTACTAAAAACTTTACTTCCAAAGAAGCTATGTCTTGCTGATAAAGGTGATGGATGACTGCTAGTAATAACCAAATGATTTTGATTGGTGATCATCTCTTTTTTTAATATTGCATTATTCCCCCACAATACAAATACTTTTGGAGAATCATCTTTGTTTAGTGTCTCAATAACGCTGTTGGTGAATACTTCCCACCCTTGTTTTTTATGACTAAGCGGTTTATGTGCTTCAACAGTAAGGATAGTATTTAATAATAGAACTCCCTCTTCTGCCCAAGAAGTTAAGTTTCCTCTTGAAGAAGGAAGTACCCCAAGATCATTCAATAACTCAGTATATATATTTCTTAAAGATGGGGGGATTTTTATTCCATCTTTAACACTAAAAGAAAGACCATGTGCTTGTAAATAATCATGATACGGATCTTGTCCTAAAATAATTACCTTAACATTGCTAAACGGGGTTAGTGTAAAGGCATTAAAAATGTCATTTTTCATAGGGAAAATGACTTTTGTTTTATACTCTGATTCTACAAAAGTCATTGATTTCTTATAATACTGTTTTTGTTGTTCTTGTATAAAAAACTCTTCCCAATTGTTATACAT
>SDWO01000003.1 GCA_004195325.1 Candidatus Izemoplasma acidinucleici | reverse complement strand
GTATAGCAAGTATGTAATAAGTCATGAGCTTTTTTACCATAAGGCTCTCCTAAGTAATCATCATATAATTTTAATACCATTTCATTTTCATGTGATTTTCTTCTTGGTGAGTTTCTATCAATTTCATATATTGCAGCTTGACGTTTCTTGATGACTTCTTGATCACCATGGTGATAAGGTTGTCCGCCTCCACCAATACATCCACCAGGACAAGCCATGATTTCAATTGCATGGAAGAATCTTTCTCCACTTTGGATTGATTCTAGAAGTTTTCTTGCGTTTCCTAGACCATGAGCAATACCGATTTTAAGATTAATATCTCCAACCTTAACTTCCGCCTCTCTAATTCCTTCAAGTCCACGTAACTGTTCAAATTCTATTTTTTCTAAGTTTTCACCAGTGATTAATTCATAAGCAGTTCTTGTAGCTGCTTCAATTACTCCACCAGTAGTTCCGAAGATAGCTCCAGCACCAGTTGATTCACCTAAGATTGAATCAAATTCAGAATCTTCTAGTTTAGTGAAATCAATACCGGCTTCTTTAATCATTTGACCAAATTCTCTTGTTGATAGAACATAATCAACATTTAGTAACTCTTCTTTAGATAATTCAGGACGAGCACTTTCTGCTTTTTTAGCAACACAAGGCATGATTGAAACTACTTTAAGTCTTCTTGGTAATATATCTAGTTTTTCTAAGTAATAAGTTTTTGCAATAGCACCTAACATTGTTTGTGGTGATTTACAAGTTGATGGGATATCTAACATCTCAGGAAATTGATGTTCAAAGAATTTTACCCATGCTGGGCAGCATGATGTCAACATTGGAAGTGTTCCACCATGTTCAAGACGGTGTACTAATTCTCTAGCTTCTTCCATGATTGTTAAATCTGCACCAAAGTTTGTATCAAATACTGCATTGAATCCTAAACGTTTAAGAGCAGTAACTAATTTACCAGTTGAAATTGTACCTGGTTCCATTCCAAACATTTCACCAATAGCAACTCTTACAGCAGGAGCAACTTGAACAACAACATGTCTTCTTTCATTTGAAAGAGCTCTCCATACTTTTTGAATATCATTTCTTTCAGTAAGAGCAGCAGTAGGACATACAGCTACACATTGTCCACAGTAAGTACAAGATGTATCAATCATATCAAGGTTGAATGCAGGAGCAACAACAACGTCAAATCCACGTTTTCTTGCGCTTAATACACCAACTGTTTGTACATCATTACACATTGTTTCACAACGACGACACATAACACATTTATTAGGGTCTTTAACAATTGAGTTAGATGAGTAATCAATTGGGTAATTCATTTTTTCACCTTTAGCATGAATTTCTCTTATGTTTAATTCTTGAGCTAAACCTTGAAGTTCACATGATAAGTTCTTTGTACATGTTAAACATTCAAATGGGTGGTTTGATAATAGTAATTCTAAGTTGCTTCGTCTTGCACTTATTGCTTTTATTGAATCAGTTCTAACTTCCATTCCTTCATATACTACTTCAGCACATGATGGAGCAAGAGCATTTCTTCCTTTAACTTCAACAACACAAACACGACAACTAGCTACTTTGTTTACAACACCAAAGTCAGATAATTCTAGATGACATAATGTTGGTATATGAACTCCAGCATCTTTTGAAGCTTCAAGCACTGTAGTACCTTTAGGAACTTGCATTTCCATTCCATTAATTTTTATATTTATCATAGTAATCCTCCTAAGGCTTAATTATTGCATTAACTGGACATGCATCATAACATGCTCCACATGCAACACAAGCTTCTTCATCAATAACATGAGCTACTTTAACTTTACCTTCAATACAGCTTACTGGGCATACCCTAGAACACTTTGTACAGCCAATACATTTATCTGCGATAATTGTAAATGCTGTTTTCTTTGTTCTATAAGCATATGCTTCATATTCCTCTTTGAAGAAGTGTAGTGTACTCAGCACAGGATTTGGAGCACTTTGCCCCTGTCTCTTATACACATCT
>SDWO01000004.1 GCA_004195325.1 Candidatus Izemoplasma acidinucleici | reverse complement strand
TCTTAAATTATACTAAGATTTTTGAAACGTTTCCAGCACCTACTGTACGTCCACCTTCACGGATAGAGAATTTAGTACCTTGCTCTAACGCGATTGGATGAATTAAGTCAACGATCATGTTAACGTCGTCTCCAGGCATAACCATTTCAACACCAGCTGGTAATTCAATTACACCAGTAACATCTGTTGTTCTGAAATAGAATTGTGGTCTATAGTTACTGAAGAATGGTGTGTGACGCCCACCCTCTTCTTTTGATAATACATAAACTTGAGCTTCAAATTTAGTATGTGGAGTAACTGATTTTGGTTTAGCTAATACTTGTCCACGTTGGATGTCTTCACGAGCAACCCCACGTAATAAAGCACCGATATTATCTCCTGCTTCAGCACGATCTAATAATTTACGGAACATTTCAACACCTGTACATACAGAAGTGATAGTGTCTTTGATCCCAATAATTTCTACTGGCTCTCCAACTTTAATTGTTCCACGTTCAACTTTACCTGTAGCAACTGTTCCACGTCCTGTAATTGAGAATACGTCCTCAACAGGCATTAAGAATGGTTTCTCAGTTTCACGTACTGGATCTTCGAAGTAAGTATCTACTGCTTCCATTAATTCCATGATTTTGTCTTCGTAAGCTTCTTCACCTTCTAAAGCTTTTAAAGCAGAACCCATGATTACAGGAATATCGTCTCCAGGGAAATCATACTCGTCTAATAATTCACGGATTTCCATTTCTACTAATTCTAATAATTCATCATCATCAACCATATCTGTTTTGTTCATGAATACGATTAATTTTGGTACACCAACTTGGCGTGATAATAAGATGTGTTCTCTAGTTTGAGGCATTGGTCCGTCAGCAGCCGAAACTACTAAGATCCCACCATCCATTTGAGCAGCACCAGTGATCATGTTCTTAACATAATCGGCATGTCCTGGACAGTCAACGTGTGCATAGTGACGAGCAGCAGTTTCATACTCGATATGTGCAGTGTTGATTGTGATTCCTCTTTCTCTTTCCTCTGGAGCGTTATCGATAGATGCATAATCAGCAGCTACAGTTGAACCGTCTCCTCTTTTTGCTAATACAGTTGCAATTGCAGCTGTTAATGTAGTTTTACCGTGGTCTACGTGTCCGACAGTACCGATATTCATATGCGGTTTGTTACGGATATATTTTACTTTAGCCATTGTTCTTCCTCCTATAATTTTTAGTTGAATTATTTTATATTTTTCGTATATATTTTATCGCATTATTTTCGATAATGCAAGTAAAAAGTCCCTTAACCGTTACGTTTTTTGATAACTTCTTCGGCAATTGACTTAGGACATGCGTCGTAATGTGAGAATTGCATCGTGTAATTTCCACGTCCTTGTGAGTTTGATCTTAAGCTTGTTGCATACCCAAACATTTCTGCTAAAGGTACTTTAGCTGTGATTTGTTGAGCATTTCCACGTTGTGTTTGTCCTTCAATTCTACCACGTCTTGAAGTAATATCTCCAATAACGTTTCCTAAGTAATCATCAGGAATAACAACGTCTACACTCATTAATGGTTCTAATAAGATTGCACCACATTGGTCTTTTGCTTTTTTCAGCGCCATACCTGCTGCAATTTTGAATGCCATTTCATTTGAATCGACATCATGGTAAGATCCATCAAATAATGTAGCTTTTAAATCGATAATTGGATATCCTGCGATAATTCCGTTGTCTAATTGTTCTGCTAAACCTTTACCAACAACTGGAATATATTCTCTAGGTACAACTCCACCCACGATTTTGTCAACGAATTCGAAACCTTTTTCTGGGTTTGGTTCAAATCTGATCCAAACATGTCCATATTGCCCGCGTCCACCAGATTGTCTAACAAACTTACCTTCAATCTCGGCAGTTTGTGTAATTGTTTCTCTGTATGAAACTTGTGGAGCACCTACAGTAGCTTCTACTTTGAATTCGCGTTTCATTCTATCTACGATGATATCTAAGTGTAATTCACCCATACCAGCGATGATAGTTTGTCCTGTTTCCTGATTAGTGTAAGTTCTGAATGTTGGA
>SDWO01000182.1 GCA_004195325.1 Candidatus Izemoplasma acidinucleici | reverse complement strand
ATTTGATAATTTGGTAGTACTAAGATTACTCTTATATATGTTTTTATATTTAATTATTTTTAGAGTATTGCTAAAGAATACGTTGTTCAAAAAATTACCTGGACCAAGCATTGAGCAAGTCGAACCTGTACATACAAAATATTGGAGGTTAGATACAGGATCAAAAATAGCTTATTGGCACTATTTAGGAACGGGAAAGAGAAAACCTAATCCTATTGTTTATATTCACGGTGGACCAGGGGCTCATGTGCGTAATATCGATAGAACTTTTTTTAATACTTTTACAAATGAAGGATATGATGTTTTACTATATGATCAACCTGGTGGAGGCTTTTCAGATTATATAGATATTACCGATTATTCAATGGATAGATTTATCGATGATTTAGAATGTATTAGAAAGAATATGAATGTTGATAAAATGATTCTGGTTGGACAGTCTTTTGGTGCACGTATATGTTCTCATTATGCTGCCACATACCCTGACAATGTACAATCAATAATTTATACTGGAGCAGCTGGATTAAAATCTAAAACTATTAAGCAGGATAGACTAGATAATAAGGAACTAAAGAAGTCCAAAATCGAATTTGCAAGTAGTGACAAAGATACATTTAAACCGCGTTTCCAAGAACTTATTCGTTTCGCTTTCAGTATTATTATGTGTAAAATTGGTGGAGAAGGTATTGTTAATCAATTCCTAAGTCAAAAAGAGATCACAGAGTATTCTACCAGAATGATTCCTGATGCAATTAGTAGAGCTTATCACAAAAAATATCAGGACCAAGTGCCACAAATTACAAGTGGTGGGATTAATCTTATAGTAAATATACTTTTGCATAATAATTATGATAAAATGAGTGTACGTATTATCAATAAACTATCATCTTCTGATATTCCTGTATTAATTCTAAGAAGTGCTTATGACTATGTACCTTGGGAAGACACAAAATACTATAGAGAAGTATTTAAAAATCATTGTCTGATTTATATCCCTGAATCTGGACATATTGCCTGGTCTATTAATAAAGAAGACACATTCAATTCGATAAAATATTTTGTGAATGGTGATACAAAAAATCTTAATTGTTATACTGGTGATACGAACCCATTATATGAAAGGTAGACTATCTTATGAAGAAAAAAAACTACCCAAAAGAATTAATCCTTAAATCAGCAATATCATTAGCAAGAAAAGTTGGATTTAATAAACTAACTATGAGAAACTTAGCTAAGGAACTTAACTGTAGTGTGATGCCTATATATACTACTTTTGACTCTAAAGAGATGTTACTTGAGGAAATATATAGTACAGTTGTTAAAGAACTACTCTCTGTTAAAGGCTATTTCGAGAGAAATGAAGATGTTTTAAGAGATGGAATAAAAAGTCCAGCTTTTTACCGAGATATGAGAGACTATAATCCAACCTCAGATGATGTTGAAATACTTTATGCAGATACCATCTCCCTAATGATGGCTGAAGATAGATTAAAAGGGTTTACTGAAAATCAGTGTAGTAAAATACATTTTGATATATCGGTTTATATAACTGGAATTGTTGAAAGACAACTAAATAAGAGACAACATTTTGATGACTATGAGCAATTCTGCCTAGATACCTTACAC
The DNA here is from genome assembly GCA_004195325.1 of Candidatus Izemoplasma acidinucleici. Classification (GTDB taxonomy): domain Bacteria; phylum Bacillota_I; class Bacilli_A; order Izemoplasmatales; family Izemoplasmataceae; genus Izemoplasma; species Izemoplasma acidinucleici. The sequence continues at coordinate 25,492 of SDWO01000182.1, read as the reverse complement.
GAGTTCACAGAAACAATCATCATTGGTTATAGACAACAGAATAATATAAGACAAAAATAACAATATTATACTAAATAAAAAGAAGCCCAAGAAGGGCTTTTTTTATGCTTTCATATCATTAGTCGGAATCACTTATGATACGCTTGTTTTTTCATACTATATATTACTCAATTGAACTACTTCCCATTAGATATGTGTCAATTGATTTTGAAGCTAACTTACCTTCCTGCATGGCCCAGACAATTAAGCTCTGTCCGCGGCGCATATCACCGGCAATAAAAACATTATCTTTTAGCGTATCAAAATCCATAGTTCTATTATTGTGCGTTTTTTTATTGAGTTTTATATCAAATGATTTAACTAAGTCCTCATTTGGTCCAGCAAATCCAATAGCGATTAATACGAGATCGGCAGGAATCTCTTTCTCTGTTCCTTTAAGAAACTTAAGATTAAACTTTCCATTTGCATCTTTTTTCCAATCTACATCCACAGTCTTAACAGATGTAATTGATCCATGTTCTCCTAAAAACTCTGTAGCAGTTGTTAAATAGTTTCTTGGATCATTTCCAAAAACACTAATGGCTTCTTTTTGCCCATAATCTACAAGATCAGTTTTAGGATATTCAGGCCAAGGATTGGTCGTTTTATTTCTCTTCAAATCTTTTTTATGCATTATCTCAAGTTGAGTTACACTTTTTGCATTTTGTCTTATACATGAAGCTAAACAGTCAGTTGCTGTATCTCCACCTCCAATAATAACTACATTCTTTTCAGAAGCATTTATACTTAAAGGAGTTTCATCAATAATGTGTTTTGTAGTTTGAGTTAAGTATTCCATAGCTAAGAAGACATTTGATAGTTCACGTCCAGGGATGTCTAAATCCCTTGCATTTTCAGTCCCTATCGCTAGTAATACAACATCAAAATTTTCTTCAATTTCTTTTGATGAAATATCTTTTCCAACTTCTGTGTTTTTTATAAATACAACACCTGAGTCTTCAAGTAACTTAACACGTCTATCGATAAATCTTTTCTCTAATTTCATTTGAGGGATACCGTACATTAGTAATCCTCCAACACGATCACTTTTTTCAAAGACAGTAACATCATGTCCTACAAACGTAAGATAATGTGCAGCACTAAGTCCTGCTGGTCCAGAACCAACGATAGCTATTGTTTTTCCGGATTTAGGTCCATCATACGGTTTAACATATCCTTCTTCAAAAGCTTTCTCTATAATTCTATATTCAATACTTTTAATTGAGACAGGTTCTAAGTTTAATCCTGTAGTACATCCACCCTCACACGGTGCAGGACATACTCTTGATGTGAATTCAGGAAATGGATTTGTTTTCGCTAGTCGTTTATAAGCCTTTTCCCATTTTCCCTTATAGACAAGATCATTCCATTCTGGAATTAGATTATGAAGAGGGCATCCTGTTGTCATGCCTCTTAATTGAATACCACTATGACAATATGGTATCCCACAATTCATACACCTTGCAGCTTGTTCTTGTAGATCTTTTTCATCTAAGCTTATTGTTTGTTCATTCCAGTCTTTTAGTCTTTCAAGTACACTTCTTTTAAGATGTGTCTTACGTTCAAACTCTATAAATCCTGTGATTTTTCCCATAATACACCTCCTAAGAAACAACTTTCTGGAATGCTTTGCGTGTTGCATCTTCCGCATTTAATCCCTGATTTTCAAACTTTTTAATTAAGTTCTTAATTCGTTTATAGTCTTTGGGAATTACTTTTGTAAATCTTTGTTTATTAGATTTCCAGTCTTCTAGTAATTCCTTTGCGACTTCACTATCTGTATATTTATAATGATTAGTTACTAACTCAAAAATAGTATCATAATCTTCTTTTGATTTTTCGTCTAGAAGAATTAATTCCTTATTGCAATTTACTTCATCAAAATCTAATAAGTATGCTACTCCACCAGACATTCCTGCGGCAAAATTACTTCCAGTTTCTCCTAATACAATAACAGTTCCACCAGTCATATATTCACAACCGTGATCTCCGACTCCTTCAACAACTGCTACGACACCACTGTTCCTAACACAGAATCTTTCGCCCGCTATACCATTGATATAGCTCTCTCCTGATGTTGCACCATAAAAAGCTACATTACCTACGATAATGTTTTCATTCGCCTTAAAAGTGCTTTTTTTAGGTGGTTTTACTACTATTTTACCCCCTGATAGACCTTTACCAATATAATCGTTTGCATCGCCTTCTAATGTAAGACTGATCCCTTTGGGAACAAATGCCCCAAAGCTTTGTCCAGCACTACCAACAAAATCAAGTAAGATGGTATCTTCTTTTAATCCATCTTTACCATATTTACGGGTAATAAGGCTTCCTAAATGTGTTCCAACAACTCTATCAGTATTATTTATTTCAAGTTTTAATCGTACGTTTTTACCATTCTCAATTGCTTCTTTACACAGATTCACTAATACTCTTTTATCAAGTGTCTTTTCAAGATTGTGGTCTTGAGGAGAACTAAATGAGCGTCCAACTTCACTTGGAGCATATGGTGTATATAATATATTAGATAAATCTAAATGGGATGCTTTCCAATGAGGAACAATTTCCCTAGATTTTAATTTATCTGTTCTACCTACTAATTCACTTACAGTTTTAATACCAAGTTTAGCCATTATTTCACGCATTTCTTGCGCAATAAATCTCATAAAATTAACGACGTATTCAGGTTTTCCTGTGAAATATTTACGTAGTTTTTCATCTTGAGTTGCTATGCCTACAGGACAAGTATTCAGATTACAAACTCTCATCATCACACAACCCATAGTAATTAGTGGTACTGTGGCAAATCCAAATTCTTCAGCTCCTAGTAAGGCTGCTTTAACAACATCGACACCAGTAAGTAACTTACCATCTGTCTCTAGGACAACTCTATCTCTTAATTTGTTTAATAGTAAAGTTTGTTGTACCTCAGCTAATCCTAGTTCCCAAGGGAGTCCGGCATTATGAATACTTGTCATTGGGGATGCCCCAGTTCCACCATCATATCCAGATATTAGGATAACGTCTGCTTTTCCTTTGGCAACTCCAGCAGCAACTGTACCAACACCAACTTCACTAACAAGTTTTACATTGATTCTTGCTTTATCGTTTGCCATTTTTAAATCGTGAATCAATTGAGCTAAATCCTCAATTGAATATATATCATGATGTGGTGGTGGTGAGATTAATCCAACTCCAGGAGTTGAATGTCTTACTTTCGCAATCTCTGGGAACACTTTCGATCCTGGTAAATGTCCACCTTCTCCAGGTTTAGCACCTTGAGCAATTTTAATTTGGATTTCTTCAGCATTTACCAAGTAATTACTGGTTACTCCAAATCTACCTGAAGCAACTTGCTTAATAGCACTATTTAATGAAACTTGTCCTTCGGTTTTTTTAAATCTTCTTTCGTCTTCTCCACCTTCACCACTATTGCTTTTACCACCAAGCATATTCATCGCCATAGCTAAAGTTTGATGGGCTTCAATTGATATAGAACCATAACTCATAGCACCGCTTTTAAATCTTTTAACAATATTATCTATAGATTCAACTTCTTCAATCGGAATTGAATCTAAAGGGTTCACATGAAAATCAAGTAAATTTCTAAGAGTATATATTTTCTCATTGTTTACTTTCTGACTGAAATCTTTATATAATGAATAATCATTTTCTCTGGCTGAACGTTGTAACAAATAGATTGTTTCAGGATTATAGTAATGTTCATCTCCATTATGTCTATATTTGTGAATTCCACCAATTTCTAATATGTCCTTGTTAAGATTGAATTTAGCAAAACCGCTATCGTGTCTCATCTGATTTTCTTCAGCAATTTCGCGTAACCCAATTCCTTCAATCCTTGAAGGAGTATTTCTGAAAAATTCATCAACAACTTCTTGGCGAATTCCAATAGCTTCAAATATTTGAGCACCATGATAGCTCCTTAAAGTTGAGATACCCATCTTAGTAATAACCTTCATCATTCCTTTGACAGAAGCTTTAATGTAATTCTTTTTAGCTTCGGAATATCTCATATCTCCAAAGTAATCATTGCGAGTTAAATCTTTCAGAGTTTCAAAGGCAATATATGGGTTAATTGCAGTAACACCATATCCGAATAATGCAGCAAAATGATGAATTTCTCTTGCTTCACCAGTTTCGACTATTATTCCAACATCAGTACGAATCTCATTCTTAATCAAATGATGATGTAACCCTGATGCGGCAAGCAAAGCTGGAATAGCTAGATACTCTTTATTTACACCACGATCAGAAAGTAAGAATAAATTCTTTCCTTCATCAACTGCACGATCAACTTTTTTAAACATTCTTCTTAAAGCTTTTTCCATTTCTTTTGGACCTTTATCAGCCATGTATAATAAAGAAATAGTTTCTGTTTTAAAATGTTCATTATTAAATTCTTTAATTGTTTTAAGTTGTCCATTTGAAAGGATTGGACCATCAAGCATCATGCTTGATTTACTACCTTTATGTGGAGCTAAAATATTACCAGTGCTTCCAAGTAAAACTGTGGAAGATATAACATTCTCTTCTCTTATTCCATCAATCGGAGGATTTGTTACCTGGGCAAACAACTGTTTAAAGTAACTGTATAGAAGTTTAGGTTTCTCACTTAAAACAGCTAAGGGAGAATCTACTCCCATAGCCCCAATCGGTTCTTTACCTTCTTTTGCCATCGGCAGTATAATAGAATGGATATCTTCAAATGTGTACCCAAATGCTTTTTGAAGATATATTAGATTTACATCCGCTTTTGGTCTTGGACCAGTTGAAGTTTCAAAATCATCTAGTATAACAATATGCTTCTCATTCCACTCTTTATAAGGTTTCTCAGAAGCGATTTTTTCTTTTATTTCATTATCAGGGATTATTCGTTTTTCTAATGTATCAATAACTAACATCTTCCCTGGTTGTAATCTACCTTTATACTTAATTTTGCTTGGATTAATTTTTAGTACTCCTACTTCAGAAGATAGAATTACATCATTCTTTGTAGTTACATAATACCTACTTGGTCTTAATCCTGTTCTATCTAAAGTAGCACCAACAATGTCTCCATCAGTAAAGGCCATAGCGGCAGGTCCTTCCCATGGTTCCATAAGGAAATTATTGAATTTGTAAAACTCTTTTTTAGTTTCAGACATTTTTTTGTCTTTTTCCCACGGTTCAGGAATCATCATCATCATTGCATGAGGTAATGATCTGCCAGTTAAGTATAAAAACTCAAGTGAATTATCAAACATTGATGAATCACTACCCTTTTCATCAATAATTGGATATATATCATTTAAATCTTTGAATAAGTCTGAATCTATACTTTTCTGTCTCGCTCTCATCCAGTTGACATTTCCACGAATAGTATTTATCTCACCATTATGAATTAAGTATCTATTCGGATGTGCTCTTTCCCAAGATGGGAATGTATTGGTAGAATATCTAGAGTGAACTAGGGCAATTGCACTCTTAAAATCTAAATCTGCAAGATCTAGATAAAAGGAACGTAATTGCATAGCTGTAAGCATTCCTTTATATACTATTGTTTTTGACGACAAACTTGAAACATAGAAAAGCCCTCCTTTTGCATAACCCAAAGGAACTATTGTTTTCGCTGCCTTTTTACGTATAAGATATAGTTTTCTCTCAAAATCTAAACCTCTGTCGACAGTTTTTCTTTTTATAAAAGCCTGCACCATAAAAGGCATCGATTTAAAGGCAGTATCACCAATTGAAGAAACATTAATTGGAACTTCTCTCCAACCAAGAAACTTTTGACCTTCTGCTTCGATTATTTTTATGAATTCTGATTTTTGTACTTCTCTGAATTCCTCATAACGATGTACAAACATGTTTGCTACACCGTAATCTCCTAGTGGAGGTAGTTTTATTCCCAGAACACCACATTCTCTTTTGAAGAATCTATGAGGGATCTGAACTAAGATTCCAGCTCCGTCACCTGTATCTTCATCTGCACCACTTGCTCCACGGTGCATCATGTTTTCTAAAACTCCAATTGCCTCATCAACAATTCGATGTGATTTCTTACCATCAATATTCGCAATGAATCCAATTCCACATGCATCATGTTCATATTCTGGATTATATAATCCTTGTTTCTTTACTGGGTATTCCATATTGCTCACCTCTTTGTAATTTCAAATGCACTTCTTAACATCATTTAAACCATGTAAATCATTTATATCTGAGTATAATAACTCTTCCATGAGCCAGTAAATTAAATATACTTATATATTAAGTGTATAGTAAAACAGCGCGAATTGACAAATAAAGAACGTGAAAGCATTTTCACGTTCTTTATTTGTCAATGTATATACAGGATAAAAAAACCAAATAAAAAAACACCAATCAAAATGACTGGTGTTTAACTTAATTCATTATAGTAGCCAAGCATAATATACCGTTAAGAAATTAATAATAAAACTAATAACTAATAAAAAATGATCATATGGTTTATATCCAACAATACCTACCATATTGAATAAGAAGAATCCTATCGCTACTGAAATGTTAATCCATTTCATTACAGGTACTGGTACAAGCATATTTAATACAACCATTAAGATTGGTATTAACATAATCACCGCAATCATAAACCACATCGACTGTGAAACGGGTTTTCCCTCTATTTCACCAGCGACAAAATCTCCTGCGAATATTCTTATAACATCACCAAGTAAGTAGATAAGCATTAATACTATCCAAAATACTATAAACATAATCTTTTCATTTGTTATTTCCATAAACACACCTCCCTTATAGAATCATTGTATCATTATTCATAGAATTGTAGTAATAATGTAATAACCATCATCTATATATAATTAAAAGTGGATCACTTTATGTGATCCACTTCTTTATTACTTAATTAGTCTGTATATGTTAATCCAAATCCGAATGGGAATAAGTAATCATTTGGATCATAATCTGGATTGTTTGAGTTTGTTCCGAATTGTGATGAATCTGAATACCAAACAAATGGAGTCTTACCTGTGAAATCATAATCTCCAAGTAATACATCTGCGATACCATTTCCACCTTCACTACCAGGTAACCATGCAGCTACAAATGAATCAAAGTGTTGTAGGATATCTCCTACTAACAAAGGACGTCCAGATATTAATATTCCAACTACGTTTTTACCTTGTGCTTTAGCCGCTTCTGCTTGTTGTATCGCTGCTGCGTTTCCATAATGAGCATTATTACCACTAATAACAGATAAACTACTGTCATCACCGTGATACTCTGCATATGGTGATTCAGCAAGGACAACGATTACAGTATCAGCTTGGCTGATATCTGTAACTAATGTTCCTGTTTCTCCAAGTAATGCAGTTATGAACCCATCATATATAGAAGTAACTCTAGCGTCTTTTCTATATTGCCCGAATCCAGCTGATGAAGCATTGTCAGGATCAACAGCACCTTGCCAGCCAAGAGACCATCCACCTAGTAGTAAACCAATATCATCTGCACCTGGTCCAATGATTGCTATTTTCTCGCCTTTGTTTAATGGTAATGAGTTATTATCATTTTGTAATAATACTAATGATTTTCTAACTGCTTCTCTAGCTACTTCTAAATGCTCTTCAGTAGCTAGTAGTTCTGGTTGATATCTGAAGATATCTTCCGTAAATAAACCACGTTTATATTTAACAACTAATATTCTACGAACAGCATCATCGATACGTTCCATAGTTAAATCTCCGTTATTGTATCCAGCTAGTAAGTCATCATATGCTTGTCTCCAGTCATGTGGTTCCATTAGCATATCAACACCAGCATTAATTGAATCTATTACTTGGCTGTAATGAGATCCAGGTAATTGATGAATTGCATCATAATCTGATATGATGAATCCTTCAAATCCCATTTCATCTTTTAATACTGTTTGAATCCAGTATTCATTACCATGCATTTTCATTCCTCTAATTGAAGAATATGAAATCATGATTGTATCGACATCAGCATCAATTGCTTCTTGGTATGGTGGTAAGTATAAATCTCTGATTTCTTGATCTGAGATAATTACATTACCTTGATCATTACCATTCTGTGTTCCACCATCACCAATAAAGTGTTTCGCACATGCACTTAATCCTGCTTCTTGTAATCCTTGAATATAAGAACCTGTTAGACTTGATACCAAGTCAGTATTTTCTGATAAACTTTCGTATGTTCTACCCCATCTTGCATCTTGAGCAATACTCACTGCAGGAGCAAATGTCCACGAGATACCAGTTAATCTCGTCTCTATCGCAGTTATTTCTCCGATTCGTCTCATTAGCTCTGGATCGTTTGCCGCTCCAAGACCAATGTTATGTGGGAATAATGTTGCGTTTAATAAGTTGTTATTTCCATGTACTGCATCTGTTCCAAAGATGATTGGAATTCCTGATGAACTTTCAGCTGCACCATGTTGATATAATAAGTACATTCTATACCAATCTTGGATATCATCACCAGGGATTGATCCACCACCGTTTAATACAGAACCTAAGTTATAATTTTTAATGTCATCAACGGAAACGCTTGTGCGTTCCCCTTGTAACATTTGTCCTATTTTTTCTTCTACTGTCATTGTATCTATTAAGTTTTCTACATAAGCATCCATGTTTGTCAAATCAGGAGCAGTCCAAGTTGTTTCACCTGGATTATCTAAACCATCAATAACAGTCGTTGATTCAACGATTCTTATTTCTTTGAATACGATAGTACCTAATTCAGTTTGAGTAACATCTCCTAAGAAAATGTTTAGTTTTCCTCCAATAATATCTGAAGCAACTATGACAGAACCAGTAAATGTTTGGTACTCATCAGTTAAACTTAAAATATCATGATTTAGTCTACTGTGATTTGGGTTTTCAAATGATACACCAATATCTCTTCCACCAACTACTAATGTTTTAGCGATTATTGTGTATGTATATGTGTTTCCAGATGCAAAGTCTAATCCTTCAGTACCTATCAGATATTCCCAATCAGTATCGTGTGGAGTGTTTACATCTACTTCTAATACAGGATAATCATCTTCCATTGTTTTATTAACTACGACATTACTATTACCATATTTAACGAACGGTGTTGTTCCATCCATATATGTAATAAATTCCCATTCAGTTACAACATTGTCTTCAACAGTGATTGTAACTATTTCAGAATAACTAACCCCTTCAGCATCAATATAAGTAACGATTACTTGATATGAACCTACTTCTGTTACTTTACCATCAACGATTGGTAAAGTAGTAGAAATTAAATTATCATTAACTTCAATATCTCCTAATATACTGTTTTCTATTTCAAACCATGAAGTAAAATCAGGAACATCAGCACCAAGATCTAATTGGTTTACCGTTTCTGAAGTCACTGTGATAATAGTTGTATCTTCAACAACAACGGGTTTCTTTTCCTCTGTATTACATCCTGCCATAGTAATAACACTAACAGCAAGTAATAATATACTTAATATTTTTTTCATATGTATGTATCTCCTCTATCTTTTATATGCATTATAAGTATAATTTGCGAAAACCCTTTCGTAAAGGTGTTTTCATTTAATTGTATTCTTTATGATTAAATGTTCTCGAATCGCCATTTATTTTGCTCTATTTATAATCACACCCAAGGCCAATGCATTCTAATTCATAATAATTCTAATTTACGTTATAGTTAACTTGTAACGATAAACAAAAAAACATATAAGAATAACTAAAGGAGAAATAACAATGTTAACGAAAACATATAGTCCCCTAAAAGATAAAATTTTAGAAGTTCTAGACTACAAAGGGAAAGTAGTAAACGAAAAGTTAGTTCCTAAATTAGACAAAGAATTCTTACTTAATATGTATAAAACAATGATGTTAGGACGAGTCGCTGATACAAAAGCACTTCAGTACCAAAGACAAGGAAGAATATTAACATATGCACCTATCAAAGGTCAAGAAGCAGCTCAAGTTGGAGTGATTGCTGCTCTTGATAAACAAGACTGGATGGTTCCTGCTTTTAGAGAATTAGCTGGAATGTTATATAAAGGTGCACCATTAAAACAATTATTTATGTATTGGTATGGAAATGAAGAAGGAAATCATTTTGATAAAGACCTAAAAATCCTTCCCATAAGTGTCCCAATCGCAAGTCAGTTGAATCACGCTGCTGGTCTTGCATATGCTAGTAAAATCAAGAAAAAAGGTGAAGTAGTCGTTGCTTACGTTGGTGATGGAGGGACATCTCATGGAGAATTCCATGAAGCTGTCAATTTTAGTGCTGTCTTTGATTTACCTGTGATCATTATCATTCAAAATAATCAATGGGCAATCAGCACCCCAAGATCTTCTCAAACAAAAGCCAAAACACTAGCTCATAAAGCTATTGGTTATGGTATTGAAGGAATCCAAGTTGATGGGAACGATCCGCTTGCGATGTATATTGCAACCAAAGAAGCAAAAGAAAAAGCATTAAGAGGAGAAGGTCCAACGCTAATTGAAGCATTAACGTATCGTTTAGGTCCTCATACAACAAGTGATGATCCATCGATTTATAGAAGTGATGATGAAGTTGCTTACTGGGAAGAAAGAGATCCAATTACACGATTTAGAATCTACCTAATTGAGTTAGGTCATTGGACTTTAGAAGAAGACAAAGCACTGATAAAAGAATATAAAGATTATGTAAATAAAATCTTTAAAGAAGTTGAAGAAACAGGACTGATAGATCTCGACGAAGTCTTCAAATACAACTACGAAACAATGTCAGAAGATCTACAAAATCAATTAAATGAATATAAAGAATATATTAAGGAGGCGAAATAAGATGCCCTTAATGACAATTATAGATGCAGTAAAAAATACAATTGATCAACAAATGGAACTAAATGACAATGTCGTTACATTTGGTGAAGATGTTGGATTTGAAGGTGGTGTATTTAGAGCCACCAAAGGACTCCAACAAAAATATGGGAAAGAACGAAGTTTCGATACACCTTTAGCAGAAAGTGCGATTATCGGAAGTGCAGTTGGTATGGCTGTTAATGGTTTAATACCTATTCCAGAAATTCAATTCAGTGGATTTGTATTTCCTGCGATTAATCAAATCATTACCCATGTAGCGCGTTACCGTAACCGAACAAAAGGGACATATTCCTTACCAATGGTTATAAGAATGCCTTACGGAGGAGGAATTAGAGCATTGGAACATCATAGTGAGTCTATTGAATCGCTATTTGCTCACATCCCAGGTTTAAAAGTTGTCATCCCTTCTACTCCTTATGATACAAAGGGATTATTAACCGCAGCTATTAAAGATCCAGACCCTGTAATATTCCTTGAGCCAAAAAGAATATACAGAGCATTCAAACAAGAAGTTCCAACTGAAGAATATATTGTTCCAATTGGAAAAGCCAAAGTGGTTCAACAAGGAGATACTATTACAGTAGTTGCTTGGGGTGCAATGGTTCGGGAAGTAGAAAATGCAATTAAGTTACTTGAAAATGAAAAGATTAATGTCGAACTAATAGATCTTCGCACGATTCAACCATACGATAAGCAAACACTAATAAACTCTGTTAAGAAAACAGGTCGTTTCCTAGTTGTTCATGAAGCTTATAAATCATATGGACCAGGTGCCGAATTAATCGCCACAATAAATGAACAAGCATTTTTATATTTAGAAGCTCCACCAACAAGACTAGCCGGATTTGATATTACAATCCCTTTGCCAAAAGGGGAACATCACTTTATCATCACTCCAAAGCGAATCGCAAATGAAATCAAGAAAGTATCGAGTTTTTAATCATGTATGATTTTAAATTCGCAGACATCGGCGAAGGAATTCACGAAGGTGTCATCCTAAAATGGGAATACAATATTGGTGATGTAATTGAAGAAGGTGAAACACTAGTCTTAATAGAAACAGATAAAGTAAATGCAGAAATACCAAGTCCCGTCACAGGAACGATTACAAAATTAGGTCCCCCAGTTGGAGAAACAGTAAACGTCGGTGAAACCCTAGCTGTAATTGATGACGGAACTACAGCACAAAATACTACACCAGAACCAATCACTGATGGTGAAGAAGAAAAAGCAGCAGGTGTAGTTGGTAGTATTGAAGTTGGTTCAGAAATAATATCAAACAGTAATGAATTTGAACAAGAAACAACATCTCAGACAAAAAGAGTTCTTGCAACTCCTGTTGCAAGAAAACTAGCTAAAGATCTAAATGTTGATATTAATATCGTAACTGGAACTGGTGAAAATGGTCGCGTAATGAAAAAAGATATTTATGAGGTAACAGAACAAGCAAAACAAGTGCCACTTCAACCTCATACAGAAAGACCATTTATCCAAATGCCTGCCTATGATAAAGAACGTACTACAAGAGAGAAAATATCTAAATTACGTAAAACAATAGCAACGAATATGACACTTTCAAAATCAATGATTCCACACACAACAGTAATGGATGAAATTATTGTCTCAGATTTAGTTGATTTACGTCGTTCTTTCAAAGAATTAGCAAGTCAAAAAGAAGTTAAACTAACGTATATGCCCTTCATTATTAAGGCTTTGACGTTATCTTTAAAAGAACATAAAATATTCAATAGTAGTTTTGATCATGAAAATGATGAAATTGTATATAAAAACTATATGAACATCGGTATCGCAGTCGATACCCCAAATGGTTTAATAGTCCCTAATATCAAAGATGCTAATAATCTTGGTATTTTCGAACTAGCAAATCATATACAAAAACTAAAAGAAAAAGCAATGAATAAAAAAATAACCTTAGATGATTTAAAAGATGGATCTATCTCGGTCACAAATTATGGAGTCTTTGATTCTACATTTGGTGTCCCTGTAATAAAATTCCCTGAAGTCGCAATTATCGGTATCGGTAAAATTATGAAAAAACCGGTTGTAATCGATAATGAGATTGTGATTAGAGAAGTATTACCATTATCCTTATCAATCGATCACAGAGTGATTGATGGTGGAGACGCTGGAAGATTCCTTCAAACATTCAAAGGTTATTTAAGTAATCCGATGCTTCTACTTCTTAGTTAGGAGGAACTGATGGAAAATTATGATATCATCATCATTGGTGGTGGCCCTGGAGGATATGTCGCAGCTATCAAAGCTGGGCAAGCTGGAAAGAAAGTTGCATTAATTGAAAAAGACAATATTGGTGGTGTTTGCCTAAACTGGGGATGTATTCCCACAAAGGCGATGCTTAAAACTGCGAAAGTATACAAACAATTTCTCAATGCTGAAAAATATGGTTTAGATATTCAAGATAAGAATATCAAAATTGATTTAAGTAAAATTAAGAAACGAAAAGATAAAATCGTCCTTCGCTTAACAACTGGAGTAAAAGGACTCCTTAAAAAAGCTGGGGTAACTGTGATTAATGGTTTTGGGACAGTAATTGATAAATCTACTGTTGAAGTTAATAATCAAACCCTTCACACCAGTAATCTTATACTCGCAACTGGAGCTCATCCCTTTATTCCAAATATTGAAGGATTAAAAGAAGCTTTTGAGTTAAACATAGCATTAACCTCAAAAGAACTTCTTGATTTAGATGTACTCCCAGCCTCTTTAGTCATTATAGGGGGTGGAGTTATTGGTGTTGAATTTGCAACACTTTACAGCAACCTTGGAACCAAAGTAACAATTATAGAACAAGCACCGATGTTATTAACAACGATTGATAACGAAATTCGAAAAGCCTATGTGAAACTATTGGAAAACAAGAATCTAACAATCATCACTGACGGTATGGTTACAAAAATAAACGACAAAACAGTCACTTACAAAAATAATGATATAAATAAAGAAGTTGAATATGATAAAGTCCTAGTTAGTATTGGAACAAGACCAAACTTAAAAGGACTTGAAAACTTAGATTTAGAAACAACCAAAACAGGTGTTGTTACTAATAACAAATTAGAAACAAGTATACCATCTGTCTATGCAATTGGTGACATGAACGGAAAAATGATGCTAGCACATGTTGCTAGTGCTGAAGGTATTGTCGCTGTTGAAAATATCCTTGGGAAAAATAGTGAACTGAATTATAACAGAGTTCCCTATGGTATCTATGGATTCCCAGAAATTGCATATGTTGGATTAACTGAGCAAGAAGCAAAAATACAAAAACTTGATTACAAAGTTAGTGTATTTCCTTTAGCAGCCAATGGTAAAGCACTCGCAGAAGGTGAAAGCGATGGCTTTATAAAAATCATTGCTGATAAAGAATATGGAGAGTTAATTGGAATTCATATTTTAGCTGTCCATGCAACTGATATGATATCAGAAGCTGTAACAACAATGGAACTTGAGGGGACAGTTTATGAAATTGCCAAGGCAATTCATCCACATCCCACTTTAAGTGAGATAGTGATGGAAGCTGCTCATGGTATTATTGATAAACCAATACACATATAATGGAATATGTGTTTTTGGGATTAGTTTTAAAAACAAATGAGTGCTATACTAAAAAAAAAGGAGGAATTTAAATGACCAAAGCGAAAGTCGCAGCAAATACTCCAATTAAAGTTGCTTTAGAGAAAGGCAAAACATATTACTGGTGCGCTTGTGGTAGAAGTGAATCCCAACCGTTTTGTGATGGGTCTCATAAAGTAACTGATATTACACCACTACCATTTACTCCAGAGGAGTCAAAAGAAAAGATGTTATGTCGATGTAAAGAAACTTCTAACGCGCCATATTGTGATGGTTCACACACAAAACTATAAGTAAACTTTATATAACCACAAATAGATATTCAGAATCTCAAATTAAAAAAAACACTTTATTTAAAGTGTTTTTTATTTGAATAATAAGTCGATTATTTCATCTTTGTCATTTTGCTTCACTAAAGCGTTAGAAATGATTGTCTTATCAAATTTTTGCCCAATTAGCAATTCTTCATATTGGCTACTTTTTTCAATCAAACCATTTGTAACTACAAATTTATAATCATCTTTGTGTATTGTAAATTTTGGTGTTTGTCCATATATCCATTCCCAAGTATGATATTTAGAATTTGCTAATTCAAGAATTTCATTTTTTTGCTCTAGTGACAACTCAATTTCATCATTACCATTGAATCCCATTTGACCAAGTATATGGTCCATAAATTCGGTAATAGTAAGATCAACACTAAGGATATCTTTAATATTTTGTACTTTTGAGTGTACTGATGCTATTGCATAAGTGTCTATCTCTGTTTTCTCTCTTAAGACATTATGTAAATGATCACTATTAACTTCAAATAAGAGTGTGCCGTGATGAATCATTCTATTTTTATAGAAACCCTGGGCATTCCCAGAAATTTTGTGTTCCCCAACATAAATATGTGTTTTAGGTGAAAACTTAGCTTCTATTCCTAAGTTGTTTAATATGGAAATGATTGGCTGTAAAAAGAATTCATAATTACTTAGTCTATTTGTAATAGTTGAGGTTATAAAAGTGAAATTAATATTTCCCTCATCATGATAAACAGTACCTCCTCCGGTACTTCTTCTTACGATATCAATATCGTGTGTTTTTGCATAGTCGATATTCACTTCAGTAAAAGGGTTCTGATTTCTACCAACCACCACAGACTTTTTATTACTCCATAAAAAGAATAAATCATCAGTAATCTCAGTATTTTTAAGTAAAAACTCTTCTAAAGCCAGATTATAAAATGGATCAAAACTATTATTCTTTATTGTCTTCATTTCATCACAACCTTACCCTATGATTATATCATATTTGTAGTTCACATATATAAAATCCACTTAAAACAAAAAGACTATGAGAAATTTGACTTCTCATAGTCTTTAATAATTATTGATTTCATTTTGAAGAAATGTACATAGAATGTTGAATCAATACTCGTTTCAATTTATAGAACATTAATCTTGCAACGACTAATCCAACTCACCATCATATATTCTCTTATCATCAACAACAAGATTATATTGATAAGTGGAGTGTTTCTCATTTATTATAATATCACTTTCCAATTTAATTTTTCCTATTTCTGGTATGAATTCAATTGGGATATCAATACTTCTTTGATCATTTGTTATTTGTGAAGAATATAGTAATTCACTATTGTTGTTATATACTTTGAAAAACAACTCTTGCGGTTTGTTTGTATCCTCATTAATATGTATTTGATCTAACAATACATATAAATCATATGTGATATAATCATTGAACACTTCGTATCCGAGAATCCTTGCACAAATAAATTCATAGGCACATCCATAAGTTAAACCTTCCATAAGTGAAGCGTCTACCCTATTAAAATCTAAGCGAAACATTGTATCATCATTACTAATTGGACGATACAACAACTCGATACTATAAGTAAACCCAGGTGATAAACCATCTAGAGTATAGTTCTCATAAATACCATTATCATCTGATAGATCAAAATCGTCTAAGTTGAGGATTACATCTTCTTTTAATTCTTCTTTATATTCTTTAACAACAAAGTTTGCTTCAGGAAAATCACTTATACCATCAATCTGTAAAGTCAATGATATATACGGATTACCATAAAGTGGCACTGTAGCTTGATCATCAGGAGTGATAGATCCTTGTAGTGTTTTTCTAGTGCTAAAGTACTCATCCTCATAATGAATTGTTGCAAGGGTAAATTGAGTTACTCCAGATCTATTTGTTCTTACAATCTCAATGTCGTACCAATCAAACTCTATATCCTTATTACAGATCATTGCCTTATTCTCTTCGTCTACTGAAAGACCGGCATACTGAGATGAGTAATTATATAATTCCTCTTCGTAGTTATACGAGACAGAATAGTATCCATCACTATCATACTCATCAATGACAATTTCAAAACAAGTATGATTAATCTCTGGCATATAATATCCCTTTAATACTCTCGCACCCATCCCGTTAGACATGACATATTCTGTTACATCATAACTAACTCTGTCATCCGTTAGAAAAACATCTGTTCTATCCGTTTCACTAGTAATATCAGGCTTTGAACAACCTAATAATAATAAGATAATAAACATCATTAAGATGCTTCCAACATACCTCATAATAACAACCCCTTATATATTGAATCATATTCTTATAATATCATATAAATCTGACAAACTTGTGTCAATTTTTATTAATCACAATCGTAATCTATTTCATCATATTACTTTTTAATCATTCGGTATTTTAGAATCATATTTATTGGATAGGTAATCATACAACTCTTTTACTTTTCGATTCTCTTCTTCAGATATTCTAAACTGGAATTTGCCATGTTTATTTGCACCATATATAAACATTGATAATACTGTTTCGTTGTCATAGTGTCCAAGTCCAATTCTAAACTTCCTATTTGGATACTCATCATTTCCTTGTTCTAACTCTAATAAGAAATGAGCATCAAAGTCCATAGTCCTAACGCAATTTGTTAAAAGAAAATTTGTCATCGTTTGACTACATACCTTAGTTTTTTCATAATTACTTAATATATCTACAAGTATATCTTCAATTTCTTCATAATCGATTTCAGCTTCGATAAGATTATTTGAAATTCGAGATATACTAAACGATCTCAAATCGTTTTTATACCCAAATCTGATAATATCTAAATCGATATCTTCAATACTAAAATAGCCACTTGATTCTCGCACCAAAAACAAATCAATATAAGCATCATTGCTCAAGTTATTTAAGTCAAGTACTGGATCGTTTTCAAAATCCATGCTCATCTCATATATACTAAATAGATATGATTCGCTATAAATAACATTATCGTCACTTCTCAATTCAACAAATACATCCTCACCATAAATACACTTACCTATAAAGTCATTACTATCAATTGAGATTATGTATTTATGATAATCCTCTTCTATAAATGTATATTCTAATACCATTTTATTATTACAACTCATTGTTAACTCAATATCTTTTTCTATTTCTATAATAATCGTAATAGATTTTGTTGGTCCGATATAAGAACTGGCCAACATACCTAAATAATAATATATATTTACGAGTTTGAAATCAATATCATCAGATGAATAACTAAGTATAGGAGTATAACTTAAGGTAGAGTTATAAAGAAAGCTTGAATCATCTGATATATACATCTTTCTAGGAAAGCCAATTCCCTCATCTATTTCCCATTCTTGCCCTTCAGCAATTCTAATATCTTCAAACTCTATTTCTTGTAGAGACTCACTTTCACATGATGCCAAAATGACTGTACTTAGGAGCAATAGAATCCCAATAAAATTGAATCGTATTAATTTACTCATGACTACAACTTCCCTTCCTCTTTCGTACATCATTCTCTTACTTCAACTTGTTTTCTATTATTGCCTGTCCGTATTTTGGTGATGGCATAAAAGACATATGCATGCAATTTATTCTAAATCTAGATCTAACTTAATACTGTCTGGTAAAGGATAGATTTCGTCGATACTAATATACTCTATCTTATGACTCGGAAATGAGCTATAAGAGACTTCAACAATATTATCATTTTCATCCACTCCTAAAAAGCAGTCATAACTCCCCCATGAATTCTCTATAAAAGTTTCGTCATAATCTCTATTATAAATCAACTCAAACAGTTCATCTATGTACTCTTCTTTAAGCCTTAAGTCATATTCAAATAATGAAGAGTTTTCTTCATCAACATCGTATGGCTCAAACCAATCAAGATTTATAGTTCGAAATACAGAAAGATTGATATATCTTTCATCTTCTGGAATGTCCTCAGGGATTATCAACACCCATTCATCTTCTTCCAGTTTATATGAATATGTTACATCATCCAAATATACAGAAAAAATTCTAATAGACAAACTATATGTATAAGTATAATCTTCCATAACATACTTGTATCCAACAGATGTATAATATGTTCCACTATAATATGTTGTAACTATAGTTTTTAGAGATTCCTCTTCAATATAATCAACATCTTGATTATCATCTGTTTTACATCCCGTTAAACATAATATTAGTATAAATATTAACATTTTTTTCATAGTTCCACCTCGTATAAATTATATCATAGAGTATTTACCTTATAACAGACTCACTGTAAGTTACATAGTAATGGCACCTTCCTATGTAGGAAAGTGCCAAATATACTATATTATGTATGTTTTTACTAACCCATGTCTGTTTCAACTAATACTCCAAATTCATTTAATCTATCAATAATTTTATCAAGATTCTTTGTAAAAGTAGATATGTTAACCAAAGTTTTATTATTCGAATCTAATAAAGTCGCAATTCCTCCAGTCACAGAAAGTCTAGAGATTTCTTTGATGTGAAATTTCTTTGTCTTAAAGAACCTGTGACTGATGAAATAATCCCCATCAATCATCT
The DNA here is from genome assembly GCA_004195325.1 of Candidatus Izemoplasma acidinucleici. GTDB lineage: Bacteria > Bacillota_I > Bacilli_A > Izemoplasmatales > Izemoplasmataceae > Izemoplasma > Izemoplasma acidinucleici. The sequence goes on along the minus strand of SDWO01000182.1, from coordinate 6,044 downwards.
CATTATTCCTAAGACCATCATAGCATCCTACTACGCACAAAAGTGCTAATACTCCACACAAGATTGGTATTCCGACTCTATTAAAAGGATCTGTAATGTAAATCAAGGATAATATCATACCTATAAAAAAGCCAACAATCATAATAATCATAAAAATAATCATCCATCTTGGTGCATATGTTGCAATCTTAGGTTTTGATGTTAATTCAAATAAATCTTCATCACGATCAAATTCTATAACTTTGTTTTTTATACTCAAATCAAATTTCTCTTTTTCTTGTTTCATTATAAGAATATAATTTTTGTACACAAAGAACGAGATTATAGATCCAACTCCAAGCAATCCAAAAACAATAACGACAACTATTCCTAAATTATGATTCCTATTATATCCTTGCATCATTAAATCATAGTTCATATATTCAACTGAATCTGCTTCGTAATAATAGACATCTCTCAATGTATCACCGTTAACAACTTTGACTTCTCCAATACGATAAATAACTTCATCCCCTAAATCTACTTCGTCAAATATTCTATCTATATCAAGGACTACTGTATATATAGATTGAATTCTATATACTGTATCATCACCTTCGAGTCTCATTTGTATACCATCGTCTGCATCAAAATAACCTTCCTCTAAAATACCTGTAATTTCAGTTAGAGAATTATAATCCACTGGTGATTCGTTATATGAAATTAAACCCATAGGTATTGTCACTACGAGTCCTAAAATCCCCAATGCAATAAATCCCACTCGAGTTTGTTTAAACATCTTATATCCATTACCTATTACTTCATCATCTTTGTTAGCATAGTAAAGTCCCACTTCATAGTCATCTCCTGATAACACTTTTAAAAGCTTCTTCTTTGCTTTTGAATAATTAAATATACCTACACCTGAACCAAATAGTATTAAGAATGTTATTGTTGAGATCCTGCGACTATCTAATAAATAAAGAAAAGTAAGTATACTCATAAAAATCAGAATCGTTATTAAAGCGATTACATTCACTTTTCTGAGATGTTTTTCTTTATTATCTTTATACTTTTTTCCAATACTAGTTATTATCTGTTTTTGTTCTTCTGAAAACTTTTTATTATCTAATATCATTTATCCCAATCCCTCTCCAAGTTATGTTGCAAATATGATATACCTATGATGTCTCACTCTATCTTTGATACAATGTCCTCACCAACATTACTAGAATCAATCTTAGTAAACACAATTTCTGGTAATACAATCAAAAACTCCATCTCTTTATTTTGACTATACCAATAAACTTTATGTTTTACTTTAGCTGACTCAAACTTGTATCCACTATCTAAGAGCTCATCCATATACTCAACCTGTTTTTTTGAAAACTTTAGTATTTTACTATTTCCATTTACTAGTCTCCAATCCTCAATCATTGATAATGAAGTGCCAATCTGAATTTTTTCTACTGCCTTCTGAGTAAATTCAAAATACCCAAGTGCTACCCTTTTGTGAGTTAAGGTAAACACTAGTTTATCCGGCATCTCATAGTTTTTACTTCTATTGTAGTAACTATATTTTTCAAGGCCATTATACTTAAATTTTTCATTGGAACAGTGTAATACTAAATTGTTTCTAGCCCTTGTCATACCAACATAAAGTAATCGTTTTGTAGGATTATCTGAAATATATTTATTATCAAAAAGAATAAATACATTATCAAATTCTCTACCTTTTGATTTATGTAGTGTCGAAACAACAAGTGAATCTATAGGTATAAAATCATCATAACTTGATTCCTTTAAAAACTCCTTAAAGTCTGACAAATATTTGATTCGTGAATTAAACTTTTCAAATGTATCAAGTGCGTTCCTAAATACGATAACGTTTGGATTAGAAATATTGTCATTTAGAAATTTCCTTTTTTCTACTCGCCAGGTTTCTTTACCCACTACAGATACATTTTCCTCTGAAGTTAATATTTTATAGAAATTTCTCAACTCAAAGAAATTGAACAAATTCATTTCAGAATTATCTTGAATCAGCATAGCTCTTTTCCCTTGATTACAAAGCATACCCGCGATAATACTTGCTTGTTCATTAGTTCTAGTTAATATTGCTGTACTTCCCTCAAATTTACAACTATCAAGGTGTTTAACAATTGGTTCATACAAGTTCGTCTCAATATGTTCTACAATAGCAATGTTTCCATTATCTTCTTGTACATTTAATATCGGAATACTTTTCATCCTTCCACTAATTGATGATACAAACCTATTTGAGAACTCTATTATGTTCTTTTTACTTCTATAATTATGTGGAAGTTCATACACTTTAGCAACACTTGCAATTTCCTTCAAATATTTATTTGATGATTTTCTAAATTCATAAATATTTTGATCATCATCCCCAACAGCAATCAATTTAATTCCATCATTTTTTTCAAGAATTAAGTTTATTAATTGATACTCTTTTTCTACCATATCCTGTGCTTCATCAATCACAAGCATCGTTTTAGTGATTCTAATTGGGTCTACTTCTCCCTCTTCAATCATATTGATTGCATCACTGATTATTTCAGCTGACTTATCCAAAGATCCAACACGACCAATAATATCAAAACAGAATGAGTGGAAAGTTTTTATTTCAATTCCGTTTGCAATTGGTCCTAAAAGATCTAGTAATCTACTTTTAAATTCATTTACTGCAGCTCTAGAGAATGTAAGCATAAGCATTTGATCAGGTCTTGTATCTTCCATTAAAGTTATAGCTGCTAATTTGTGTACAAGCAATCTTGTTTTACCACTACCTGGCCCTGCAGCTACAACAATTTTGTCACTATCATTATCATTGATAATCTCTAATTGTGCAGGTGATAATTCACCAAACAACTGCTTGAATTTGGATGGAGATACTTTTTTAGATATTTCCTTCTTTCTACTACCTTTAAAGTATATTGATAAAAACTCTTTATAATCCATATTGAAGTAATCATTTACAAATCGCAATGCATCATTATAATCTCCTGCCATTTTTTTGGCATACTCTCCAACTATATGTATTTGCTCTACTTTATTAGTATAAAAATTACTTAGTTTCTCATAGTCGCTTTTCTTATATATATTCCCTTTATTAAGTCTCTTAATATTCATCGGACTATAAATCACTAGGAATCCACCTTCAATTTTGATAGATTCTACAATTTTCATAAAGTATAATGCTTCTTCTATATCTTTAATAGTTGTCTCTTCGTTAAGAAAACCTGAGTTTTTAGCATAATCCGCTTTTAGCTCATGTATTGAAAAAAGAATAGCACCTGCATTTTTATCCTCTTCACTCATTAAATCTCTTTTTTTATACAAAAATTCCAAAATAAATTCGCTTAATACAGATTTTTTGTCTAAGTTTTCTATTGCAAGATTTTTTTCTATCTTGATATCCACTTTTATTTTATATGTACCCATTTTATTAAGTACTATTACCTTGTTTATATTCAAGTAATTTACTACATCCTTAATCATTTTTACATTTGATTTAAGATCTAACTCTATGGCTTTTTCATTTAACTCTTTAAAATTAAAGATTCTATTCTCTTCAGAAAATTCATCAATTAGGAATCTTTCTAGCTTAATACTCTCAGATAGTATTCTTGATGATTTCTTTGCTGTACCTTTTAAGAAACAAGCAAGGTCTTTCGAGTCTGCTAAGATTTTTTCTTCTCTTAGTTTCCCAATCATTCCTATAACTATATCAAGTTTAAGTCCAAGGACTTCTGCTAGGTAATCAACTCTAGCTTCTGATTCCTCACTTGCAGATCTCTTTCTAAATTTACTTGAAATTAGATTTGATGTTATTCTTTTGGCTATGGTCTTTTCTTTATCGTTAAACAAGGAACTTTTATCAATTTTTTTAACAGCTTCTGCTTGATTTTTACTTAAGATTCCATCCGCGAAAACTCTCGGTGAATTTAATCCTCTTTGAAGATAGCCAGCATCTTCTAAGGCCGCTACTGCTGTTTTCACTCTTGTTTCTAATCCTCTAACATTATCTTCCCATCCAGCGTCTTTAGCAATTTCTAAAGCAGACTTTGTGATTGAACGATTTACTCTTACGTTTCTTTTGATGCCAGTCCATATTTGTTTAATTTCACTAATATTTAGTTTTGTACTATTAAGTAGATTAAAGTGTTTATCCAAATCTTCCTCATTGTAAAGAATATAGCAATCTGCCTCTATATCTTTTTTCCTTCCGGCTCTTCCTGCTTCTTGTACATAGTTTTCCAAAGAACTAGATATGTCAAAATGTATAACTCTTTCTACATCTTCTTTATCTACACCCATACCAAATGCAGATGTGGCTACCATTATTCTGGTCTCCCCACTCATAAAACTATTTTGTGATAAAATCTTCTCATCAGATTCCATTTTTCCATGGAACATCGAGACACTGTATTGTTCTTGCTCTAATTTATTAAAGATTTCTGCTACTTTTTTAACTCTAGATGCATAAATTATTGTAGGCACTTTTTTAGTATCCAGTAAAGATCGTAATTCTCTGTATTTTTCTGTTTCATCTTCTATGTTTTTTACTTTGAACGTAAGATTTTTACGCGCACTTGATGATGTTATTTTTTCCATAGTAATATTAAGTTTATCCATGAAGTAATCTTCAATATCTTTTATAACATTTTTCTTAGCTGTAGCTGTAAAACATGATACTGGAATCTGTTTGTTGTTGCTCTTCTTTTCTTGTAGGTTCTTAATGAACTCCCCAATGTATAAATAGTCTACTCTAAAGTCTTGCCCCCAGCTCGAAAAGCAATGAGCCTCATCAATAACAAATCTAGCAATGTCTCTAGATAATAATAGTCTTTCAATTGTTCTAGAACGTAGAGATTCTGGTGCAATATACAGAATGCTTACTTCTCCGTCTTTGACTCTTCTAATATTCTTAGCTCTTTCAATTGGATCTAACAGGCCATATAACGCTACAGACTTGTTAATAGACTTAGATTGCAGATTATCTACTTGATCTTTCATTAATGATTGTAAGGGTGATATGATCACTGTTAATGATCTAGTTGTGTCACCTCTCATTAAAGCAGGCAATTGATATGTAAAGGACTTTCCACCACCGGTTGGAAATACAGCAATTAATGATTTATTTTTCAATGCAGCATCAATAGCTAATTCTTGTAGTGGTAATCCATCAAATTCTTTAAATGTATTAAAACCAAATAATGCTTTTGCTTTTATTATTGGATTGAGATTATTCTTACAATATTCACATTGAGGACTACATGGTACTCCTCGTAGTGTCAACATTACATGTTCAACCATTGGGTAAGTATATAGTACCCATTTTGGGAACAATGATTCCATTTCTTCTGTAGCTGATAATGCTAATGTCAATGCAAGCTCTACTGGGTATTCATTTATCAATCTACTGACATCTGCATTATTGCAAATTAGACTACGATATTCATCTTTTATACTGTTTTCTACATGTTCCATTTTAGAGACAAACTTTTTGTAATTAAAAAAACCAGTGAATCCTGGAACATCCTTTAATAACTCATAAAATATCTCCTGTTTTCTTACTGGTAATTTAGAAAACATATAGTTTTCATCAGCAAATAAATCTTGGGAGTTTATTGAATCATTTAATGGATTGTTAGAATCTTCTGGTTTTAATTTATCGTCTTTAATTAATTTATGATAAGGCTTATTGGGAAACAATAATACTGATAAAAGAAGTGTATCTATACACTCATCTTTTTTTATAACTATGCTACCTTTTGCAATATTTATATATTTTGAATCATGTAGTATTATATTATGACCACAATAGAAGTTAGAACCCTTAATAAAATTCAAAAATCCTTTAAATTTGGTATCGTGATATTCATTACCTTTTTCATTCACAGCACCAAAATCATAAATCTTCTTATTTTTCTCATCATATTCAATATCTAAAAATGTTATCATAAAACCCTCCCCGTCTATTTCTTCAAAATAATTATAACATAACTAAGCAGAATAAAAACTGTCTCTTATACACATCT
>SDWO01000113.1 GCA_004195325.1 Candidatus Izemoplasma acidinucleici | reverse complement strand
AAAGAAGTCATCTAGTTAGTTTTATTGAACATGATGAAATAATGGAATCATATCCGATATTCAATAAATTGGAAACAAAAATTACAAGATCAAATAAAATAGAACTCCAAGAATTTGCAAAGGATATTGAAAAATATCAAAAGAAATTCAAAAAGAGTTGGTTCTTTGGTAAGGGGAGAATAAAACGAAAACTGTATGATAAATATAGTAATCAACTCATCTTTCTAACAAAGAAAAAATCTATAGAGAAGAAATATATTTCTATGGCATTAGAAGATGGTGTGTTACATAGTTATATTATGGAGAATCTAAACAGGATAAATAAATTGAAAGAGCAATATAATGTTCTAGATAATAATGCAATTACGTTTATTAGAATGTTACGCTATAATCCATTACTACAAAATCAAAAAGATATTGTCAAACTAAGACATTATTTATTTGATGCTTTCTATACAGGATACTTAGAAGAGTTTAAAGCTAAGAATCAAAAGCATTTGTATATACTTGATAAGTATAAGGAAAAAGTAGAACTAATGAATAGTCTTATGGATCAAAAACAACAAGTGTCTACTGAATCTTTTGAGATGGAACTATATAAACACGCAGTTAACTTAACCAATACAAAACGTATAATGGATATAAAAAGAGTTTTAGAAACTGAACGAAAAATGAGTGTCAAAGCTTTCATAGATATATTCCAACTTGAATTAATGAACAATGTTCGTGTTTGGATGATGACACCAGAAGTAGTGAGTGCGGTTGTACCACTTGTTTATGGAATGTTTGATTTAGTTATATTTGATGAAGCATCTCAGATGTATGTGGAAAAAGGAATTCCTGCTATTTATAGAGCGAAGAAAGTAGTAATCGCTGGAGATACAAAACAATTAAGACCGTCATCTTTAGGTATCGGAAGGTTATCTGACGATGATGAGTACTATGAAGATAATGTATTAAAAGACGTCTCAATGGATGCAAAGAGCTTATTAGATTTAGCCAGATACAGATACTATGAAACAATACTAAATTATCATTATCGTAGTGTATATGAAGAGTTAATAGCTTTTTCGAACCATGCGTTCTATGATGGTAAATTAATTGTTTCTCCAAACCAATCTAAAAGTAAGAAACCACCAATTGAATATGTCCATGTAAAAGATGGGGAGTTCATCAATAGAAAAAATATCGCTGAAGCAAAAGAAGTTATTAAGTTGATTAAGAAGGTATTTAGAGAAAGACAAAATAATGAAACGATTGGTGTCATTACGTTCAACAGTACTCAAAGAGACGAAATCGAAAATATGATCGACGAAGAGTTATTTAAAAGAGGAAGATATCAAAAAGAGTTTGAACAAGAATTGTTCAGAACTGAAGATGGAGAAGACAAAAGTTTGTTTGTTAAAAACATTGAAAATGTACAAGGGGATGAAAGAGACATAATCATCTTCAGCATGGGATATGCAAGAGATGAAGAAGGTATTGTTCGAAGACGATTCGGATGGTTGAATAATGATGGAGGACAAAACAGACTTAATGTTGCGATATCTAGAGCTAAGAAAAAGATATACTTTGTTTCCTCGCTATACCCAGAAGAGTTAAAAGTAGAAGACTTGAAAAGTACCGGGCCGAAACTTCTTAAAGCTTATATGAGATACTGTTACTATGTATCATCAAAAAAACCAGAGCTTGCTAGAGAAGTCTTGAACCAATTACATACTACTGATGTTAAAGAAGAATCAAATACTACTAATCTGATAGAAGATGTAAAACAAAGATTAGAGAAAAGTGGATTCAATGTTAAAACAGATATCGGTATTGGAAACTATAGTATAAACCTAGCAGTATACGATGAGGAGTCGGAGTCATATAAATTAGGGATTATATGTGATATAGATCACTCTTACGAGATAAATGCCCGAAGAGATATGATTCATCAAGAAAAATATCTGCAAGCAAGAAGTTGGAAATTGTATCGATTATTTTCATCTAACTGGTATACTGATCCAAATAAAGAAATGAGAATAATTAGAGATTTACTTAAATAAAAAAAACACCTTTTATACTATAC
>SDWO01000106.1 GCA_004195325.1 Candidatus Izemoplasma acidinucleici | reverse complement strand
GTTTTTATGAACAGTGGTGTAAAACAAGCACAAGCAGAAGCCGCAAAAACATCAGATATCAGCGCAGGACTTGCGTATAGCGTAGTTAAGAACGCACTATATAAAGTAATCAGGGCAACTGATATTAAAAGAGAATTAGGTGAAAACATTATTGTTCAAGGTGGAACCTTCTACAATAACGCTGTTTTAAGAGCCTTTGAAAAAGAAATTGGGATGAATGTTGTTCGTCCTAATATAGCTGGATTAATGGGTGCCTTTGGTGCTGCATTAATCGCTAAAGAGAGACATAACGGACAAAGTTCAATCCTTACAAAACAACAATTAGAAGACTTTACATATAAGACAAAGAACGCAACATGTAAACTATGTCAAAACTACTGCCCATTAACAATTAACATCTTTAACGATTCTAAATACATTAGTGGTAATAGATGTGAACGAGGCGCTGGATTAAAAGAAAACAAAGAAGATATTCCAAACTTATACCTTTATAAATACGATAAAATAGTTGGTTATAAAAGCGACGACTCAAAAGAGTATAAAGGAACAATAGGAATCCCTATGGTTCTTAATATGTATGAAAATATGCCATTTTGGTTCACATTCTTTGATACACTTGGATACAAAGTTATCACAAGTGATCGTTCTAATAAAACAATCTATGAATTAGGCCAAGATAGTATTCCGAGTGATACAGCCTGTTATCCTGCTAAACTAGCTCATGGACATATAGAAAACTTAATCAAAAAAGAGATGGATTATCTGTTCTATCCTAATATGCCGTTTAACTTTATAGAAAAAGCACATCAAGATAATGAATTCAATTGTCCAATCGTTGCCTTTTATCCTGAAGTAATCGGTGCCAATATGGAAGACTTACCTATGGAAAAATATACACAACCATACGTTACCCTTAATCGAAAAGATCGCTTTGTTAAAAGTATGAATGAATCACTAAAGGAAATACTAGATGTTTCTAAAAAAGATATAAAAAATGCTTTTGATAAAGGGTTAACTGAATATAGCAACTTTAGATTAGATGTCATTAAAGAAGGCCAAAGAGCGATTGAATATGCTCATGAACACGATATGAACATCATTCTTTTAGCCGGAAGACCTTACCATATTGATCCAGAAGTAAATCACGGTATTCCCAAGTTATTAAGAAGTTTGGATGTTGTTGTTATTAGTGAAGACAGTGTTAATACACTAGCTGATCAAGAGGATATTAAAGTTTTAAATCAATGGACCTATCATACAAGGTTATACGATAGTGCTAAATACGTTTCGACACTTAAAAACGCCAACTTAATTCAGTTGATTAGCTTTGGGTGTGGCTTAGACGCAATTACTACTGATGAAGTAAGAGATATATTAGAAAAAGAGAATAAACTGTATACAGGAATTAAAATTGATGAAGTAAATAATCTTGGAACAGCGAATATAAGAATAAGAAGCTTACTTTCAACAATGAAGGAGGGCAACTCATGGCAAAATTAGTATATGAGGATGGACGTCTCCTTTTCACAGAAGAAATGAAAAGAGAATATACATTATTAATTCCTTCTATGGCACCATATCACTTCAATTACTTTATTCCTTTGCTGAAAAGCCAAGGATATAACGCAGAAGTACTTCAAAATACTAGTTTTGACGTAATTCATGAAGGAATGAAATATAGTCATAATGATATATGTGTTCCCGCAATGCTTGTAATTGGACAATTTATAGATGCGATGAAAACCGAAGGATATGATCCCCATAAAGTAGCATTTATGATTACCCAAACAGGTGGAGGATGTCGAGCTAGTAACTATGTTTCATTACTTAGAAAAGCCTTTAAGAAGGCCGGTTACGACTATATTCCAATTGTGAGTGTTAATGCTGGAGGTCTTGAAAAGAACCCAGGGTTCAAAGTGAATTCTGATATGTTGTTAAAACTAATCACAGGATTAATGATGGGTGATATGATCATGCAAATCTATAATGAGATCATTCCATATGAAGTAAATAAAGGACAAACAGAAGAGGTATATCAAAAAGTTCAAAAGAAACTATATAAATACTTCTATAATCCGTTCTATAAAGTATTATTGTTTCCTAAAAAACGCTTTAAATACGTTGTTAAGGCATTTAGTGAAATCCCAGTTGATAAATCAGTAAAGAAACCAAAAGTTGGTATTGTAGGAGAAATATATGTTAAATATAGTCCTCTTGGAAATAATAACTTAGAACAAACACTTCGTGATGAAGGTTGTGAAGTAGTTACTCCAAATATCTTAGACTTCTTTATGTATACTTTTGACAGTAGTTTACACGATATATACAAGTATGGTGGGAAAAGATGGGTTGCTTGGGTTTACAAGTTCATCCTATCGTTCATCGAGTTTAGAAGAAACAGAGTTCGTAGAATATTAAAGAAGTATGGCTTTAGAGACTTCACAAAATATAAGGACTTACAGAAAATGGCTATTGGACTATTACCGCGCGGAATGCACGTTGGTGAAGGTTGGTTATTAACCGCAGAAATGGTTGAACTGATTCATATCGGAGCTCCAAATATTGTCTGCACACAGCCATTTGGTTGTTTACCTAATCATATTGCGGGTAAAGGAATGTTTAAAAAGATCAAACAGAAATACCCTGAAGGTAATATCGTAGCGATTGATTACGATACCTCAGCTACTGAGATAAATCAGTTAAATAGAATAAAATTAATGATCAGTAACGCAAAACGTAATATGTAGAAATATTGCGTTTTCTACTGTATAATGGAATTGGTGATAATATGGCAATAAAATATGAATTAAAGCACGTATGTAAGCAAACAGGAGCACGTTATGGTATCCTTCATACTCCTCATGGTAGTTATGAAACACCTATCTTTATGCCTGTTGGTACAAAAGCAACAGTAAAAACACTTGAACCAAAAGAAATTGAAGAAGTAAGTGATGGGTTAATCTTAGGAAACACATATCATTTATGGCTTCAACCAGGCGATGACATCGTTAAGGAACATGGTGGAATCCGTGGATTTATGAAATGGGATCATGCTTTATTAACTGATAGTGGTGGTTACCAAGTATTTAGTTTAAGCGAAATGAGAAAAATAACTGAAGAAGGTGTTACCTTCAGACATCATAAATCAGGAGCGAAACTATTCATGTCTCCTGAAGATAGTATTCATATCCAAAACAACCTTGGAGCTGACATTATTATGAGTTTTGATGAGTGTCCTCCATTTGATAGTACCTATGAATATATGACAAAAAGTGTTGAACGTACCCTAAGATGGGCAAAAAGAGGTAAAGATGCTCATCAAAGACCACATGACCAGGCATTGTTTGGAATTGTACAAGGTGGTCCGTTTGAAGATATTAGAGTTAAGTGTGCCAAAGCGCTTATTGAAATGGATTTCCCAGGATATAGCATTGGTGGACTGAGTGTTGGCGAGTCGAAAGAAGACATGTACAAAGTCCTTGACCACTTAAAAGATGTAATGCCAGCTGATAAACCCAGGTACTTAATGGGTGTAGGAACACCTGATGACATCATAGAAGGTGTTATAAGAGGAATTGATATGTTTGATTGTGTCAATCCAACGAGACTAGCTCGTCATGGAAGCGCGATGACATCAATTGGTCGACTGGTCATTAAAAATAAAACCTTCGAAAGAGACTTAACACCTCTTGATGAGAATTGTGATTGTAAAGTTTGTACAACATATACAAAATCGTACATCCGACATTTATTTAAAGCCGACGAACGTCTAGGTTCAAGACTTGTCAGTTACCACAATCTGTACTTCTTAAAGAATTTAAGTAGTCAAATAAGAGAAGCAATACAAAAAGATAGGCTAAAAGACTTCAAAGAAGAATTCTTTAGTAAATACTATAAATAAGCCATTTTTTAAATTTTTTATATTAAACTTTTATAGAATGTATGTTATAATAAATTAAATTGTTAATTGGAGGTAAAAATATGTTTGAGTCAATGGATAATTTTAATCAAAAACCCTCAATTAAAGTAATCGGTGTTGGTGGTGGTGGCGGAAACGCAGTGAACAGAATGATTGAAAATGATGTTCAAGGTGTTGAATTCGTTGCGATTAACACAGACGCACAAGTATTACGTCTTTCTAAAGCAGATTCAAGATTGCAAATTGGAAAGATGTTAACTAGAGGTTTAGGAGCAGGAGCGGATCCAGAAATTGGAAGACGTGCTGCTATTGAAAGCGAAGACGAATTGAGAGAAATCCTTACCGATACAGATATGGTATTCATAACTGCAGGTATGGGTGGAGGTACTGGTACAGGAGCAGCACCAGTAATCGCAAAGCTTGCAAGGGAACTTGGATGCTTAACAATTGGTATCGTAACAAAACCATTTAGTTTCGAAGGTAGAAGAAGAGTCGCTACTTCATTAGAAGGGTTAGACGCTTTAAAACCTTTCGTTGATACATTAATTGTTGTGCCGAATGATCGTTTACTTTATGTTGTAGATCGTTCAACAAGTATGCTAGAAGCATTTAGAGAAGCTGACAACGTATTACGTCAAGGAGTACAAGGGATTGCTGAAATAATCACTGTACCTGGCCTAATAAACGTTGATTTTGCTGACGTTAAAACAGTAATGAAAGACAAAGGTACTGCATTAATGGGTATCGGAATTGCCAGTGGTCCAGATCGCGCTATCGAAGCAACTAGAAAAGCAATTCATAGTCCGTTATTAGATGCAAATATCGATGGAGCAACTGATGCTATCGTAAATATAAGTAGTGGTATAGATATCGCTTTATGGGAAGTAAATGAAGCCATCGAAGCAATTCAAAACGCAAGTTCAACAGAAATTAATATTATATACGGTACCACAATCAACCAAGATATCACAGAAGAAATCATTGTTACTTGTATTGCTGCTGGATTCGATGAAAAGAGTCATGTAGAATTCAAAGACATTGGTGTTAAACCTCATGCAGAGGAAGACCAAGAAGACACTCCTGTTGTAGAAGAACCTAAAAAGAAAAAAGGTCGACGTTCTAAAAAGAAAAAAGAACAAGACATTGAAGAAGCACCTTCTAAAACAGCGATTCCTTCATGGCTAAAATCAAGATTTAAATAAGCGCTTATGCGCTTTTTTAATTTAAAAGGTGATTATATGAATAAAACATTTTTACTAGTATACATATTAGTAGTAGCATTGATCATTTCATTATTACTATTCATACCTAACATCAACGACTCTGTCAAAATGATGCTTTTCGCATTGATTGTTATAATGACAAGTATTTATACGTATAGTACAAGGAAAAAGAAATGATTTGGCATGTTAAGGACGTTCTAAAGGATATTCCAGAGAACATCACGGTTGTTGCTGCGACTAAATACTTTACTCCAACCGAAATGAGAGCACTTTATAACGAAGGCATCACTCACTTTGGAGAAAACAGAGTAGAACTATTGCTAGAAAAGCAAGAACAACTACAGGATCTTGATATCACATGGCATATCATTGGAACACTTCAAACTAAGAAAGCTAAAAAAGTAATAAACAATATAAGTTACCTTCACAGTTTGGATACTTTAAAACTCGCTGAAGAGATAAATAAAAGAAGAACGGCTCCACTGGATTGTTTCATTCAAGTAAACATTAGTGGTGAAGAAACAAAACATGGACTACACATACATGAAGTAATTCATTTTATTAACACTATAAAAGACTTTCAAAACATAAATATCATTGGTCTAATGGGAATGGCAGAACACACAAACGATGAAACAGTTATTATTAACTCGTTTCAATCGTTAAATGAGCTTAAACTTAACATTAAAGAACAATGCAATATAGAATGTAATGAATTAAGTATTGGAATGAGTAACGATTACCTAATCGCAAAAGAACATGGGAGTACCTATGTCCGTTTAGGTAGTGTATTATTTAGTAGAGAGGTGTAATTATGGCAAAAAATAAAACAGCGTTTGATCGAGTAGAATTTGTAATGATGGATAAAGAAATCGATGTCTTAAAACTAGCGAACCAACTTTTATATGGGACGCCTTTAATCGTTAACTTTGAATCCTTCAATGACGTAGAAGCAAACAAGGTAATCACCTTCTTAAGCGGAGTTACTTTCGCAATAGATGGTGAAATTGAAGAAATTCAAGCTAAAATATTCTTATTTGCGACGAAACAAGATTACAAAGACGGATCATTACGCAAGTTCGTTAAAGACTATAAACAATAGATGAGGAAACTCATCTTTCTTTATATATGAACTTTATAGATAAGATAAAACACTACACCCCTAATACAATCACAACTACAAAATTCCTTACATTAACCGAACAAGCACAACTAAGTAATAAATGTAAATACATCGACTATAGCTTATATGGTGGATATCCAAACGCAGAATATAAGCGTGGATTTATCAATACCGACATCAAAGACATCATCTGTTATAAAATCCTTTATAATAGGAACTTCCTAACGTTAACTCATCAAAATGTCCTAGGTAGCATCCTTGCCTTAAACATTGAACGCAATACTGTCGGTGATATTCTTGTTGAAGAAGATGCTTTCTTTGTCACTGGAGAATTAAAAGACTATATAAAAAACGAGTTTACCGCAATTGGTAAACACACGATTGATTTAATAGAAATAGATGGATCCAATCTCACAAGAACAATCCACCTAGATGAACATAAACAATTCATTGATTCTATGCGACTTGATCTTGTTGTTTCTAAAATCACCAAACAATCAAGAATAAACGCTAAAACAATGATTGAGAACGACTTTATCAAAGTAAACCACTTAGTATCTAACAAACCAACAAAAGAGCTTATAGAAGAAGATATCATCAGTATTAGGAAATATGGACGTTTTGTCATTTTAGATACGAAAAATAGATCAAAAAAAGACAAAATAGTCTTAAAATATGGAAAATATGTTTAAAAAGGTTGTATTTTGTATATAATTTGGTAAACTTACAAAGTAAATAGGCATTGAAGAGGACACGTTAATATTTTTATTTATTACTAGAGACCAAGGGTAGCTGAAAACTTGGATAAATAACTATATTTGATATCACCTTGGAGTCGACAATTCGATATGTAGGATTGTACGTAACTAGGCGTTAACTAGATTGAGTGCTGAGAAATCAGAACATAGGTGGTACCGCGGATTATATAGTTCGTCCTTATTTTAGGACGGGCTTTTTTTATTATAGTGCCTAATTATGAGTAATAGAGGGTATAAAGAAGAAAGAATCATTATGTAAGGAAGTGATATTATGGGAAAATATTTAGAATTAAAGAGATACATGGCTAAACTAGAGGGAAAGATTTTTCTAGTATTATTTCCAGGTGCATTCATCATATTAATTGTAGGATATATTCAATTAATAAGAATGGATTCTATGTATTTGAATAGTGATGAGCAAGTAAAATTACTTAAGTCAACTATCCTCGTTACAACAATAAGTTATCTCGCAGTTTTACTGATTATTTATAATATAGTAATACCAATATTAGATTCATTAAAAGGAGTGAAGTAAAATGGAATATAAATCAACATTATTAATGCCTAAAACCGATTTTAAAATGAGAGGTAACTTAGGACAAAACGAACCACTGATGCAGGAAGTATGGAATGAACAAGACCTGTATAACAAAAGACTATTAAAGAATAAGGATAATACTCCTTATGTGTTACATGATGGTCCTCCGTATGCGAATGGAAACATCCATATCGGGCATGCATTAAACAAAATATTGAAAGACTTTGTTGTACGTTACAAAAGTATGCAAGGTTTCTATACAAGATACGTCCCTGGTTGGGATACTCACGGGTTACCAATCGAGACTGCTCTTGTTAAATACAAAAAAGTTAAAAGACATGAAATCCCTAAAGTAGAATTCAGAAAACTATGTGCTGAATATGCGTTAGAACAAGTAGATAAGCAAAGAACACAGTTTAAACGTCTTGGTATTTTAGGTGAATGGGACAATCCATATATCACATTAAAACCAGAGTACGAAGCTAGCCAATTGGAAGTATTTGCTTCTATGGTAGAAAAAGGATTAATCTTCAAAGGATTAAAACCAATCTTCTGGTCTCCTTCAAGTGAAACAGCATTAGCAGAAGCGGAAATCGAGTATCATGATAAGAAATCTCCTTCTATTTACGTTGCAATGGATGCCGTTGAGAAGTTTGATGTTGCGTTTGATTTCAAATTCTTAATCTGGACAACAACTCCTTGGACAATCCCAGCTAACTTAGCAATTTCTGTTGGTGATCAAATCAAGTATTCATACATTAGAGTAAACGATTCAGAGAACTACTTAGTTGCAACTGAACTAATCGAGGACTTAACAACTCGTTTAGAATGGGACAAAGTAGAAAGATTAGATGAAGTAAAAGGTAAAGAATTAGAAGGAATGAGCTATAAGCATCCTTTATATGAAAGAGTTAGTCCTGTAGTAATCGGACATCACGTAACTATTGAAGGCGGAACTGGATTAGTTCATACAGCGCCAGGACACGGGGAAGATGACTTTATAATCGGACAACAATATGGACTTGAAACACTATGTCCGGTTGATGGAAAAGGATTTATGACAGAAGAAGCTGGACAGTACGAAGGACAGTTTATCGATGAATGTAACAAATCTGTTGTTAAAGACTTAGATGATCTTGGATATTTATTAAAAATGGAATGGTTCACTCATAGTTATCCTCATGACTGGAGAACTAAAAAACCTGTTATCTTTAGAGCGACAGCGCAATGGTTTGCTAGTATTGAAACTTTAAAAGAAGATATGCTTAAAGAAATAAAAAGTATTAACTGGTACCCTAAATGGGGCGAAGTTCGTATGGAAAATATGGTTAAAGATAGAAAAGCTTGGTGTATTAGTCGTCAACGTACATGGGGAGTTCCAATCCCAGTATTCTATAATGAAGATGGAACTGAAATCTTAGATAGCGCTGTTATCAAACATGTCGCTGAAGTATTTAGAACAGAGGGAAGTAATGCTTGGTATTTAAAAGAAGCAAAAGAATTACTACCTGCTGGATACACAAACCCTGCATCACCAAACAATGAATTCACAAAAGAAACAGACATCTTAGATGTATGGTTCGACAGTGGTACATCACATCATGGTGGGATGAAAGACTTCGGTCTTGAATACCCAGCTGATTTATACTTAGAAGGTTCAGATCAATACAGAGGTTGGTTTAACAGTAGTTTAAGTACTGGAGTTGCCAAAACGGGTAAAAGCCCATATAAGACTTGTTTAACACACGGATTCGTAGTAGACGCAAAAGGTCGTAAAATGAGTAAATCAGAAGGTAATGAGACATCTTACGTTTATGGGTTGCTTCAGTTGATTATCAATCTGATGTTAGAATCAGTGATGAAATGATGAAACAAGTTAGTGAAAGCTACCGTAAAATCAGAAATACATTTAGATTCATGCTAGGTAACCTAAATGACTTCAATCCAAATACAGATACTGTACCATTTGAAGACTTAGGTGAAGTTGATAAGTATATGAAGATTAAGTTAAACAAATTAATCAAGGAAACGACTGAAAGATTCGATCATTTCGAATTTGACGCAATTTACAGAGATATCACTAACTTTGTAACAAAAGAAGTAAGTGCGTTCTACTTAGATTTCACAAAAGATGTATTGTACATTGAAGATGAAAACAATCTACAACGTAGAAGTATCCAAACAGTGTTATATGACGTAACATTAACGTTACTTCAACTACTATCACCGTTCTTAGCTCATACAACGCATGAAGCATACTTGCATTTACCGTATCATAAAGAGGAAAATGTATACTTGGAAAATATGCCAAAAGCAAAAGATTTGGGTCACGAAGACCTAGTAACTAAATATGATCAATTTATGCTTGTAAGAGATAATGTATTAAAAGCTCTTGAAGAAGCAAGAAACAATAAAGTTATCGGTAAATCATTCAACGCTAAATTAATCCTATATCCAGAAAATGAAGTAAAAGAATTACTTGCTTCACTAGATGTTAATTTACAACAAGTATTTATCGTTTCACAATTTGAAATCAAAGAAGGAACTGGTGAATTCAAATTCAACAACCTATCAATTGATGTTCTTAAAGCTGATGGTGAAACATGTGATAGATGCTGGCAAGTTGTTGAAACAACAGAACTTGGACTATGTCCTCGTTGTGAAACAATTGTATCTGTCTCTTATACACATCT
>SDWO01000067.1 GCA_004195325.1 Candidatus Izemoplasma acidinucleici | reverse complement strand
AGATGTGTATAAGAGACAGCTTTATATAAAGTCTGCTTTTATCTTTATAGCCATGCCCAACCAATATAGTACTCACCGATATGTAATACTATATATGCATCTAACCAACCAAAGTCAGTTGCCCATAGCTCTACGTACTCATACGGAGCTCCATGAAAAAATGAATATTGAGCAATAGTAGTAAATATATTCCCTAAACTATTTAGGTATTCATTCGCTGCAACATCAGCATCTGTCATAAGCCTTTCGGCTGCAATAAGTGGGTAACCTGCATGATTTTCAATAGCTCCAATAGCTTCTGAGAATAATTCAGTTTCCATATACATTTGGTATTTACCATCTTTAACACTTAATACATACAGTGAGCTTTCTCCAGATACAGACAGTATGATATATGCCTCTAAACTGTCGATTTGACTATCGGAATCAGCGATATCTACTAAAGTTGTTCTAAATAGATATTCGGCAATAACTACTCCGTTTGATGAAGATTCAAATACCTCTCCAGTCATATCTAAGTAAGTGTTTATTAAGTCAGCTGAGTCTTCCCAATCACTTTGTTCTACACCATCCTTGATATATATTTTGCCAAATAACGCATCACTTAAAGCGTTATAAGACCATATTTCAGTAACTATTTCGCCATTTAAGTCTTCATAAGTAACTTCTATATTTGGTGAATGAGTATCAATCCCAAAGTCCAGATTAGATTCTGAACGATTATCATCACGAAAATAATCTAATATGCTTAGAACTCCATGTGTGACATCTACACTACCTAATCCCAAATCACAATTTGCAATTAATAAATAATTATAATAATTAGCAGGGAAAGCATAATCACTAATTATGATTTCAACTCCTATATTATTTACATCATCATACAATAGTTCTTCATATTGTCTTTTAATCTCTGCAGCCATATTTTGCACATTTATGTTTCCTGATGAAGCATAGCTAAAATCTAATGATATGATTGTAGGGTTTTCAATTGTCCCTGGTGAATAGTATCCATCATTAATTCCTTTAGTTACAGCTTGTTTGAATAAATCAACTGCATCATCTGGGAAGTATCCATTAGTGTCTCCACCAAAATCTGATACGACACTTAATCCATTATCTGTTCCTCTTACTGTGATTCCTGATTCGTTATCAAATAAATAAGAATCTGGAAAATAAGTGTGTGTTGGAACATATGGTCGTAACATATCGTTTGCTACAGTGTATCTGTCAAATCCATAATACAGTGCTTGTTTCATCTCTAAATACCCAAGTATTGGCTCAGGTACAAATCCATTTTGAAGATCATCTCCTGGATATTGATTGATATGTGCATCACGATTTTCTACTGTTCCAAAACCATTAATATGTAAACTCCAAGTATTTTGCTGAGGTATAGTCATTAATTGAGCATTTTCAGTTACTTCTGCATATCTATTATTTGGAACATCTGCAGAATCTAGTTTCCCTTCTAAAAATGCATCAAATATCTCATTGGTTCCATCGATAAATGTATATTGTAATCCAGTATAATGATACATATCACTATCTGGGTGTAATTCATTTTTCTTATATGCTATCAATTCAGATGATATCCATTGATCAAAATAGTATACACCGCTTGAAGCTACTGTTTCAGGTGATACTCCATATCCTGTTTCACCTAATGATTCAAATAACCCCTGATTAATAGGACTTAATGATGATCTTGAAAACATATATAAAACATCATGTTCAGATTTTTTAAAATCAAATTCTATTTCTAAAACATTAGATTCACCTTCAGCCATACGTAATCCAACATCAGACCAATCTGCTAAGCCGTTAGAAAACGCATCAGCATTTACAACTCCACGTCCTATAAAATCTCCTCCACCAGAAACCGCTTCAAACCACTCGTTTTCTAGCGCAGTTTTCCATGTCCATAAGTAATCTTCTGCATTAATTATTTCATGTCCAATATCAAAACCTGATATATCAGTATTTGGATGATATTTCCAAGTTAGATCATTTCGTAAAGGTATTTGCCAAACGTAAGATTCTATTTTACCATCAACCAATTCACCGTTAATAGCAAGTGGTTTATCTAGAGCTAAGCTTGGTAAGATATTGTATCCAGTATCTGTATCATTAAACTGAAACTCATATAAACTTCCAGTATATTTTCTTATTAGTTCACTACTTCTAGAATCATCAGATATCCAAAAATTTAATACTGATGGTTCAGATTCATATGCATCACGCCATGTATATTCATTAGCATTACCAAACACATCACCGTACATTAATACTGTACTATCATCTTCGTTTAGAATTGAGAATTCATTTCCAAAACCAAAAATAGCATTACTTGTTTCAGTGTATAGCTCGGTTCTACTTGAATATACAGAGTAAATAGCATTTCTATATAGAGGTACTCCTCCACTAACTGAATTAAGTAAATATGATTCGAGTGCAGCATAAATAGAGGCTTTTGATTCACCTGATAAATTAGATAAATCAATTCCATCTGGATAATTTGCTAAGTAAGTTCCTACGTATACAGTAACATTTACCGTATTAATATTTTCATCAGAATCAGTAACAGATAAGGTGACAATATAGACACCTTCACTATTGACGTCTACAACGTCTCCACCAACAACTATCATACCAGTTAAATCTCCGTCCTCAGTATCATAAGCTGTTACTCCATCTAGTGGAACATAACTTCCACCTAAAACTATATTCACTACAGTTTCACCAGCAATTACAGGATCATTTGATGCACAACTAGTGTTACTCGTAACATCACAATCAAAGTTATCAACACAAGCTGTTAGAGTTGAAACTAGTATAAAAGCTATAAATAATAATAGTATTTTCTTCATAAAAATCCCTCCTAATAATGCATTCCCTAAGAAAATTATGTGTTTTCTTATTTAGATTATACCATACTTATTTGTAATATTAGTGTATATGATGCAAAAAAAGAACCTTTTCAGGTTCTTTTACTTTACTTTAGTGCTCTTGTGATGATTTCTTCAATTGTCTCAACAGGGATAATTTCTAAGTGCTTTTTAACATCATCAGGGATGTCTTCTAAGTCTTTTTTGTTATCCATAGGAATCATAATTGTTTTCAATCCTGATCTATGTGCGGCAATTGATTTTTCTTTTAATCCACCGATCGGTAACACGCGTCCACGTAATGTGATTTCACCTGTCATACCTAAGAAATGGTCTACTTTTTTATGTGTTAATGCGGAAACTATCGCTGTAGTTATAGTAACTCCAGCTGATGGTCCATCTTTTGGCACTGCACCTTCAGGTACATGTAGATGTATATCATTTTCTTTAAACATATCAATATTAATGTCAAATTTATCAGCATTTGATTTTACATAAGATAATGCTGCCATAGCACTTTCTTTCATAACGTCTCCAAGTTTACCTGTTAGTACAAGTTTACCTGTTCCTTTATAATATGCAACTTCAACTGGTAAAGTATCTCCACCAAATTGTGTATAAGCTAATCCAGTTACAACACCAACTTGATCAGTTTTTTCTGATTTTGTGTTACTGTATCTAGGTTTACCTAAGAATGTTTCAACATCATCAACATCGATAAATACATTATCTTTTTTATCTCCTAGAATAATCTTGATTGCTTTTCTTGTTAAGCTACCAAATAATCTATCTAGTTGACGAACTCCAGCTTCACGAGTATATCCTCTAATTAATTTCATAATCGCTTTTTTAGTGATTTTGAATTTTTTAACATCAAGACCGTGAGTCACTAGTTGTTTTGTGATTAAATGTTCAATCGCGATATTGTATTTTTCAAGTTCAGTATAACTACTTAATTCAATGATTTCCATACGATCACGAAGTGGCGCAGGGATATTTCCTAAATAGTTTGCTGTTGCGATGAATAATACTTGTGATAAATCATATTGTTCTTCTAAGTAATGATCGCTAAATTTAGCGTTTTGTTCAGGATCTAGTACTTCAAGTAATGCAGCACTTGGATCTCCTTTATAGTCAGAACCTAATTTATCTATTTCATCTAATAAGAAGACTGGATTGATTACTTTTGCTTTCTTCATTCCATCCATGATACGTCCAGGAAGTGCTCCTAGATATGTACGTCTGTGTCCTCTAATCTCTGATTCATCTTTTACTCCACCTAAGCTTTGTTTTACGAAGTTTCTTCCTAGTGCTTTAGCGATTGATTCCGCTAAACTTGTTTTACCAACACCTGGAGGTCCAACTAAACAAAGGATTGTTTGTGGGTTTTTCTTTGTTAGAATTTTAACAGCTAAATATTCAATGATTCTTTCTTTCACTTTTTCTAATCCAAAGTGAGTAGAATCTAATGCTTTTTCAGCTTTGTTAATATCTGTTTCATCAACACTTACTTCATGCCATGGCAAATCAACTAGTAAGTCAAGGTATGTTCTAATAACTCCGCTTTCCCCACTACTTGCAGGTAAACTTTGATATCTTTGTAGTTCATACATTGCTTTCTCTTCAATATTTTTAGGCATTTTTTTCGCTAAAATTTTAACTTTCAAAGCTTCAATATCTGATTCTTTTTTAACTTTATCACCAAGTTCTTCTTGGATTGCTTTCATTTTCTCTCTTAAGTAGTACTCTTTTTGATTCTCATCAATATTTTTCTTAACTGCCATATTGATTTGATTCTCAATTTGAGTCATATACTTTTCTTTTTCTATATCTTCTAAAAGATATGTTAGTCTTTGATTTAAGTTGTCAGTTTGAATGTACTTGAATTTTTGATTTTCACTAATTTTTAAACTATCTGCGACGATGTCACATAATCTATCACTACTAACTCCGTTTTGAATTGCTTCTAAACTTTGCTTTGGACTTTTCAATAATGTTTTGGCATTGTCTAATACTTGTTTGGCTAACATTCTAACCAAAGCCAATTCTTGATCAATATCATCTTGTACTGTTGGCATTGTTTTGAATTTTGTGATGAAGAATGGATTTATTTCTTCCATATTCAAGATTTTTGCACGTACAATCGGATCGAATTTTACTTTAAAGTTTCCGTTAGGTAGTTTTATTTTGATTCCAATTCTAGCAACTACACCATATTGTAATACATTTTCCGATGTTGGTGTGTCAATCATTGGATTCTCTTGGATTAATAATAATACATGTCCGTTATAATTCTTCTCTGCTTCAAGTAAGGCATTCTTGCTCATAATGCGGCCAACTTCAATTCTTAAATCAGTATGAGGAAAAGGCGCAATTCCACGGATTGCGATGCTTGGTAATAATCCTTCTGTTAATATATTGCTCTTATACATAAAATCACCTCTCTTTAATCTGATTTGATACTCATATTATACTACATAAATGTGTATATTCAATGAATAAGCACTTATGTAAATGTTTTGTGTCTTTTAGTATTATAGTACATTTTTCCTATTTAGAAAAGCGTTTTGTCTTATAAATTAGGTAATCTTAGGTAAATCTCTTAATAGCGTGAGATACTCCATTTTCCTTATTTGTAAGAGTAACATAATTTGCGATGTTTTTAAGTGATTCTATCGCATTTCCCATTGCGACTCCAGTACCTGCATATTCAATCATTGTGAGATCATTTTCTTGATCTCCAATTGCCATAACTTCACTTTGTTTTACATTTAATAATTCTGCTACTTTTTTTAAGGCAGTTCCTTTTGAAATCCCTTTTGGGATTACTTCTATATAGAGCTTGAAGACATTAGGATATCAAACTCATCTTTTAGTTTACTTAGTCTTTTATACACTACTGGATACAACTCTAAATCTTCTTCTACTACTAACACTTTATTAAAATCATTCTCCTCAATAACCGCTTCATAGTCAGTAACCAACTGGAATTTAGCTCGTAATGATTCTTCTACATGTAAAGACATTTTCTTTAAGAACTCAATTCTTTTTGAAGGTTTATAATAGACTGTATCATCTGTATATAACATATAAGAAGTATTATGTTCTTCTAAAATAGAAACGGTGTCTAATACTTGTTTTTTAGTTAAAGAAGCTGATTCTATAACTTCTAGATCACTCGCCATAATCATTCCTCCGTTATACATGATATAAGGAGTTTTTAGATTAAGTGATTTCATATATGGTTTTGTGAATAATAATGGTCTTCCTGTTGCGATTACAATATGAATCCCTTTATCTTTTGCCTCATTAATTGCATCAAGGTTTTCTTTGCTTATTTCAATATTTTTGTTTAGCAATGTTCCATCTAAATCTATTGCGATTAGTTTGATCATAATATCACCTCACTGTATTATACAATAAAATTAATTGTTTTCGTTAAAAAAGCTCTTTTATAGAGCTTTTATTTTTTTTAAGACTATTTGTACTTCTTTTATCGTTGTTGCATTATTGATTTCTTGAGCAATTAATGTAGTCTTTTGCAAGTTTGTGTGTTGAAATAGTTCTCTGATTTCAGGTATTTTACTTGTAACCATACTAAATTCCTTTAATCCAAAACCAAGTAATAGTAAAGCCATATCTGGGTTGTTTGCTAGTTCTCCACAAACACTACATTCTACGTTTGCGATAGCTGCTTTTTCAATTACATTTTTTAATAGTTTAAGAAATGATGGTGAAAAAGGATTAGCGAGATTATTGAATTGGGAATCTTGTCTACTTACAGCAAAAGTATACTGAAGTAAATCATTTGTTCCAATGCTGACAAAATCAACATAAGGTAAATACTCTTCAATTCCAAATGCGACACTTGGAATTTCAACCATAATACCAAGTTTGAACTTATTATCTGGTTGTAGTTCTTCAATAATATCTTTTGTTTGTTTTATTTCATCAACTGATGAAATAAAAGGCAATAGTATATGAAGGTTTCCTTTGTTTGCTTTAAAGAATGCTTTTAATTGTGTTTTGAACAAATTTTTATGTTTTAAAGTAAAGCGAATCCCTCTAGTACCTAAAGGACTTTTTACTTCTTTGAGATTCAGGAACGAAATTTGCTTGTCTCCACCTAAATCTAAAGTTCTTAAGACAACTTTATGATTTGGATTATAGTTTAGTATCTTAGCGTAAATACTTGCTTGCTCTTCCTCTGATGGAAAAGAGTCTCGTTCCATAAATAAGTATTCTGTGCGGTACAACCCAATTCCCTCACTGTTGTATTTTGTTAATTGAGGCAATTCGTACTGTGTTGTTACATTTGATTGTAAAGATATTGGAAATCCATCTTTGGTTATTGTATTGGATTTTGTATATTTAACTAAACGTTCTTTTTTTTTATTCATTTCTACGAGTTTCTCTTTATGTTCTTCAATTTCATCTGCTATAGGATTTACAATTACATATCCTTCTGTTCCATTAATAATTAAAGTGTCACCATGATTGATTTTTGTTGTTGCATCTTTTGTTCCGACTACACCAGGAAGTTCTAAACTTCTTGCTATGATTGCGTTATGGGCATACTCACTACCAATGTTAATAGCGAATCCTTTTACAAAATTAAGATCAAATTGAACCATTAAGCTAGGTGATATATCGTGTCCAATTACAATAACATCTTCTGTGAATGTTTCTACTGTATCTTTTTGATTGAGCAAATGATTCAATACTCTTACTTGAATGTCTTTTACATCACTAGCTCGTTCTTTAATATATTCGTTATCCATATTCTCAAATAAATTGATATAATACCCGCAAATCTCGTTAAATGAGAATGCAGCGTTCATATATTCAGTATCAATCTTTTCTGTTACTGATTTTAGAATTGATGGATCGTTTACCATTTCAATTTGAGCATCAATGATCATTGCGTAATCTTCACCAAGTAAATCAAATGTGTCTTGTTTAATACGTTCTAAGTCTTTTGATGCTTGTGTTCTGGCATCCATAAACTTGTCTAATTCTTTTTGCTTATTAGTAATTTTGTTTGGTAAAAGTTTATGGGTAAAGGCATTTAATAAATATGCTTTTCCAATAACGATTCCATTACTTGCTTTTAAGCCATTGATTATCATATGATCACCTACTTTCTTCTATTGTACTAAGATAATTGAATATTGACAAGAACTCTTAGCAAAGAAAAACCACTCATTGAGTGGTTTTATTTTATTACTAGAGACGATTCTAAGAAATCAATTGTTTTTTTGTAAACAACTTCGTGTTTTACTGCTTCAGGATTGATTGAAGCTTTCACTTGTTCGATTCCCATTTTATATTGTGCTGCTAGTTCTAATAATTTAGCATCTAACTCTTCTTCAGTAGCTTCGATTGCTTCTTTTTTAGCGATAGCTTCAGTTACTAAGTTATAGCTAATAGAACGTGCTGCATCATTTAATAAGTTCTTTTCGAAATCTTCTTTAGAAATTCCAGTAAATCCTAGATACGTATCTAAGTCTAAGTTGTATTGTTTCGCTTGTTGAGTTACGTTATCCATTAATCTGTTTTTTTCTTCAGTAATCATTTCTTCAGGTAATTCGAATGATGAATTGTTTGTAGCTTCTGTTACTACAAAGTCGACTCTTTTGTTTTTGTTTTCAGCAATTAGAGCAACTTGTAATTTTTCTCTAGCATCAGTTTTTAAAGCAGCGATAGAGTCAATTCCTTCTTTTTCTAATTCTTTAACAAACTCTTCAGTTAATTCAGGTAATTCTTTAACTTTCATTTCATGTAGTTTTACATGGAATACAGCGTCTTTACCTTTTAAGTTTTCTGCTTGGTAGTTTTCAGGGAATGTAACGTTAACGTCTTTTTCTTCTCCGATTGCCATACCAACCATTTGTTCTTCAAATCCAGGGATGAATTGCTTGCTCCCGATTTTAAGTTCATAGTTTTCTGCAGTTCCACCTTCAAAGAAATCTCCGTCAACTGAACCTTTGAAATCAAAGATTGCAGTATCTCCATCTTCTAGAGTACCTTCTTCTTTAAGTGCTAATTCTGCGTTTTGTTCTTGAAGTTTTTGGATTTCAGTATCTACTTGTTCATCTGTAACTACTTCAGATAATTTTTCGAATTCTAATCCTTTGTATTCTCCAAGTGTAACAACTGGTTTAACTGCTACTTCAGCAACATAAGTAAATCCTTTACCTTGTTCAACTTTAGTAATATCTAAATCAATTTTAGGTTGTGCAACAACTTCAAGGTCGTTAGACATGATAGCTTCACCATATGTATCTTGCATTACATGGTTGATTGCTTCTTCGTATAAACTTTCTACTCCGTAATGTCTTTCGAATACTGAGCGAGTCACTTTACCTTTTCTAAATCCTTTGATTTCTACACTATCTTTTACGTGATTAAATGCATGATCTAACCCGTGATCGAATTGTTCTTTTGTAACTTCTATTTCAATTCTTACTTTGCTTCCTGCGATGTTATCAATTTTTGCCATTATAATATTCCTCCTATTAAAAATACCGTTATATTATATCATACTATATTGTTTTGTAAACAGTTTAACTCAAATCTTTCTTAGTTCTCTTAATATCTCTACCATTGCCCATGTATCCTGTTTACAATACTCGATTAAAGCG
>SDWO01000186.1 GCA_004195325.1 Candidatus Izemoplasma acidinucleici | reverse complement strand
AGATGTGTATAAGAGACAGGTATAAACAGTTGTCTTTATCAAATGTACATTGTCTTGTTTGTAGCCATTACTGTGTTTTAAAAGATGGACAAAGAGGACTTTGTGGTGTGAGAGAAAATACTGGTGGAGTAATGCATGTCCTTAATTATGGAAAGACAATTGCATCAAGCATTGATCCAATTGAAAAGAAACCACTAAATCAATATTTAGAAAACACATTTACTTATTCATTTGCGAGTGTTGGATGTAATATGGATTGTCCATGGTGTCAGAATTATTCTATTTCTCAAAGTCCTAAACCCGATAATAGTATTGAAGGGGTTAGTATATTTCCAAAGGAACATGTTTATAAAGCAATTCAGTTAAATTGCCCTTCTATTTCTTATACATATTCTGAACCAACAGTGTTTCTAGAGTATGCTTTAGAAACAATGAAATTAGCAAGAGATGAAGGACTTAAAAATATATGGGTAACAAATGGATATATGTCAAATGAGTCTTTAGAACTTATTTTACCTTTATTAGATGCAGCTAATGTAGATTATAAAGGACAACATAAATTGTATAGTAAATATTCCTTAGGTAATGCGGAAGTAATATTAAATAATATGAAGATAATGAGGAAAGCAGGAATTCATATTGAAGTAACAACTTTGATTATTCCTGGATTAAATGATAAAGAGGAAGATATTTTAGAAATAGCAAATGACTTAAAAAAATATGTTGGAGTTGATACTCCATGGCATATCTCAAGATTCTTTCCAGCATATAAAATGAAAGGTACTGAAGTTACTTTAAAAGAAACTTTGGTCATGGCTAAGAAAATCGGACATAATGTTGGATTTAAAAATATATATTTAGGAAACATCTGATAAAGAAGGAGGTAGTAAAATGTCAATAATTGCTACATTTATAGTTCCTCATCCTCCACTTATTATTCCTGAAGTTGGTAAAGGAGAAGAACGACGTATTCAAGATACTATAGATGCTTATAAAAGTATTGCTAAAGAGATAGCTATATTAAAGCCTGACACTATAATTATTTCTTCACCACATTCTCAGTTATATAGAGATTATTTTCATATGTCTCCAGGGTCTAGTGCAATTGGTAATCTAAATCAGTTTGGGGCAATAGATATTAAAGTTAAAGTAGAGTATGATGGATCATTAATAAGTTTAATTTCTGAAGAATGTATTTCAAAAGATATACCAGCGGGAACTGAAGGTGAAAGAGATTCATCTTTAGATCATGGTGTAATGGTGCCATTATATTTTATTAATAAATATTATAGTGATTTTAAAATGATTCGTGTTAGTCCATCAGGACTATCACCACTTCAACATTATGAATTTGGTAAACTGATTCAATCAGTTATACCAAAAGATAAATCAGTTGTATGGATAGCTAGTGGTGATTTATCTCATAAATTAAATAAAGATGGCCCGTATGGATTAGTTAAAGAAGGTCCTATTTTTGATAAAGAATTAGTTGAGGCAATTTCGAAGGGTAACTTCTTAAAATTATTGTCTTTTGATCCACACTTTGTTAGAAAAGCAGCTGAATGTGGACTTGGATCTTTTACTATGATGGCAGGTGTAATAGACGGATATGATGTTAAATCAGAATTATTGTCATATGAAGGTCCATTTGGTGTAGGATACGTTGTAGCTAAATATAATATTTTAGGGAAAGATGACAGTAGAATGTTTGATAAAATATATATAACAAGTAATGAAGAAGAGATAAAGTTAAGTAGATTAAAAGAAGATCCTTATGTAAAATTAGCTAGAGAATCTTTAGAGTATTATATAAAACATCATAAGTTTCTAAAAACTCCAGATATTCTTATTTCTGATTTAGTTAATGAACAAGCTGGAGTTTTTGTATCAATACATAAAAATGGTAATTTAAGAGGATGTGTTGGGACAATAAATCCTATTACAAATTGTATTGCGAGTGAGATTATTCAAAACGCAGTTAGCGCAGGGATAAATGATCCTCGTTTTAGTAAGGTAAAGAAAAACGAATTAACTCATTTACAATATAAAGTAGATATTCTATTTCCTCCTGAACCTATAGAATCATTTAGTGAACTAGATGTTAAGAGATATGGAGTTATTGTATCCAGTGGATATAAATCAGGTTTATTACTACCAAATCTAGAAGGAGTAGATACCATTGAGGAACAGGTAAATATTGCGAAACAAAAAGCAGGGATTTTGAATGGTGAAGCATTCAAGATGAAAAGATTTGAGGTAATTAGACATAGTAATTAGTAATTCTCACTCTTGAGAATTGTATTGGGTGTATTTTTTTGAGTAATTCTTTAGTTAGGTTGATTGAGAAAAGGAAAGAGAAGAGAAAATAGATAGAACTATATTTTTGGTTATTTAGAGTGTGATACTCTGAGCCGTATCACGAATAATTCACGAACATGTTATGAAGGTCTTAACAAAGACCTTTTTGTCTATTTAGTGTGTGATACTAATGTTATGTCAAACATGTAAATATTGTCTATTCAATTTCAAATTGCATTATTCAATTTGGAAGTTCTTGTCAAAAATCATATAGGTTATTATAATAGTTAGTGAGGTGATTATATGGATGCTAAGAAGATTGGGATATACTTGAAAGAAAAAAGGATAACTATCAAGTTAACCCAAGTAGAGTTAAGTGAGCAACTTGGAGTAACGCATCAAGCGATTTCAAGATGGGAAACAGGAGAAAGTATACCAGATGTAATAATGTTGGAAAAGCTTTCTAAACTATATAAAGTTAGTATTGACGAAATAGTAAAACAAGAGATGAAATCTGATATTGTATCAAATAAGATTGAGAGCAAAGGCAAGCTTTCTCTAGGTCTAACTATTACGATGTTTCTTTATTGTGTTTCTGTTTTTGTTTCTTACTTATCTTTTCATGAAATTAGCAATTGGTTATGGGTTATATTAGTTATTTCACTATTTGTGATTTCTGCACTTCCATATTTGTTTATCTATTTAGATTTTAATGATAAAGAGAACGCTATAAGTCATAATCGATTTGTACTGGATGTTGGTATAATATCTATGGTATTAGCTGTTCTAATTTCAATCACAAAAATGACAGATTTCGACTTTCGCAATTATGAAGATTTGTATTTCATTATCATTCCGCTAGGTATGCTTTTATTGTCTTCAGTCGATTATATATATGTTTATTCCGCAAAGTCTAAAGATGTTACCTTTAAACAATATCTACTTAATGATTTAAATAGAAAGTCATTATCGGGTCTATTATTAATTACAAGTGTGTTGATATTCATTCTGAGTGTATTAGTTTTTTTCCCAATGTTAAGAGCAGATAAGGACAGTGGTCTTTTTGGGTTCTTCTATTTCACTTCAGCATTGGCTATGGTTGTATTGACTTTCTATAAAAATGAGAAGAAGTATCTATTAGTTGGTTTGTTTATATTGTTTGATATAGCAGTATTTATCTATATAACAACTCTGTATGGTAATTATATTGGTGATGAGATTGAGACTTTATACTCTAAGAGAGGCTTAATTTCGATGATCTCTGGAGTTTCAGCATCATTGATGTCTCTTGTATTGATAGGCTTATTTGTATATAGGAGTTCTAAGAGAATTGCAATTGATTACACATTACTACTATATGCCGTATATCTTTTCTGGTTTACAATTGTAAGAACGATGATTCAAACTGTTGCTCCACTAGGTTACTCACCAATGGGTGATGATGTATGGATTCATAAAGCAGTGTGGGATAGTCCTGCACCAGTTCATATAGTTTTCCTAGTAGCAGTATGCATTGTAACATTGATTACTATTATTATTAAAAGAAGAAAACAACTCCTTAAATAATATGGAATTTCATTTTTAAAAAAAAATGCGGAAAGTTTACATCATATGATTAGGATAATAAGTTGCAATTAAAAGTGTTACGACGAGCCGTATCATAAATAGTAGCAAGTAATGATTTAGACTACATAACTAAGCCTCTGGGGTTTTCTACTTTGATCAATATATGACCTGTGCTTTATAATAAGTATGTTATAATATTAGTATGATACTATAAGGGGAAAACTTTGACAGCCTCTTTAGATGGCTGTTTTTTTTAGTAAATACTGTGTTTAAAAAAAAGGAAGGAAAAGTATAATTATTTTGCTTATTATACAGACTGTGCAAATGAAAAAAATATTATTAGTAATATTATTAACAATTGCTATATCACTAAGTGGGTGCAATAAAAAAGAAGTGATATTTGATAAGAATTTTGATTTACCGGAATTCGAACAGACTAATGAAGAAGTAGATACAGTAAGTGATTATCTGAATAAAATACATACTTTAATAAATAAAATTGAAAATCATGAAGTTTATCCATACTCTTGGATGACAAATTTGATTGGAGATTATTATAGTAATCGCAATTTAGGAGTAACAAAAGACAATTTAGAGCTTACGAGTCAAATAACATATTATCACACACTTGCCTCAGGTACTGCTTTAATGGCTGTAGAAACAATGGAAAATGATTATTATGGATCTACTTTTATTGAAGACGAGGAATTCACATACGATAGTAATCAATATAAAGTCATTGTTAATGAAAACTATCTTGAATTTACAATTAGTAATGAAGAAGGTATTAGTTCATATTTACGGCTTCTTGTAGAAGATGATAATATTATCTTCGAATACTATTTTAAGAATGGTAATTCGACTCATTACATCAAAAATGATTATAAAAGAGGATATTTACATGTTAATATGTCTGAAAGCGAATATGATGGAAATGATTATTATTCCTATATGTTTTTTAATTATAATTCATTAGTACAAGAAAAGCTAAAAATTACAAATAGTGGAATTGAGTATACTGTTAAAGATATAATGAATGGAGAATATATAAGTGTTAGGACTAACAAGAATTATACTATTATAGATATTGATTTATTAGATGAAGATTATGTTGAATTAGGTTTTAGAGAATCAAGAAATAATGATGAAGTTGTTTATTCAATTAGATATAACTTAATGAATATGAGTAATTGGGATTCATATCTTTTTGGTAAAATATATCAAGATGGAGAAAAAGTTCTAACAAACTATAACGTAATATATTATGTTGGTATAGATCCTGTAATTGAACAGTATTTAGATAGATTTAATGAGAATGATTTTAATAGTTTAGAAGGATCAAACTATACTGGTCCAATCACGTATCAAGATATTCAAGACTTAAAAGATAAAGCTGAATCAGTATTACAAGATTATTATGTTTCTTTTCAAAGTGATCCAGAATTAATAATATATGTTATTGAAGGTGAAGAATACACGTTTGATGAAGCAAGAGAACTATTTGTTTCTTTAATATATTTGCCATAATAATTTGCAGCTAAAAATGTTACATTGAGCCGTATCACAAATGACCTGGAAGAGTATGGAATATAGTTTATAAGGTGCCTTTATCACAAGAAAATCCTATTTTAAATTAGTGAACCTTGTGATATTATTTATATAGCAAAGTAAGGGGTGTATTAAATGATAAGAGATAGATTTAAAGTAATAATTTATATGATTTTTGGTTACATAGGGGTATCCATTGGCGTTGTTCTTACATTAGGAGCAACTTTAGAAGTTCAAATCACGGTAGCTTTGTTTACAGTTTTAATTGGAGTATTTGGACATTTTACTAAGAGTGAAGCAGGATATTATGCTTCAATTGGTTTTAATTCAATAGGTATAGGTGCACTTTTCAGCGCAATGTTTGCATATATTAATATTGAACCATCAATACAAAGTATTCTGATGACTACAGCGATTAGTTTGCTTATTTTTGTGGTTTTAGTATATATATCATGTATTGGAGCAAGGAAAGGATCTTTCTATTTGTTAGGTATCGCAGCTACTGTGGTTGGATATATAATAGTAATTAATGTAATGAGTACATATCAAGATGATGTAACATATCTTTTATTCATCTTTTATCATGTAGGATTTATATTAATGGGAGCTATGTGGATCGCAGGAAACTTTACAGAAGATATTATTAAGTACTGTTCTATTGCTACCTTTAGCATATTTGTATTAGCAGCGATTGTACTATTACTATTCGTACTAGCTCAAGCTAGTGGAAGTAGTTCGAAATCCAAATCTAAATCTGGAGGACTTAGTTTCTTAGGTAAAAGAAGTAATGTTAGAAGATCAAGGCTTGGGATAGTAAGACCTTTTGGATATAGAAGATATGGTTCTGCTTATTGGCTTTATAGTGATCCTTATTACTACTATGGTAGAAGACATAGAGGCTACTATAACAACAGCAATAATAATACTTCAGAAAAAGAAGATGATTTAAAAAGAAAAGAAGAAGAACTGAACGAAAGAGAAAAAGCATTGAATGAAAGAGAAAACTCTGATTTAATGCCAAAACAATACTCATCAAATTAAAAATTAGCGTTAAAAAAACATATCTACAATATTGTAGGTATGTTTTTTAGTTTATAAATAGTTAGTTTTAGTTACTCTGTTCCCCAAATTAGTTCTACAAAGTGTGGATAGTCAACAAATGGATTTCTGTTTAGTTGATATGAGAAAATAACATCAAGTCTATTTTCTTCAAAGTCATCAACTGGATCAGATAAATGCCATTCTAATAATTCATCTAAGTATCCCATTTCATAAAGTTCTGGAGCAGTATTAACTAAATTAAGGTGATCATACATAATAACCATATAGAATAATGCACGTGCAACGTCACCTTTTCTTTCATCGGGTGGTTCGTATCCACTTAATATTGCTGTATAAGGATGGTTACTTCTTGATGAGTTTTCACTTGGGTTTGCAGGCATTAGATTATATAAATCTGATGCTATATTGACAGTACTGTTACTTGCTGATACTCCAAGTAAAGATTGAGGCCAAACGTGTTCACGGTTCCAAGTTACACCAGAATCCCAAACACCTGAAACAGAAGTTTGTAAGTATACAAGAATTATATTATTTGGGTTATTTGGGTCTTGATCTGTTTCATCTAAAATATAACGAGCATCTCCATAATTTACTCCAACAAATCCAGTATTAATAATTATATTTAATGCATCCATTAAATTTTCACCAGATAATCCTTCAGCGTCATCGTAATAAGTAATTAAGTCCATTAATAAGTAATCCTCGTCCGGATCAATTACTGATATATTTACAGTAATACTTGCAGTGTTATCATATTCATCAGTTTTATAGAAAGTTACTTCATATATACCAGCAATAACTGTATTAACAGTCCCTAAGGTATCACAAGTTGTAACACCTGTAACTGTATGTGTAGCTTCACAAGTTGTTAAATCTACAATATCTCCTAAAAGATATTCATAAACCATGTTTGCAGTTAAAGTAATTGTATATAACGATTCGGGATCAGTAACTACAGGTTCACCTGTATATATTGAAAAATTATCAATATTAGTTCGGGCAGTTGTGTCACTAAGTATTCTCATGAAATAGTCTTCAGTTGAATCTAACGATAAGCTTGTAAATAAAGCAGCATCAAAGATATAACTGTGTTCAACCATTGTACTAGTAGTGGTAAAACTATCTACTGTAACCCAACTAATACCATCAAGTGATATTTGGAAATGAACTGTTGTGTCTGCGTCGGAACCATAAGTTCCTGCATAGAATATAACTCGAGAAGTATTGATGATACTAAATTCTGTATCAATATATCCATCTCTAATTCTAACACTATTTCCAGATACATCTAAGTCTCCGCTTAGATTACCTATTAAAGCATCACTAAATGTCCAAATTGAATCTGATAGAGTAACTGTGGCTTCTGCATATGATGCTTTTGATGCATCTTCAAATTCAGTTTCATAAAATAATGATTCGGTAATGATAACTTCAGGTTCTTTCGTATATACTTGAAAATTATCAATATTAGTTCGAGAATTTGTATCACTAACTATTCTCATGAAATAATCTTCAGTTGAATCTAACGATAAGCTTGTAAATAAAGCAGCATCAAATATATAATTGTGTTCAACCATTTTCTTAGTAGTAGTAAAACTATCTACTGTCACCCAACTAATACCATCAAGTGATATTTGAAAATGAACTGTTGTGTCTGCGTCTTTATCATAATTTCCTGCGTAGAATATTACTTGAGAAATATTGACAACACTAAATTCCGTATCAATATATCCATTTCTAATTCTAACACTATTTCCAGATACATTTGAGTCTTGACGTAGAGTACCTATTAAAGCATCACTAAATGTCCAAATTGAATCTGATAGAGTAACTGTTCCTTCTGCATATGCTGTTTTTGAGGCATCTTCAAATTCAGTTTCATAAAATAGAGTTTGAACTTGCGCTTTTACTAATTGAATAGATGCTGATAAAGAAATTAAAACCATAAATAAGTTTAAAACTATAAAAATCCGTCTTGTTTTCATTTTATTCACTCTTCCTTTTTTTTAATAACTAATTTTATCATTACTTAATTAATATAAAAAGGTCATATATGGACCAAAAAAACTATGCAAACATTTAACATATATGATAAATTAAGTATTTTATAAAACCCCAATGCAGGTGAAAAATGAACTTGGATTTAGCTAAGTGTATCATTTCGTGTCTGCTAAGTCTTGACAAGTTCACGAGCCGTATCACAAATGACCTAGATGAATACGGAATATAGCATATTTGGTACTTTCCCCACAAGAAAGCACCTTTTTTTTGTGATATAATACAAAAGGAGATAACGAATCTGTTTAGAGCAATATATTTAATGCACTATAATATGATCTGTTATATGATTTTGTTGAAGATCTTCAAGAGGTGAAAACATGGACAGGACAATTATGCAATCTTTAGAATTTATAGAAAGTAATTTGAGTAAAGATATTTCATTAGATGATATCTGCAAGCATGTTAGATATTCAAAGTTCTTTTTTAGCAGGAAATTTAACACTGCTTATACAATGTCGGTAACCGAATATATTAACAGTAGAAGATTATCTGAGGCAGCTATATTGATTAGGACAACAAATAAAAGGATTTCTGATATTGCATTTGATCTAGGATATAACTCAAGTACATATTTTGCTCAGAAATTTAAACAAAAATTCAATGTTTCACCAACTGAATACAGAGCAGGGGAATTATTTATTGTCCTGACAGAGAAATTTATTATAGGAGAGTGTAATCAGATGAAATACAATAATGTTAACGATTTTGTAGTTGATATAATGAAAAATAATTCGAGAGAAGAATTAATTGAATTTATATCTAATGTTGAGAAAACAATTATTATAAGTAATCATAGAAGTGATTATGTATTGCTAACTGCCGTATTAGATGAGAGTGGAAAGAGCGATACACTTTATGAACTGAACTTAAATATGATAACTGGGGTTTTTAGTGCCTGCCCAATATATTACACAAAATATATTGAAGATGAGCAAATTGTAGTCAATCGTATTGAGAAATTTGAAGATGAGATCATAGTAGAATATATCAACTTGAGAACTGAGGAAGTAGTGGAATCAAAAATAAAGAAATCACCAGTACCAAAAGTTAAGTTCTTTACAAATGTCAAAGATATGGAGG
>SDWO01000136.1 GCA_004195325.1 Candidatus Izemoplasma acidinucleici | reverse complement strand
TCACCTCTATTAGCAATTAATACTTTATGAAACATCTACTCTTCAATCTCCATGATCACTTGACCAAATTCAACCATAGCAGAATCACTAATATTGATTACTCTTACCGTACCATTTACAGGAGACGTAATCTCATTCATTACTTTCATTGCTTCAACAATAAACAATGTATCTCCTTTTGATACTTTACTACCGATACTAACAAACGCATCGCTATCAGGTGAAGGTGATTTATAGAATGTTCCAACAAGTGGGGCTTTCACTTCTGTATAATCCGAGGTTACTTCTTCTATTTCAGCATTAACAACAGGTACACTTTGTGCCTGAGCACTTTGAACCATAGGTTGTTGAACTGCTACTGTTTGTATATCTTCTTTTTCTAACCTAATAGAAAAATCCTTATCATTTATCTCTAACTTATGAATTTTCGAATCTTCAAATTCCTTCATAAGATTTTTTATTTGTCTTAAATCCATTTTTTTCCTCCCAATACTTCGATATTCAAATTATTTTTTAATGAAAAAATAAGTAAAGATTTTCATTAGAAAATCTTTACTTCACGCTTTCGATATACTCTACGATTTGCTTCACATTCTCGAATGCTTGTGCTGCTTCGTCAGAGATTTTGATTTCAAACTCATCTTCTAACGCCATAATTAACTCAACAGCGTCTAATGAATCCGCACCTAAATCATCAGATAAACTAGAATCCAATGATACTTCTTCTGCTTCCACACCTAATTCTTCAACTATAATCTCTTTTACTTTATCAAATACCATAATTATTTCCTCCTATTTTTTACTCAAAATACACGTAATTTTACTGTATATATGAGCCATTGTCAAATTATTTTGAGGTTCAAAGAACCCTGTTACTCATCATATTTATGAGTACTCATATGTTACGTGTGAACGTATGTTCACGTATACATATATTGCAGCTACAATTTTCAAAATATCCCCAGGGATATAAGTACCAAAAAGCGCTACAGTACTAATTAAATTCCACTCTAGATAAATCATGAAATATGTGCCGCCAATCATATATATAATAAGGTTGATGATGAACATCAAGCTGAACAACTTGATATACTCGTTATTTAGAATATTTACATTTTTTAATAACGATGTTAAATATGCCGCTACAGGGAATGCCATAATGAAACCACCTGTAGGACCAATAAGAACTCCTAATCCAGCAGTTCCTCCTGCAAATACAGGTAACCCAATCACTCCGATAATGATATAAACTATCATACTAAGAAAACTAAGCTCTTTTCTAAGTAACAACCCAGCCATAAACACAAACAATGTTTGCAATGTTATTGCAGGTAATTGTGCTAA
This sequence comes from Candidatus Izemoplasma acidinucleici, assembly GCA_004195325.1. Lineage (GTDB taxonomy): Bacteria > Bacillota_I > Bacilli_A > Izemoplasmatales > Izemoplasmataceae > Izemoplasma > Izemoplasma acidinucleici. Next base: position 825 of record SDWO01000136.1, on the reverse strand, counting down.
TGGGATACTAATTGTTGCTGTTGCTGCCATCAATGCTGGTATGATTGCTACCAGGATCATTTCTCTTGTTGTCAACTTCATTCGTAAATCTCCTTTAAACTTATCTCATTTGGACTTACATAGATTTTCTCGTTTCCATCGAGGAATAACCTTCCATCCTCTAAAATCTCTCTAACAACAAAAATTTCATCCTTGAATTTTATCCTTTTATTCAAAATCATTGAATAATCCTTGTAATCGTTAAACGTATGTTCCTTATCATATTCATTCAGTATATCTGAAAGTACATTTTTAGGATTTAGTTCTTCTTTATTTTCTAAGTACGTTGATGTTGCTTTTTGTGAAAGAAAACCAAAATCTTTTTGATTCAGATTCAACCCAACTCCAACTACGATGTAATCTAAGTTTAGGTGTCCTTGTGTCTCTACTAATATTCCCGCAATTTTTTTATTCCCCACAATAATATCATTTGGATATTTAATCTGTGCAGAGATATTATACTTCTCCAAGATTTTGATAATACAAACTGATATTTTTGTAAGTTCGGGAAAAACGCTTTGATGTGTTATCTTGTCTTTTAACAAGTAACTAAAATACAAATTACCTGGAGGGCTTATCCATTCATGGTCACTTCTTCCACGACCATTAGTCTGTATTTTAGAAGTTACAAGATCAAAGTGATCTAGTTTTGAATAATTTTCTTTAATATAATTGCTTGTTGAATCAATTTCTTCGAAGTAAATCACACTTTTATTAGGCAACAAATCACCTCCATACTTAGTTTTAAAAATGATAATATAAAATACTTTGAATGTCAAATGAATC
>SDWO01000147.1 GCA_004195325.1 Candidatus Izemoplasma acidinucleici | reverse complement strand
AGATGTGTATAAGAGACAGCCTCCCACCTTCGGCAGTCGGGCCCACCAATGGTGGACGCCACCAAAAGCACCAATGATGCTATGAGGTTTATCACCATGCCAATAACCGATAGGCTTTCACCCAGCGATACGGATTGTTGTTTCATTTGAGCAGATTTAAAAGCTCTGGTCAAGTGTTCCGCTTCAAGGTCATATTTTAATCTTGTACTAGAACTGTTGTCGTTTGGTCTCCATTGGTAACTATCTTTATCTGTTGCCATAATAGTAAATATTTACTACAAGGATAGGTAATTTTAATGAAAATAAAAACCTGGTAATCTGGAAGTTACCTTGTTTTTGATATGTATTGAAATATTGCACCCATAAGCTGCATTTAAACCTCCCAGGGTGCGTTCTCTGGTCATTTCATTGGATAATGATATTACGTGATGCTTCAGAATTCGGGTCTCTTAAATCACTTAAAACATGTTGGTTTTCTAGTGATGAATTTGATATTTATTAGTAGATGAATTACGTTGATATAGATACTAAAATTGAATACTGTGAGCTGCAACTGAAGTTGGCTATTGACGAGGATGCTATAAATGAATTTAGCTATGAACTAACTAGTCTTAGATTTAAAAAGCACTTGGATTTGCTTAAACAAAAGGTAGTTAAAACGAATTCTAGGCAATCATCTGTATTGGACCTATTGAAGAAAACCTTCCCAATTCAATTTTGACCAGCTCGGTTTTGATGGTTTAGCAGATTGTGCTGGTGGAACTGACTTGGTAGTTGGTCTTGATTTCTTGATTGGCTTATTGGTTAGCGATTTCAGCGATGGTAATGCTGGACCACCTTTAGCACCACTTAAGAACGCAACCACATTTCCATTGTAATCTCTGAAGAAACTTTGCTTTAATGTTCCACAGTATTGAGATTTGTGATTGTACACCGCATTACCGATTAGATAACCTATGAAATATCCGCTAGTGTTATATAGGTCTTTACCGCTGAGCCATCCAACTGTATAGCCTTGTTTGTTATAAATTGCTTGCATCCTTTATCATTTTAATCTTGATTCCATCTGATTCTAAGTTATTTCCGAGTACACCCCAGTACAAATTATTTAGGTTCTTATCCATCTCTTTACATATATAAAATATGGCTGCATACTCATAATCGAAACGCTGAACATCTATAATCCCAATAGGTTCTAATGCTTGTAAAAGTTCTTTAACCTGATATAGCTTCAAGCCTGATTTTAGTACTAGGTGGTTGTGGTTGCCTTTGCTAATTGAAAAAGTTTCAGTAGTATAGAGCATACGAGTGTTACCACTTGTGGAACTAGATTCTAATTCACAGTATAACTCGTTCATCAGTGTAATGCACTCCATCTTGGATTTTGGTTCCTGATAGGTAACTGTAACAAAGTAATCCCAATTTAAAAATGATAAGTGTTGTTCCAGTGTATCGTTACGATGCATGCACTCTATGGTATTGGATAAGCTTCTATTCCTTTGGATGAGTTCAAACAGTTCAGTACTTACAAACTGCTCCATCATCTTAAAACTGTACTTGTATGGTTTAGATTTCATCTTGAACCAATCTAGTTCTGGATTCTCTTGTAATAGCTTATCTCTTCTTCTTTCTAGTGTTCTTACCGATATGTTACATACACTGCTGAATTCTTTTGTTGTATACCAATTTTTTAATTTCATATTCTTATGTTTTGTTTACTATAGGGCGCAAGACCTTAATACAAGGGAGCTTGCAGTTATTTATTAATCATACGTCATTTGTCCTCAAAGTCAATAGTTTAGCTCAAAATTTTCTAAATTATTTTAAGCGTCATTTGTCGGGATGCTTATTTTTGCTTATCAACTGTCTACTATTATATATATAACCGAATGCCAAAATAAACGTCATCTGTCAAAAAGTATTTATAAGGGAAAATACGTAGGAGGCATATGTGAGATTGTAATTACCTGATAATAGAGTGGTTACACACATAGAGAGGTCCGACCCCTTACTTAGATTTTTGTAGAAAATAAATTGATATTGATTTTTATCGACATAACCAGAGGGTGCTGGAGCCCTACGGATATGGAAGCCTAGCATCAAAATACTCCTAATGACATATTTCTAACAACTTATA
>SDWO01000005.1 GCA_004195325.1 Candidatus Izemoplasma acidinucleici | reverse complement strand
GTTCCATAGCCATTACCGCTTCATGAGACCAGTTGAAATGGTAAGCTATAAATGCCACTTCTTCGTAAAGAGCTTTTTCCGGATAAATTGGAATTACTCTTCCTCTTGAAAAAAATCGAAAGGTACTTCAAACCTCTCTTCACAATGAGGACAACTAACCTGGAAATTAGGATTATCCAATTGGTTGATACGGGCATAAAACTCTTGTAAATAAGCCATGTCAACCGTGAAAAACTGCTCAACCATTTGTGTTGTAACTGTATTTAAATCCCCTAATTTTTCAATTACACGTGATAATAATACTACGTTTAGGTAACCCGGATTTTGTTGAACTTTCATGTCCCTCATAGGCTCAATTTCGTCCATTGCTGTAGCTAAACGCATTACACCTTTACGATGCAAATTTCCTTCTTCATCAATAAAACCTTTAGGTAAAGTAAATTCAAATTCCGTTTTAAAAGCCATAGCTTTCCTCCTTATGTAACGTGAGTTTGGATGAATGAAGCATAACCTCATCCATCCTACTCATACATCTTTTAGCCCAACTGGACTTAAATAACTAACTATGCTGTTCTTCTAAGACCTTCATGTGCAAGTTCAATACTTTCAATTGCAACTTCAGAACCTGTAGCATTAAAATCTGGGCCACTATACTTACAAGGGAATGCATCGATAAGTTCCCAAGTAGCAATTTGAGCACCCGAATCATCTAAAGCATGAATTGTGATGGTCTTTCTTAAACCCCTGCCAACAAGTCCTGCAGTTACCCATCCTTCAATCCATTCATAAATCTGCATGTCATCAGTAACACCATGCTTAAATGTTATATTGCTATATTTAATGAGACCAGGTAACTTATATGGTGTTGTTGGGTGGTCTCCTTCACGATATTCAATAACATCTACATTTATTTCGAAACCATTTACTTCGTTAAAACCCATAACTCCCAGGTCGCCTATTTCAACCTCGAATCTAAAGTTCCGCAGAACGTCATATTCAAAATCAGACATCTTCAATACCTCCTCGATTTGAATTTTCTAGTATTACCAATGGCCATTAATCATTTACTCCTCGCCACCAGCAGTCTTTTGAGTGAATTTGAAAATGACAAACTCAGCTGGTTTAACTGGTGCAACACCAATAATACAGATTAGTCTTCCATTATCAATATCATCTTGAGTCATCGTTGTTCGATCTACCTTAACAAAGAATGCCTCTGATGGTGTAGAGCCAACAAGCGCTCCAGTTCTCCAAACACCTTCCAAGAAATTGTTAAGCGATCTTCTTACACGACCCCAAAGATTCTCATCGTTTGGTTCAAATACAACCCAGTTTGTTGATACTTTAACGGATTGTTCAAGGAAAATGAATAAACGTCTTACATTTATATAACGCCATAATGCATTTGAACTTAAAGTTCTAGCACCCCAAACACGAATACCTTGCCCTGGGAAGAAACGAATTAAGTTTACACCTTGTGGGTTCAATATATCTTGTTCGCCTTTGTTATATTGACAATCTAATCCGATACAACCTCTGACAATTTCATTAGCTGGTGCTTTATGAACACCTCGCGTGTTATCAGTTCTTGCATAGATACCAATCATAGCTCCTGATGGAGGTACACTTACCGTTTTCTTTTCAAGCGGATCATTAACCTTCAACCAAGGATGATATATTGCTGCATAAGTTGAGTCGAACAAACTTCTAGCTTGCTTTACATCGTTAACCTTTTTAATATCTTTTTCCATATCTAGGACAGCAAATCGACTTGTAGTATTTTCGCAGTGTCCTACCAATGCTACTTGTACAGCAGGATCTGTTATTCCTGGAACCGCCATAATACTAACTTCATCATTATCAATAAAGCTCATAATACCAGTACGTTTTCCAGGACCTAAGTCTGCCCCTGAGAAAGTATCTGGAGCCACTTTGTTCATTGATCCATCTGACCCGCCGCCTAAGTTTAGAATAGTTCTTTCACCTTCTCCACCTAATGCTACAAATGGTTCTACAATTTCTTTATCTACATTTTCTCCGGCTTGAACTGAAATCAAATTAGATTTCGCCGTAGCTGTAGATATAAAGTTTGTTGAAAGAGTATTTAAACCAACATTTTCATATTCTTCTACTTCGTCACCGTATGACACTTGAATCGTAACTTCAGATGTATAAACAAGAATTCTAGGAACAATTGACACATCCACAACTTCACCAGTAAATGGTTCGTTTAGAGTCATGTAACCATCTTGCATATACTCAAC
>SDWO01000138.1 GCA_004195325.1 Candidatus Izemoplasma acidinucleici | reverse complement strand
GTCCTTATAAAGCTATTTATGTTTTAGAAGGCGGATTAGAAAATAATAAATAAAAATGATGGAATTTCCATCATTTTTTTAATAGAAACTTATAGTACCATCACATCTTGTTTCTGTTCCTGCAATGTAACCTTCTTTTGTTTTTTTGATAACTTGTCCTCTTCCAAATCCACCACCATACAAATCAATAGTGATGTTATGACCTAATTCTCTTAATTGTTGTGCTTTGTAAATATCGAAAGAGTGTTCAACTGAGACTTTTAATCCTTCATCCCATCTAAATCTTGGACAATCTAAACTTGACTGTGGATCCATATTATAATCAATTAGATTCATAACTACTTGAAGATGTCCTTGGGGTTGCATAAACCCACCCATAACACCAAACGGACCTACTGCTTTATTATCTTTCATAATGAAGCCAGGAATGATTGTATGATATGTTCTTTTTCTAGGCATCAGTGCGTTGTGATGACTTTCATCTAAACTAAATGTATGCCCTCTGTTTTGCATTGCAATTCCTGTTTCATCAATGACAATACCGCTACCAAATCCCATATAATTACTTTGTATGAAAGAAACCATATTTCCATCTTTATCGGCTGTTGCTAAATAAACAGTTCCTGCTTTTTTATAATCAATTGGTTCTTTAAGTGTAGCTATATCTAAGATATCTTTCTTTCTTAAAGATACATATTCATCACTTAATAAGAAGTCAGGATTCATTTTCATGAATTTAGAATCAGTTACATATTTTAATGTATCACTAAAGGCAATCTTTAGTGCTTCTATTTGTTTGTGGTACGTTAATATATCTCCTTGTTTTAATGATTCATCACGTAAGAGATTAAGTGCCATTAACGCTGTGATTCCTTGTCCATTTGGAGGAATCTCACAAATGTCATAACCTTTATAATTGACACTAATAGGTTCTACCCATTCCGCTTCAAATTCACTTAAATCTGAATAATCAATAAATCCATTATGTTTTTCCATAAATGAAACTATTTTATTAGACAGTTCTCCTTTGTAAAAAGAATCACTATTTGTCTTTCCAATTTGTTCTAAGGTATAAGCATGGGCTTCACTTTTAAAGAAGTCACCTACTTTATATCCTTTGTTGTTTTTAGTGAAAACATCAAAGAATGTATTATACATGTCTCCTTTGTTTCTCTTTTTGTATACTTCCATCGCTTTTTCCCAGTAAAACCCAACAGTCTCAGATACTAGAAATCCGTTTCTAGCCAATTCAATTGCCGGAGTTAAACATTCCAATAAGCTTAATGTACCAAATCTTTTATTCAAACTTGCCCACCCTTTTGGTGTTCCTGGAACAGTAATTGGTACAATCCCACTCACTGGCATTTTGTCATATCCTAATTCTTTAACTTTATCAATCGAGATATTCTTACTTGAATACCCACTACTATTCATCCCATATAATTTCTCATTCATATAAACCAAAGCAAAACAATCACTACCAATACCGTTACTTGTTGGTTCAGTGACAGATAGTGCAGCTGCGGTAGCAATTGCAGCATCTACTGCATTTCCACCTTTTTTCAGTATTTCTAATCCCGCTTGAGAAGCAAGACCTTCACTTGTTGCTACTACACCATTCTTTGCATGAACCGATTGTCTCTTACTAAAGTATTGATTATTCATCATACCACTCCTTATATCAAAATTAATTATAACATATCTTAAAAATAGCGTATATCTATTTTACATCCTGGAAATCAGGTCTATAATAGAGGTGAGGTGATTTGATGAAAAAAGTATCGATAATGAAAGCTAGTTTACTTGGAAGTGCAAGTGCACTTGGATATAACTGGATCTATGATAGAAAATACTTATTAGAGCGTTCAAAGACCCAGGATTTACTATTCAAACCTATTGACCATAAAGTTTATGAAGAAGCTAAGAAATCATTTGATGTATACCCTGATTTTAAGTTAGGTGATGTTGATTTTATGGGAGAAACATTGTTTCTTTTCCATAAATTCCTTACTACAGTCAGTGTACATGCTGCTATAGGTTGGAGAAAAACGATGTATAACCATATTCATAAGAGTGGAATTTATGAAGGGTATATTGAAAGTTTTGGAAAAGACCTTCTAACAAAAGTCAAAGAAGAAACACATAATGAGACAGAACCAGATATATTCACTGACCATATAGATAAACAACTAATAGGTCCAGTATTACTACTTGCTAGTTTTGATAACCCTGTAGTAGTTGATAAAGTGAAAGAAACACTAGAGTTTTCTAGAGTGTTAACAG
>SDWO01000103.1 GCA_004195325.1 Candidatus Izemoplasma acidinucleici | reverse complement strand
GTATCGAATCTCTCATATTCTCCAATATGAGATATAACTACTGTATCTCCTTCGTAGTAATTTGGTTCCATTGAAGGTCCCTCTACAACTGCTGGAGATAATAGAAATGCATTCAATAAAACAACAACAGCTACAAACATTGGAATAACGCTCACAAGTTCATATATATCTTTCTCTCTTTTTATTAGTTTGAATACTTGTTTCTTGTTAAAGTGTTCTTTGAAAAAACAAAGAGCGATATTACCCATCGTCATAATTACTGATACTGTAATTAATACTTTAAAAAACAACGATGTGAATATGACATCAAAATCACTATATTTTTCAAACATAGTAGAAACGATTGTAATCATATAAAACACTAAAACGATTATAGTACGTTTTCTAAGCTTTTTAAACATTATTAATGATTCTGTTTGAAAATCATCAACTAAATCAAAGTTTTCTTCCATCTATTTCACCTTAGTCTAATATGTCGTCTAGTTCATCCATAGTAACATTTACAGTACGAGCTTTAGAACCAAGATTGGTACTAACTACTCCTAATTCTGATAAAATTTCAACTATCTTTTGAGCTCTATTGAATCCTACTCTAAATTCTTTTGATATTTTATTAATTGAACATTCACCTTGTAACACTACATATCTTGCTACTTCGGGAACTAAGTCATCATCGGATTCATTTTGTGATACTTTTTTCATTAGTTTATCTTTGTCGAATTGATACTCCGCACCACGTTGTCCACGAATAAACTCATTAACATTATAAATCTCAGTATCACTAATAAACGCACCTTGAACTCTGATTTTAGGTTGTCCAGCTTCACTGAATAACATGTCTCCTCGTCCTAGTAGTTTTTCTGCTCCTGCACCATCGATAATCGTCATTGAATCTATATAGCTAGCAACACTAAATGCAATACGTGTTGGTATATTTGATTTAATAGTACCTTTAACAACATCTGTACTTGGTCTTTGTGTTGCGATAATTAAATGCATACCACAAGCACGTGCTTTTTGAGTTAATCTCATAATTGCTTCTTCAACACTGTTTGAGGCAACCATCATTAAATCAGCAAGCTCATCTACAATAATAACAACATACGGCATGATATCTGTATTTCCTGCTTCAATGATTTTATCATTATATGTTTTAATATCTCTTACTCGCTCATTTGAGAACACTTGGAATCTTCGATCCATTTCCTCTACTGCCCATTTTAATCCTGCGGTAGCTATTTTAGCATCTGTGATGACAGGAGTTATTAAGTGAGGTAGATCATTATAACTTGCAAGTTCGACCATCTTAGGGTCAATAAGCATTAATTTAAGTTGATCCGGTGTGTACTGAAATAACAAGCTCATAAGAATTGTGTTTATACAAACACTTTTCCCACTACCAGTTGCTCCTGCAACTAATCCATGAGGCATTTTTGCAATACTTGCATAAACACCTTTTCCATCAATATCCAGTCCTAAAGCGACATTAAGTAATGAATTATTTTTAAATTCTGGTTTACTTAATATATCAATAAAATGTACTATCTCAGGGTTCAAGTTTGGAACTTCGATTCCTACTGTAGACTTCCCAGGGATGGGAGCTTCAATACGAATTTCTTTTGCGGCTAATGCCATTTTTAAATTGTCACTTATATTGACAATCTTTTTAACATTCACACCACTATCTAATGCGATTTCATATCTAGTAACGGTTGGTCCTTTTGTATGATTAACAACTCTACCACCGATTTTAAATTCATCAATTGTGCGGTTCAATATTTCTATTTGCCCTTGAATCCATTCTGTGTGATCCGTTTCTTTTTTAACAGGTTTTGTCAATAAACTTAATGGAGGCAATTGATATTCTTTATTGAATTTGTTCATTGATTTAGGAGCTGTCTTGATTATTATTTGCTCCTTTATTGGTTCCTGTTTTTTCTCTTCTTTTTTAGAATCAAAGAAGTCAGTTATATTTGTTTTAGGTTTATTTATTGGCTCGATAAAAACATCTTCCTTAGGAGCTGTGTAAATCTCAGGCTCTTCCTTAGGTCTTTTGGTTTTCTCAGCATTACCCAAAGCTTCATTTAAATTACTTCCACTAACCAAATCAAATTCATGGTATTCGCTACCATATATTCTCTTTTTATCTTCTTTTGATAACTTAGGTTCTGTTCTAAAAGAATCATATTGTAAATCGTAATCTCCTTTTCTCTCATATGGAGTTGGTATTACGATTTCATCTTTTGCCTTACGACCAAAAACAGGAGAAACAAAACGATCTCTCTTGT
>SDWO01000006.1 GCA_004195325.1 Candidatus Izemoplasma acidinucleici | reverse complement strand
AGATGTGTATAAGAGACAGACTAGATACAGTGTACTTTATGATTTTAAGACCGTTTGAGTACATTGTTATCTTGCAGTCAAAGATAAGTATGTTTACCATTCATTTCTCATTTCCAAATCAAGCCTCTATAATTGCATATTATGTATTATTATTTCTAATAGTATTAAATCTAAGTAATAAGAACAGAAATAAGTATATTCAATTAATGGCTCTGTTACTTATCATTTCCTATAATTCAAATAAGTTATCGCCTATAAAAGAGATATCTGTGATTGATATCTATGGAGATAGTATTTTAATCAAGGATTCGTTTGATCGCTGTAATATTGTACTTGATACAGGTGTATCAGATAAATATAATAGTGTGATAAACTACATCAAAAGTAAAAACATTAGAAGAATAGATTATCTAATAATAACCCACTATCATGATGATCACATGGGTGAACTCGATGATATGAAAAATCAATTTAATGTGATCAATGTGATCGATTACGATAACTACCCACAAACTCTTAACTGTGGATCTTTGGAACTAGAATTTTACGATTTAATTAATCCTGATTTAGAAGAAAACGATAAAAGTGTTGTCTTTCAATTATACATTGAAGAAGATGTTTATCTTTTTACAGGAGACATAGAGAAGAAAAGGGAAGAAGAATTAATCGAATATTATAGTATTGCCTCTGACTCACTCAAAGCTGGACATCATGGAAGTATTACGAGTAGTACAATACCATTTATAGAATCTGTTAATCCTAATGAAGTATTTATTACCTCGTATTATAAGAATACACATAACCATCCTTCAGACATTGTAATAAATAGGTATCAGGAAAGAGGAATTGATATCTATAGAATAGACAATGATGGGACAATAATCATTTCCTATTTCTTTGGAACGAAACATAAAAAAACAACACCTCCATAAGATTTGTATGTTATAATACACGAGAGGTGTTTGTTATGGAAAAACGCGTATATTTATTTTATGGTACTGATACTTTTATCATAAAAAGTAAAATTAATAAGATCATCCAAAAATATGAAGTTGATGATTTTAATGTGACTAATTATGACATGGAAGAAAGAAACTTAGAAGAAGCTATAAATGATGCTTCTACAATTCCTTTTATGGCAGAAACTAAAATTGTTATATTAAAAAATGCATACTTTGTATCGTCTGAAAAACCGAAAAAGGAATTAAAACATAACATAGATAGTCTGAAAAGATATTTGGACTTACCTATTCAAGAAACGATACTAATTATTTCAGCACCTTACAAGAAACTTGATGAAAGAAAGGCAATCACAAAACTTCTTAAAGAAAAAGCTGAAGTTTCGCAGTGCCAACCTCTTAAGGAGCAAGATACTTCTAATTGGGTTAGAAGACAATTAGGGAAAAACAATCTTGAAATTGACAGTGATGCTCTTAAGGAATTGTTGAGTAGAGTTGAAAATAATTCTGAAGTATTAGTAAACGAAACACAAAAACTATTAAACTATAGTGAAGGGTTAAATCATGTTACTCTAGAGATGATAGAAAAAGTAATCACTAAGAATGTTGAAGATAACGTATATGAGCTTACAAATAAAATTCTTGAAAAGAAACAAGAAAAAGCACTAGAGATATATAACGACTTAGTTATGCATAGTGAAGATCCTTTAAGAATACTGGGTATTTTAGTTAGTAAGTATCGTGAAATACTTCATGTTAAACACCTTGTGAAGCAAGGAAAAGATAAAGTTGAAGTTGCAAAGTACTATAACGCATCAAGCGGAAGAGCGTACTATATGATGAAGAACGCATCAAGTGTAAATCTAAATACTGTTGAGAAACACTTGAGAAAATTAGAGGAAATTGATTATCAAATAAAATCGGGTCAAATCGATAAACGAGTTGGAATTGAATTATTCATACTAAGCACATAAAAAGGATACTTAAATAGTATCCTTTTTTAATATATCTCTTGTCCGAAATCTATAAACATATCTCCTTGGAATGTCAACTCGCCTTCATCACCTTCAATAATTAGACCAACGCGCTCTGCAGGTATTCTTAATTCTATTCGATCACCAGTTCCAAACTCAAATGTTCCATAATAATAAGTAAAACTGTTACTAACATAGTTTCGCTTTTCAACCAACTTAGCTGGTGCTGAGATCCTTGGCTCATTTTTATAACTGTTTCCCTTTTGTACTGCCTTATAAAAGAAGTAGATTATAAAGATAAAGAATGATAGAAATAATATTAGTGGTATAATGAAAAATATTTGCATGTTATGATCCTCCCTTTCAAAACTAATAACTT
>SDWO01000076.1 GCA_004195325.1 Candidatus Izemoplasma acidinucleici | reverse complement strand
TGAATCCATCGCAATAGTTCTTACGACATTGTTTCCAAGATGTAGAGAAACTTCTAATGTTAAATCAATAGGTACTCCATTATTTTTATCAGCTGGAACATCTACTACTAATGCAAAGTTTATTTCTGGTAATACACCTTCAAAACTAACATCAATAACAGGTCCCATAACCTGAACTATTTTACCATTCATAATATTCCTCCTCTAGCTAACTGCGTTTGCTCCACCGATTATATCAGTTAACTCAACTGTGATTGCAGCTTGTCTTGCACGGTTATAATGTAATTGCAGAGTATCAATTAATTCTTCTGCATTATCAGTCGCACTTTTCATCGCTGTCATTCTAGATGCATGCTCACTTGCTTTTGCATCTAAGATTATTCCATATAAAGTATTTTCAATATACATTGGCAATAAGTGATTTATGATTGCTTGTGGACTAGGTTCGTAATTGTATATTAGTCTCATTCCTTCTTCTTTTTCCTTTTCAGTTACAGACGAATATCCGTTGGCTATTGGAAGAAGTTGGAAATGTTCCACTTGTTGTGAAATTGTATTAATAAAGTGATTGTAAAATACAACAATTTTATCGATTTTATCGTGTAAGTAATCTTTAATAAATGATTCAGTTACTTCTTTAAAATCAATAAATTGAATATCATCGCGAATATTAATTGGATCTTCATTTAACAAATTGTAGTTATTGCGTTTTGCGTAAGAATGAGCTTTATGCCCAATTGTAGCTACTGTGAAGTTATTGTCATTCTCATGATGTTTTGCCACATATGCTTTAAACGCTTTAAATACACTTGAGTTGTAAGGCCCAGCTAATCCACGATCACTAGAAACTAATACATAGCACCTTTGTTTGATTTCTCTTTCAACCATCATTGGATGGCTGATGTCATCTGTTTCAAGAAGATTATCAATCATGTTTCTTAATTGAAACATCAAAGGACGGAATCCTTTAATCAATCGCTCAGCTTTCTTCAGTTTTGAGGCAGAAACCATGTGCATAGCTTTCGTAATTTGTGATGTCTTTTTTGTAGCTGTAATGCGTGATTTAATTTCTCTCATTGAAGCCATTTCAACACCACCTTATACGAATACTTTTTTGAATCTATCAATACAATCATTCATTTGTTCTATATTAGGTAACTCTTTTGTTTCAGTGATTTCCTTAAGAAGTTTGCTTCCTAATTCATCATTGACAAAGAACTCATGAAGATCACGTTCGAATCTCAATATATTTGATAGTTTAACATCGTCTAAGTGACCTCTTGTTAAACTGAAAATACTTATTACTTGTTTCTCAACATCCATTGTTGCATGTAGACCTTGTTTTAAGATCTCAACCGTTCTTTTTCCACGTTCTAGTCGCGCTTTAGTAGCTTCGTCTAAGTCACTACCAAATTGCGTAAATGCTTCTAGTTCACGGTATGCTGCAAGGTCTAGACGTAAAGTCCCAGATACTTTTTTAATCGCTTTGATTTGTGCAGAACCACCAACACGTGATACAGATAATCCAGCGTTGATAGCAGGACGTACACCACTATGGAATAAATCACTTTGTAAGAAGATTTGTCCATCAGTGATACTGATTACGTTTGTCGGGATATAAGCACTAATATCTCCAGCTTGTGTTTCAATGATAGGTAACGCAGTAATACTACCGCCACCAAGTTCATCATTTAATTTCGCAGCTCTTTCAAGTAATCTAGAATGTAAATAGAATACATCACCAGGATATGCTTCACGTCCTGGAGGACGACGTAATAATAAACTTAACTCACGATATGCAATCGCATGTTTAGTTAAATCATCATAAATGATTAAAACATCTCTACCAGCAAACATAAATTCTTCAGCCATTGTTACTCCAGCATAAGGTGCTAAGTATAATAACGGTGAAGGTTCACTTGCTGATGCACTTACGATAATACTATAATCCATAGCTCCATGTTGTTTTAATGTTTCATACACGTTTGCTACTGTACTTTCTTTTTGTCCAACTGCGACATAGATACAAATAACATCTTTCCCTTTTTGGTTGATGATTGTATCAATTGTGATTGCTGTTTTACCAGTTTGTCTATCCCCGATAATAAGCTCACGTTGCCCACGTCCGATTGGTACTAAAGCATCTAATACTTTTATCCCAGTTTGAAGTGGTTGGTTTACAGATTTACGGCTCATAACACCTGTTGCTTTACGTTCAATTGGTCTTGTTTGTTTTGTTTCGATTTTACCCATTCCGTCAATTGCTTGACCTAATGCATTAACAACACGTCCGATTAATTCATCTCCGACAGGAACCTCTAAAATACGTCCAGTTGTTTTAACGATATCTCCCTCT
>SDWO01000007.1 GCA_004195325.1 Candidatus Izemoplasma acidinucleici | reverse complement strand
TAATGTTATTATGGCAAAAAAAGTATTCCAATCGATGGACGGAAACCAAGCTGCGGCACACGTTTCTTACGCATTTACTGAAGTAGCGGGAATCTATCCTATCACACCATCTTCACCGATGGCAGAATACACAGATTTATGGGCATCTCAAGGTAAGAAGAACTTATTTGATATGCCAGTAAAAGTAATTGAAATGCAATCTGAAGCTGGAGCTGCTGGTACGGTACATGGTAGTTTACAAGCCGGAGCATTAACAACTACTTACACTGCATCTCAAGGGTTACTATTAAAGTTACCAAACATGTACAAAATCGCTGGGGAATTATTACCAGGTGTAATTCATGTTGCTGCAAGAAGTATTGCTGTTCAAGCCTTAAGTATTTTTGGAGATCACCAAGATGTTATGGCTGCAAGACAAACTGGATTTGCTATTTTATCAAGTGGATCAGTTCAAGAAGTAATGGACTTAGGAGCAGTTGCACATTTAGCTGCAATTAAATCTAGTCTTCCATTCTTACATTTCTTTGACGGTTTTAGAACTTCTCACGAAGTAAATAAAGTTGAAGTAATGGATTATGCTGACTTAGACAGATTATTAGACAGAGATGCTGTTGCAAAATTCAGAAAAAGAGCATTAAACAGTGCGAATCCTGTTACTAGAGGAGCTGCACAAAATGATGATGTGTATATGCAAGCTCGTGAAATTCAAGATGAGTACTTAACTGAGATTAGTAAAATTACTGGAAGAAACTATGCACCATTTGTTTATTATGGAGATCAAGATGCAACTGATATTGTTATCGCTATGGGTTCTGTAACGGAAGCAATTGAAGAAACTGTAGATTACCTACAAAAAGAAGGACGCAAAGTTGGTTTAATTACTGTACATTTATACCGTCCATTCAGCATAGATTACTTAATGAAAGTTATGCCTAAATCAGTTAAAAGAATTACTGTATTAGAAAGAACTAAAGAATCTGGATCAATTGGTGAACCATTAACTTTAGATATTCAATCAGTATTCTATGGTAAAGAAAACGCTCCTGAAATATTCAGTGGACGTTACGGATTATCATCAAAAGATACAACACCAGGACAAATCAAAGCTACATTCGACAACATGGTTGGAGAAAAACGCGCAAGATTTACAATCGGTATTGTTGATGATGTTAACCACAACTCATTGCCTAATCTAGAAATAGATACACAACCTGATGGTACAACAGAATTACTATTCTTCGGATTTGGTAGTGATGGTACTGTAGGGGCTTCAAAAAACACAATCAAAATTATCGGTGAAAACACTGATTTATACGGTCAAGCTTATTCAAGTTATGACTCTAAGAAATCTGGTGGAGTTACTCGTATGCATTTACGTTTTGGACCAACTCCAATCCGTTCAACTTACTTAGTAAATCAACCTCACTTCGTATCATGTAGTAAAGATTCATACTTAACACAATATGATATGATTGGTGGAATCCGTCAAGGTGGAACATTCTTACTAAACACAGTTACTCCAGCAAATGAAGTGGAAGCATTATTACCTAATAAAGTGAAAAAACAATTAGCTGAAAAAGGTGCAAAATTATATATCATGAATGCTGTTAAATTAGCTGAAGAAGCTGGATTAGGTATCATGATTAATACAATTATGCAAAGTGCATTCTTTGCATTAAACGAGCAAATCTTACCATATGACAAAGCTGTTAAGTTAATGAAAAAATACGCTAACAAAGCTTATGGTCGTAAAGGTCAAGAAATCGTTGAGAAAAATTACAACGCTATCGATGCTGGTAAAGCTGGATTAGTTGAAGTTGAAGTAAATCCTGATTGGGCAAACTTAACTTACGAAGAAGCAAAAGTTGATATGACTAGACCTGATTTCGTACGTAATATTGCTGATCCTGTAAATGCAATTAAAGGTTATGATTTACCTGTATCTGCATTCACTGGATATGAAGATGGAACAATGGATAACGGTGGAACTGCATATGAAAAACGTGGTATTGCAAACTATGTACCTGAATGGATAGAGGGTAACTGTATCCAATGTAACCAATGTGCATTCGCTTGTCCTCATGCTGTAATTAGACCATTCTTATTAACAGAAGAAGAAATGGCAAATGCACCTGAAGGATTAACTACATTAGATGCTCGTGGTAAAGGATTAGAAGGATTAAAATATAAAATCCAAATCAGTACATTAGATTGTACAGGTTGTGGAGTTTGTGTTGAAGTATGTCCAGCTAAAACTAAAGCATTAGCAATGGCACCTATTCATGAAGAAATTGAAAAAGGTGAAATTGAAAATTCTGAATACTTATTCAACGAAGTTACTTATAAAGATGACTTAGTTGGTAAAACAAATGCTAAAAATTCACAATTCGCAAAACCATTATTTGAATTTAGTGGAGCTTGTGCTGGTTGTGGAGAAACTCCATATGTTAAATTAGTAACGCAATTATTCGGTGAAAGAATGCAAATTGCTAATGCAACAGGATGTTCTAGTATTTATGGTGCATCATTCCCTGCTACTCCATATACTACATTAGATAATGGACGCGGACCTGCATGGGCAAACTCATTATTCGAAGATAACGCAGAATTTGGATATGGTATGAGACATGCTAATGAAGCATTAAGAGATAGATTACAAAACTTATTTGTTAACAATAAAGATAATGTTACTCCAGAAACTGCTGAATTATTCCAATTATGGATTGCAAACAGAACTGATGGAGATTTATCATTAGAAATTTATAACAAGTTAATGCCAATCGTTGAAGGTTCTGATGAAGCTTGGGCGAAAGAAGTTAGCGAGTTATCACATTATATCGTTAAACAATCAAACTGGATCATTGGTGGAGACGGTTGGGCTTATGACATCGGTTATGGTGGATTAGACCACGTTATCGCTAACAGTGAAGATATCAATATCTTAGTATTAGATACAGAAGTGTACTCTAATACAGGTGGACAATCTTCTAAGTCAGCTCCAACAGGTTCAATTGCTAAATTTACTGCATCTGGTAAAGAAGGTAAGAAAAAAGATTTAGCTGCAATTGCAATGAGTTATGGACA
>SDWO01000057.1 GCA_004195325.1 Candidatus Izemoplasma acidinucleici | reverse complement strand
GTTATTTAGATTTCACTATGACCAAAAGTGCTCTGAAAAACATCAATAATGATTTTAAAATATTAAAAAAAATATCTAAAGGTAAAGTAGATATTAAACCAGATAGCCTATATTTGAAATACAAAGAGGATACTCAAGAATTCTATTTCTTAAAATGCATGGTTAAACTAATTCACTATAACGCATTTTAGGTCTCCAACACTGTTGCGCGATTAGAGAAATCATTTACTGGCTTCTTTTTTTATAGTATAATGACTAAGAAGGAGATGATGAGAATGAAGAAAATTACTATAATATTACTTGTTTTGTTATTATCCGGATGTACGACTAAAGATGAAAATGTAACTGATATGGAAATTGATGTTTTTGATCTAATAACTGAATATGAAAATCTTGAAGATGCAAACTCAAAGTATGCTGGGACTGATTTAACAGTATCTGGTGTTGTTATTTCAAATGTTGGTGGCCAAGTTTTAGAGAATTCATATTTATCGATTATAGGGAGAGTAATATGTGAGTACTCTAGCGATGATACTGAAATGAGAGATATTGACAAAAATAGACTAGTAATTATTAAGGGAACCGTCCAAACTAAAACTGAAGAAGTAAATTATATTGAATTAACCGATTGTGAACTTGTTGAGATTGTTACTACTCCTCAGGTAACTACTAACGCAAGTGATTTAACTGATGTAGAGTTATCAGATGTACTTTTTCAAGTAATTGAGATTACAGGTACAATACAATCAATAGATCAAATTATTTTAGCTAAAACAACTGTTGTTTTAGAACATGTTGATTTTAATACAGGTATTAGAATAGAATTTAATAATTTTATTCAATCAATCATTGATCAGTTGTCTGGTATTGAGGCAACTGATAATGTAATTATCCGATGTGTAGCTATGCCTTATAGTAGTGGTGATATTGGAATGTTGTTATTTGGGTTTGAAATTGAAATACTAGATTAACTATTTATTTTTGATGTTTTCTAATGCATTATAGCTCTCCAACATTTTGGAGTGTTAATCTTATCACACTTGAAGATATAAAAAAAAGAAGCTTAATTGGGCTTCTTTTTTGTTTTATCAATGTACATAAGACTATCAGCAACTTTAATAAAATCATCCAAATTCATCTCTGGTTTTATCTCGGAAAGCCCGATACTACAGTTAATAGTTAGATTTTCCTCAGAGAATACATTTTCGATAAAATACGTATTTATGTTTTCCTTTACCTTATTTGCAACTTTTAATGTTGAATTTTTAAGAATTACAATGAATTCATCTCCGCCCCATCTTCCCACTAAATCATAATTACGTGTAACCGAGGTAAGACTATTAGCGACAAATTGGATTACTTTGTCTCCAGTAAGATGGCCATACTTATCATTTATTTTCTTAAAGTTATTTATGTCTAGAAGAACTAAGGAAAATGGTCTACCACTATTCCTATACTCATTAAGTTCTTCATTTAAAATCTTATCTATAAGATGTCTATTACTTAGTCCTGTAAGTTTATCAGTCTCACTTATTTTTTTTACTCTTTCAAGTTGAGATACATTTAATAAATGAAGTCTTTTTAACTCATCAGATTTATCGGTGGATATGATATGTAAATAAGAATATGCAATAAATAGATTAACTAGTACTATTAGTAAAGCTACAAATAAAACGAAGTCTGCTTCAAAAAGAAAACCTGAACTCGATGATGATATTAATCCTGCTAACCTTAATACAAATAGGATTACTGTCAAAGACATACTTATTAACATTGGTGAATAATTATACTTATTTTCCATTCCTTTTATTCTTGTGTAAACAATATATATAATTATTGAATACTGAATAATAGATGACGCAGTAAATAGTATATTTCTCAACTCATAGTTAGAAGACCCATAGGTGAATATTAATAGAATCGCTGTCATAATCACAATGAACATAATATGCATAAAGTTCGCTGTGACACGCTCTCTATCATTTAGGATTTCAATTGATATCGTAAGTAAGGAAACATGAATTACAAAGAGGATATCAGCAGTAATAACACTGAATATCTGAGGTAATATACCAATCATACTAATCATCAGTATAGATAAGAAATTAAGAACATATGACAATGCAAAATAGCTGAAACTTCTTGTATTGTTATTATTAAAATACATCAATAGTATAAAAATCATTACAAAAAAAGATAATATTGGAAATACAGTAAGCAATGTTCGTGCGTCTAACATGAATTCACCTCCAAGGTGCCAAAGATACTAATCGCATAAAATTTTACTCGTTTAATTAAGTCTACCACACTTTAAACTGATAAGAATCTGTCTCTTATACACATCT
>SDWO01000008.1 GCA_004195325.1 Candidatus Izemoplasma acidinucleici | reverse complement strand
AATCAAGAAAGATACGAGCACTAATATTTAATGTTCTGGTGACTAATTTTGTTATTTTGTTTATAACCTTGTATCCGTATTTTACTGAGAAATTTGAGTTCTGGTCCTTGATCAATTATCCAGTCTATTTTCTAATGATTGCTGTATCACGAAATACTTTGAAGAAATCATATAATAAAGATAATTTTCTTATCACAGTGCTTTTTGTTTTCAAGGTATTTTTCCTTTTAGTTAATATACCACTATTGACTATATACTTCTTAAAAAGAGAAGACATTAATACAATTGTATTTGGAACTATTATTGTTACAATTTTGTTTTTTACTTTGTTCATTGGCTTTCATCATGTTGTTAAAAGAATGAAACACGTCGGTATACTTTCGACAGTAAGCCTTACAGCAATTGCTGTGTGTTTTATTATCGTCGTTTCTCCACTAAGTAAGAATGCTTTATCTTTACTTGAGAAATCAAACCTTGAATTATCTGGAATGATTAAGAATTTAGATGTAGATTTCTCAACGAGTAATCTTTTTGGATTTGATAGTGATGTAGATGATGGAAATGTGTTTGATTTCTATCTTGATAATGATTATCTATACTATATTGTTGATAATAGAGATGAAATGTATTTTCGAGTTTACTCGATTTTAGATGCTGAAATTATTCACGAGACCCAGTTTGTGCTTCCAGAAGATTATAGTCGTTTCTATTTAGAATCTAAGAGTAATTTGATTGTGAATATTGAAGACAATATTTATGTTTTTGGTCTTGATGGTATATATAAATCCGAGGGCAATACTTATGCAAAAGTAAGAGATTTTGGTCTGAGGGACCTTTTTATCTTTCAAAATGATGATAATATTCACAAATTCGCATTCAAAGTATCCGCTAATAAATTCGAAATTTATAAGCTTGATGCTTCAGGTATAACCTTTATTGAGACTTTAGATTACACTAATGACCCTGAAAGATTTTCAATTCAAGAAGTAACGGGCAGACTACTAATTCATGATAGTATTGAAAAAACATATACTAGTTATGAAGGGAATACTTTCAATGAACCAGATACTAGTAAAAATATAAAAATACGTTTGGTATCTGATTCAAAAATGATTTTCGAAGAATCTGATTACAATGACACTTCAAAGGATTTTTATTATATTAGTTATTCGGATGGCTCAATACTAAAAACACAAATATCTGAGAATTCATTTGTTTTTGACTATATTAATTATAGAGGAATGTTCTATGAATCTGAGTATATAATAAATCTAGATAATGATGAATTTAATTTATATAATGATGAACTTTCAAAAGTCAAATCAGCTTCACTGTCTTTATTTGAAAATGGAGGGGATAGTAGATATAGTTCATTTTTGGTCAGAGACATTAACGACAAACTATATTACTCAGTTAGTGCAGAAATAGAACAAGGGACATATATAGAGATTAACGAAATGATCGAGCTTGAGCAAACAGTACATTTTGACTACTTCAAGTATGTTTCATTTACAAGTTTCTTCATTGCAATGTTAGTAATATTAGTACCAACAATAGCTAGTAAGAAGAGTTTTAAACTGGAGGATTCTGAGTATAAAGATGGAATTAAAACCGAGGTTCATAAGTATAAAAAGATAAAAAAAACTAAGGTTCACAATGTTGAAAACATAGATTACTCGGATTACTAATTATAAAGAGGCAATTTTATTTTTATAGGATAGACACTATTTGCTATTCTATTTATAAGATAAAGTGAATAAGGAAGAAGGATGAATAAAATGTATCTTGATAATTTATTACAAAGAAAACCAATTACATCAATAATTGTAGTGTTACTATTTTCATTTATTACTAGAACGACTGATATCGTGATTGCAGTGTTAATATATCTTTTTGTAGCAACTATGATAGATGGAAAAAGCAAAAAAGTCTTAAAAGGATTTTCATTGGCTTATATAATTATGTCTGTTTTGATGGGCGTATTAATTTTCGTTATATTTCTGAGTCAGATAACAGCAATGAATTCTTTTCAAAGCTATAAGACCCTTTTTATGGTATATGGAACAGGAGCAGGAATCATGCTACTAATACAATTAATCATGTTTATAGTATATTTGGTTTTGGAAACCAAGGCGAGGACTAATAAACTATTCCTACTTGTATTAATTATTCCAATTATTGGAGTAATTATAAATACTTCTGAGGCATATATTGTTAGGGAGATATATAGTTATATGCGTGAACATAATCAACTAAGTACATTTGGATACAGTCTAATTTCAAGAGGATCAAGTATTGTCTTCTATACCTGTCTCTTATACACATCT
>SDWO01000069.1 GCA_004195325.1 Candidatus Izemoplasma acidinucleici | reverse complement strand
GTATTAGCACTAACTATCACCTTAACCGGTTGTAAAAAAGAAGGTCCTTTTGATTCAAGAAGTGGCTTTAGTTTGATTGAAACAGATACAATATTTTTAACTCATAGTAATGGAGTTGAAGAAACGATTATTTATAGTTATACGTTTAGTCAGGAATACTATATGTTCCAAAAAGATACCCCATTGCAAAACACAGTACATTACGACTTTACAAATATTAATAACTATAAAGATATAAGTAATGACTTTAAAGCATTCTTAGATACCTTTAGTATAAACATTGAAGATATGGTTGATGTTGATTATGGTTCTACAGTAGACCTTAGTAAAGGGGCATATGAAGATGATTTTTACTACAAAGAAGTTGATATTACAGGTACTACAAAAGATGTATATTCATATATCCTCACAGATGACGGAGTACGTTTACGATTAACATATACTATATTTAACACAGATGAAGAAGTATACTATATCCCTTCATACATCATTATTGAAACAATTGATTTGCATCAATCTGTTTCGTATAACTTCTTAGATGTAGGTAATGATTATTATGATATTAAAGCCGTTGTAGTAGATTATGAAACATTTATTGTAGCATTACCACCTAAAACAGGAGTATTACTACAGTTTGATACCGCAGCAGAAACAGATACTCATGATCTTGGATTCTTTAGAAGAGTATTAATCACAGATGAGGACTTTAGTGGTAATGTCGATATTTGTGATGCTGATGTTACAGAAGACTGTATACCTAGAGAATATTTCAAATTAGATGCACAAGTTTACAATTCTACAATTCTAGAAGTAAAAGATTTTTATATTCAAAACTTTAGTGGATCATACTTCTATGAGGATTTCTTGTTTATAAGTGATGGAATTGCTTTTAAAATAAGTGAATTTGAAGAAGTAGAGGTAAGAGCAGATAATGGAGAAATTATCACTGTTGTTAACATGGTTGTTGAAATAGATGAATAAACAAGTCCCCGGACTTGTTTTTTTACGGTATTTTTAATACAATATATATGACGTTAATCCTATAATATGGTTAGGAGTGAACAAGCCCCCACAAATTCGGCTTACGCGATTTCTATAATGGAGGTACATTATGAATCGAACAATAAAATTTACCCGTAAAAATATATTTTTCTATCTTTTAGGGTTTTTTGTTTTGGGTCTAGGTGTTATTTTGATGCTTAGAGCGAATTTGGGAGCTGGCCCTTGGGATACAGTTACCGCTAATCTAGAGGCTTTAATTGACAAAAGGTTATTTAACGTGACTCTTGGTCAAGTGTCATTTGTCATTGCCTTTATCATGATGAGTGTAGTATTATTTTATACGAGAAAATGGGTGCTAATAGGAATGGTAGTTCCAATTGGACTTGTAGCATTATCAATTGATTTTTGGGATTTAATAGCACTTGGCACATGGACACCAAGTAGTAATGCTTTGGCTGTCTTAATTAGCTTTATTGGTGCAGTTTTGATTCCACTGGGATTAAGTTTCGTTATTGCGAGTCATTTCCCAGCATTTGTATTTGATGAATTAACAATTATGTTAATGAACATTACAAGAATCAAGAGTATGACTATAATTCGTGTTGGTATTGAAGCGCTTGGTATCTCATTAGGAACATTATTCGGATTTTTAGCAGGAATTAGATTTGGAGCTGTAGGTTTTGCATCGATAATCGTTGTATTAATGCTTCCACCTCTATTAGAATTCTTCCTAAAACAGTTAGGTGAATTAAAAGATGAAAACACAGCTTAGTATAAAGAACACATTAATTTATTTTCTAGGTATGAATACGATTGCGGTTGGAGTATTATTTATGCTTCGTAGTAATCTTGGTAGTAGTAGTTGGGATAGTTTGCATTTCGCATTACATAACCTATTACCTATTACAATTGGATGGGCAATGATACTCGTTGCGGGGATATTCACATTTATGGTAATTTACTTGAATAAGAGTTTTAAGTATTTAATAATGTTCGTCCCAATCTTATTAGTTGGATTTATATTCGACTTCTTCGATTTATTTCTATTCGTAGACCTAGTAGCAAGCACTACAATAATGCAAGTAATATTCTTCACTTTGGGAATGGCGATGCTTCCACTTGGTGGTAGTTTGCTAATTATCTCTACTTATCCAGCAGGTGTGTTTGATGAGTTTATGATAGCAATGATGAGGAAATTACAGACTGATAAACTAATACTAATTCGTGTTACAATGGAGTTAAGTGCAGTGACAATGGCTTTCCTAATTGGACAATCTGTAGGTATAGGTTTAGGTAAAATATGGTTCGGTACAATGATTTTCAGTATTGCAGTAGGACCATTTGTACAATTTTATCTGAAAATGTTTGAAAAACTGAACATGTATGAAGATCAAGGAATCGGAACAGACAAAGAAATAAAAATATAGAACAACAAATATTAGGAGGAACATTTATGGCTACACCGCATATTGAGGCAAAAGAGAATATTATCGCAAAGACCGTTTTAATGCCAGGGGATCCACTTCGTGCTAAATTTATCGCAGATACATTTTTAGAAAATGTAGAGAAATTTAACAACGTTCGTAACATGTTTGGATATACTGGAACGTACAAAGGAAAAAGAATAAGTGTAATGGGTAGTGGAATGGGTATGCCAAGTATTGGTATTTATTCATTCGAACTATACAAATTCTATGATGTAGAGAATATCGTTAGAATAGGAAGTTGTGGTGCATATACTGCTGAATTAGATTTATATGATGTAATATTAGTAGATAAAGCATGGAGCGAATCATCATATGCTCAAACACAAGGAAATTTAGATGAAATAATCGAATACACATATCCTGATTTAGACTTAAACACTAAAATCAAATCAGTAGCAAAAGAATTAGACATCCCTGTAATTGAAGCTTGTATCCATAGTAGTGATGTATTCTACAGAGAAGACTTTTCAATCTTTGAAAAAATCAGAGATGATAAAGGAGCTATCGCTGTTGAAATGGAATCATTTGCTTTATTCCATAACGCAAAAATTTTAGGTAAGAAAGCAGCTTGCTTACTTACAGTATCAGATAATCTAGTAACAAAAGAAGAAACAAGTTCAGAAGAAAGACAAAATGCATTTACAAAAATGATGGAAGTAGCATTAGGACTAGCAGAATAATAAAAGTGCGTTTAGCACTTTTTTCATAGAAGGTGATCATATGATTTATAACAAAACAACAAATAAGAACATGACATTTAACCACATTCAAACCAAACCATTCAAATCAACTAAGATTAGAGTGGCTTTTGTTGCGCCATTAGAAGATAAAAAAACAACGTTACGTGCAATTTTACCTTATATCATGAAAGCAGCTTCTAAGAAGTTTCCTTCAAGGATTGATGTATCAACAAAAGTAAATGAAATGTACGCAGCTAGATTCAATGTTGGTGTTAGTAAAAAAGGAGAGACACATTTAATCCTATTTGAATTATCAATTATTGATGATCCATATACGTTATTTGGTGAATCTTTACTCAAAGAAGGACTTGAGTTCCTTCATGAAATCATCTATAACCCTATTTTAAGCGAAGAAACATACACAGAAGAATATCGTTTGATGACAGAATACTATCAATCAATCTATGCGAATAAGATGCGTTACGCTATTCAAACATTACAAAACACGATGTTTGAAGATGAACCTTATAGAATCAATGCACTTGGTAGTTTAGAAACCCTAAATACGATAAAATTCGAAGATATTCAACAAGAATATCAATCGATGATAGAAAATGACTTATTAAATATAACAGTTGTAGGTGATGTTGATTATGATTATGTTAACAAAGAGATATCCTCTTTATTTAAATCTAATCCGGTATCATTCGAACCTTCTTTAATCGAACGAAGTTCAAAAGAAATCACAGAAATAACTACAAAAAAACTAGTTCAAGACGTTGAACAGGCAAAACTTGTTCTTGGATACCGTTTACCGATCTATTATAAAGAAGAATTGTACTATGAGGCTATCTTATTCGATATGCTATTTGGTGGAAGTAGTGAATCTTTACTATTTAAGAAGATTCGTGAAGAGTTAGGATTGGTTTATTCAGTTCAAAGTAGCTATAACCCTTATAAAGGAGTATTCTTTATCTTTCTTGGTATCAATAAAGAGGAATATGATCATGTCTTACGAGAAATTGATTTATTAATTCAATCCATTGATAGTACTAAAGAACTAGAAGAATATCTGGATATTGCCAAGAAATCTTATACAAATGGCTTAATACAGAGCTATGATTCAATAAGTGGGATTGCGTATAAACTAGAACATTCAAGTTTATACAAACAAGAAATTAATATGGAAAAGACGTTAGAACTAATTGAAAGAATAAGTCTAAACGATATTAAAGAAGTGGCAAAGAAACTTACACTTGATACAATTTGTTTCTTACATGGTGAAGATAATGAATAAAACTACATATAAAACAGTAAATGAAACTATGACTCACACAGTGTTAAAAAATGGTTTAAACGTTTATATTATGCCAAAAGAAGGGTTTCATAAAACATATGTAACCTTATCAACTAACTTTGGTTCTATCAATACCACTGTAACTTTAAATGATGGTGTTAAACCAATTCCTGATGGAATTGCGCATTTCTTAGAACATAAACTATTTGAACAAAATAATGAAGATGTTTCTAAACAGTTTGCCTTACAGCAAGCAAGTGTTAATGCCTTTACACAAACTGATAGAACAACGTATCTATTTAGTTGTACAGATAATTTCTATGATAATTTAGCTTTGTTACTTGATTTTGTCTTTCATCCGCAGTTTACAACAGAGGGTGTTGAGAAAGAAAAGAGTATCATTGAACAAGAAATAAAAATGTATTTGGATAATCCAAATACCGTTGTATATATGAGCATTCTAAAGAATCTTTTTAAAGATCATCCTGTAACAAATGAGATTCTAGGAACAATTGATTCCATTGCATCTATTAATGAGGCAATCCTAGAGGAAACGCATAAAGCGTATTATCATCCACAAAACATGATGTTGTTTATCACTGGAAATATTAATCCAGAAGATACAATAGCCTTCCTAGAAGAGCAATGTGTAAGTGAATTTGGGAAAATGATCGAACAACAACCAATTCCTAAAGATAAAATGGTAATCTATAAAAAAGAAGAGATGATTGAGAAGGATGTATTGGTCCCTAATTACCTAATGGGTATTTTACTTCCTGAAGTTCAAAAAGAAGAGATTATGAAAACTGAATTGTCTATTGGTGTTCTAATGGACTTAGTACTTGGGAAAAGTACAGAAGCTTTCAATCAATTATTAGAAGATGGGTTGGTAAATGACTCATTTGGTATGGATATTAGCTGTAATGACAGCTATGGATACTTTATGATTGGTAGTGAATCAACAAAACCAAAAGTATTAGAAGATAGATTAATAAGTATATTAACTAGTATTGATGTAGATACTATTAAAGAAGAGGATTTTATACGCACCAAGAAACAAACCCTTGGTTCGTACATCCACGCATTAAATAGTTTAGAGTTTATTGCGAATTCTTTTACGAAATACTACTATCAAAACAACAATCTATTCAATATTCTAGAAGTTAGTAAAGAGTTGTCTATAGATGATTTAAGAGAAATTCAAACATTGTTTAAAAACAAAGAACTATATACTTGTTTTACATTAAATCCAAAAAAAAATGAGAAATAATCTCATTTTTTTTATAGGTTAATATTTTTTAAAATCCACTTACCTAGTATTCCATAGGTTGTTTCACGATCGATTTCATTGATTACTTCATGTCTTGCTGCATTTACTACTGTATAGTTTACATTGCTGTATCCAGCATTTTTGTATAGGTTAAATAGTTTTTTACATGCGATTCCATAATCACCAAGTGCGTCGTATTCTCCACTAATAAAGTAAATAGCAGTAGAAGAAGCACTTGCTACGATGCGTTTCTTGTCTTGAGTTTCAAGAATGAACTCAAATAAGTCTCGTTGTGCAGCCACAGTAAAGGGCGCACCACACATTTTACAATTCACAACATGATCCTGAATTTCACGATCATGCGAGATCCACTCTTTCTTGTGATTGATTAAACCATTTCTCATCATTGATTTAACAGCACCTTCAGTGGTTATTTTTGTAAATAGATTACTGACATATTTTGGTCCTTTTGTTTTTATTAAAATGTTAGCCATTAATTTGGCACCTTTAACTTTTAACCTGCTAAAATAACCAGTTCCTGAGAATATTGCTTGATCATAGCGTTTATGATCATATAGTATTGCGTATCTTCCGATAAATGATCCTAAAGAGTGCGCAAACATTATGACAGGTAATCCTGGATAATTTTCCTCAATGTAGTCTCTTACTACTTGAACTCCTCCATATACTTTGTGGAAGCCCATTGAATCAGCGAAATGAATAGATTCATGAGAGTCTGTTGACATTCCATGTCCTAATTGATCATTTCCAATTACTATAAGTCCTATTGAATTCAAATATTCTGCAAATTCTGTATATCTAGACATATGTTCACTTTTGCCGTGTATGATTTGAACAACACCAATAGCTTTTTTTCTACCAGTGGTCCAAAGTAACGTATGAAGTTCATTTTCATAAGGGTCTAATATTTTTAAAGTCTTTTCCATAGTATCCCTCCTATTTATTTAATTATAGCATAAAAGGTCAAATATGTATTTATAAAGCACGCATAATTTGGTAAAATATGCTAGAGGTGGTTATATGAAGCAATACATATTGTCAATCGATCAAGGAACAACATCATCTAGAAGTGTTCTATTTGATTTATTAGGTAACATAGTCAGTAGTAGTCAAAAAGAAATAGAGATGATTTATCAGCAAGATGGATACGTAGAACAAGATGCTTATGATATATGGACAAGTGTATTAAGTACAATGGCAGAATGTCTATTAAACGCAAATGTTAGTCCGAGTGAAATCTTAAGTATCGGAATAACAAATCAAAGAGAAACAACAGTTCTTTGGGATAGAAAAACAGGATTACCTGTATACAAAGCAATTGTTTGGCAAAGCAATCAATCGAATGAAGTTTGTGAGCTGTTAAAGGCTCAAAACAATTCAGACATTGTACATAAGAAGACTGGATTATTGATTGACCCATATTTTTCAGCATCCAAAATAAAATGGGCGATAGATAATATTAAGGGCGTTTCAAAACTTCAAGATTCAGGTGACTTAATGTTTGGGACTGTCGATAGTTGGTTGTTATATAAACTCACAGGTAACACAGTACATAAAACTGATTATACCAATGCATCAAGAACACTTTTATTCAATATACATGAAAAAAAGTGGGATGATGAGCTTTGTGATTTATTTGGTGTAAACAAATCAATATTACCCGAAGTTTGTTCAAGCGATTCATTATTTGGACATACCTCAGTTACAACATTCTTTGGTGCTTCGGTTCCAATTACAGGAATTCTTGGCGATCAGCAAGCTGCGTTATTTGGGCAACGATGCTTTAACAAAGGTGACATGAAGAATACATACGGAACTGGTTGTTTTATGTTGATGAATACAGGACTAAAGCCGTATAACAGTTGTCATGGATTGTTAACGACAATCGGATACAGTATAAATAATGAAGTAACGTACGCATTAGAAGGTAGTGTCTTTGTTGCTGGTAGTGCTATTCAATGGCTTAGGGATGGTCTTGAGTTCTTTAATAAGGCAAGTGAAAGTGAAGACAGTGCATTACAAGTAGAAGATAATGGTGGAGTAGTAGTTGTACCTTCATTTGTAGGCCTTGGTAGTCCTTATTGGGATAGCTATGTTAAAGGTGCTATGTTCGGATTAACAAGATCAACAAATAAACACCATATCACAAGAGCAACTTTAGAAGCTCTTGCCTATCAAACTAAAGACATCATCAACGCAATGAACGAAGATAGTTCAATATACCCAAAAACATTAAAAGTAGATGGTGGGGCATCTAACAACGATTTATTGATGCAATTCCAATCAGATATCCTTGATATAGAAATCAAACGACCAATCGTTTTTGAATCAACAGCTCTGGGAGCTATGTATATGAGTGCGATAGGAATAAAACATTATTCTTTGAAAGATATTGAGTTATTGAAGACAAAATCTAAACTATTTTATCCATCAATGAAATCAGAGAAAAGAGATACCTTATATAAACGTTGGAATCTAGCCGTCAAAGCGGTTCAAACCTTCAAATAATATAACGTTTTAGCAATTAGTATTTTCTTTGTAAAAACTAGAAATTTCTAGTATAATAGACGAAGGTGATAAAAATGAAAGATAACTTACAGGAATTTCAAGTAAAGAAGCAACTAGCAGAGAAGAAAGTTAAGATTGGTGCTCCTATAGCAATATTAGGAGGAATATTAGCATTCTTATTACCGAGTGTCATGTTTATTGGAATTATAGTAGCGATTGTTGGTTTAATTTATGCGGCAATCGGTGGTAATGACTTTAGCAAACTCTCAAAACGATTTAAGAAGCAAGTACTAGTAGATTTAGTAGCTAGCTTTGTAGATGATGGACATTTTGATCCAGATGCTGGATTGAATATTGGAAAAGTATATGCAACAGAATTCCTAAGACATGCGGATAGATGGCATACTGAAGACTATTTATCAGGTTCAATGTCCGGTGTTAAATTTGAATCAAGCGATGTAAAATTAGAAGAACGACATGTAGAACATACTAAAAACGGAACTAGAACACACTACGAAACGTATTTCTTAGGTCGTATATTCGTGTTTGAATTCAATAAATCATTTGATGGGTACTTACAAGTACTAGAAAATGGAAGACCAACTGTTAAAAGAGGATACGAAAAGGTAAAACTTGAAAGTGTTCAATTTAATAAGAAGTTTAGAACGTATTCAACAAGTGCACATGAAGCATTTTATGTTTTAACACCACACTTTATGGAAGCACTTATGAATTTTGAAAAAAATAATAAAGGATCAATCAAATTCAGCTTTATCGATAATATGCTATACATTGGGATTCATAATAATAGAGATACATTTGAATTAAGAATGTTTAGACCATTAAACGAGGAAACATTTAAAGAGTTTGAGCGTGATTTATTAGTAGTTAGAGACGTAATAGAAGAATTAAAATTAAATAATAAGATATTTAAATAAAAGGAGAGTAATGAAATGGGAGAATTTACAACAGTATTAATCATAATCGGGGTTTTAGTAGTAGTACCATTATTCTGGTATATCGGTACAATGAATTCATTAAGACAATTAGAAGTTAAAGTTGAGGAAGCAGAAAGTGGAATTGACGTAGCACTTACAAAACGTTTTGATGTATTAACAAAATTAGTAGCAACTACAAAAGGTTATGCGAAACATGAAGCAGAAACTTTTGAGAACATAACTAAATGGCGTCAAGGTTTACCAAAAACATTAACTTTACAAGAGAAACAAGAGTTTATGGGTAAAATGGATGCAGTTCAATCTGGTATTAACATTGCAGTAGAAGCGTATCCTGATCTAAAAGCGGAAAAAATGTTTGGTAACTTACAAGCATCTATCTCAGATGTAGAAGAGCATTTACAAGCAGCAAGAAGATTATATAACTCAAATGTATCGACTATTAATTCAAAAATCGTTACATTCCCAACTAGTATCGTTGCTAATATGAGCCACGTTACTAAAAAAGAATTCTTTGAAGCTGATACAGCTAAAAAAGAAGATGTAGTAATGTCATTCTAAAAAAGACCTAATCGGTCTTTTTTTTTAACTAAATATCACGATTTATATAAAAAAGAAAGTAAAACCAAGAATAAATAGTACTTTCTATGTACACAATGATGCATATTCTAAAAACTTAGTGTGATAAAAATCCTATGAATCCATTTTGGCGAAGTTACAAATGACTCCATATTACATATAATCATTCTAAAGGAGTGATTACATGTTAAATCAACTAATACTGGTTGGAAGATTAGTTTATGATCCAGAACTAAGAACGCTGGATGATGGGAGAAAAGTTACGACAATCACATTAGCGATTCAAAGAGGATTCAAAAACGCTGAAAGTGGGGAGTATGACACTGATTTCTTAAAGTGTACATTATGGAGTGGTATCGCAGAAAACACTGTAGAATACTGTAAAAAAGGTTCAACTGTCGGTGTTAAAGCTAGGTTAGCTCAGAAGTATCATGAGTGTAGCGAAGAGAAAAGTTTTAGCTATCCAGAAATCATCGCGGAAAAGATTACGTTTATCAATACCAAAAAAGATTAAAAGTGTGAAAACACTTTTTTTTATTTTTATTGGTTATATATTTATATATAAGGAGTTTTTTGTTATAATGTAATAAGAATTAAAGTGGTGATTAAAATGTGGAAATGGTTAAAG
>SDWO01000022.1 GCA_004195325.1 Candidatus Izemoplasma acidinucleici | reverse complement strand
CATTTAACGCATTCAAATATAGAAAATTTTGAATTCGCAAATAATATGGCTGGATTTCAATTAAAACCACCATGATATGGTTGATTTCAATTCAAAATTACAATTTTTCTTACAAATATTATGGCTATTTTTAGCGAATAATTGGTGTTGGCGTAACTTACTTAAAAGTTTTTATTGAAAAGTGTAAGTGTTTACACTATAATATTATTGTAACGTTTCGACGAGCACACAATTCATTGATTTGTGTATAATTTATTTATTTACCAGATGAATTATCTTAAACATTATATTTTTTTACATCAAAATCGAAACGTTTCGATAAAATATAGAAATGAAAAAATAGGAGGAAAAATGAAAACAATTTCAAAGTTTTTAACCCTACTGTTAATTGTAGGGGTAAGTTTAACACTAGTTGCATGTAAAAAGGATGAACCAAAGCCAGCTCCCGTAACGGAGTACAATGCACTGGGTGACTGGGTGGACGGTGGAGATGGTATTTATACTATCAATACAAATACAGAAGAAGAGTTAGACTTTTCTTATAATAAAAGTACTTTCACATACGGATATATGATGATGACTATTTCTGAAGACCTATCTGTTTTCAAAAAATTAGTTGTCACAGTTGAAGGTACAGGAACTATTCTTATAAAACTAGAAACTGATGCTGGTGAGTCTAAGGAAATTAGTCTTAATGTCACTGGTATAACTGGTTCTTATGAATGGAATCTAATTGATGATTCAGATTTCTTAGGAAATGTGGACAAAGTAGTGATTATTTCAGCACCAGGGAAAGAAGATTCTGTTGGAAACATAACAATTCAGAAATTGGAATTCTCAAAGGATGTTGCTGAGAACTACATTATTCAAACAGGATTTGATAATATTCCACAAAACGTTAACGAGTATGACGGATTAGGGGATACATTTGACTTCAATGCAAAATGGGAAAATTTCTCAGAAGAAATATACACAATTACATTCGGAGAGACAAATACAGAAGTTGCTTTTGATAAAGGAGCAGGTTATGAATGGTCTGCATTACAATCAGCTGTTCAAGGTGATTTTACAGACTTTAATTACATTGTATTAATTGTCTCAGGAACAGATGGGCAAAAGTTATTAGCTAAACCAAGTGAATTTGGAGAATATGAGTCATACATTTTCTTGTCTGAAGATCAGCAGGAATTGGTTATGGATATTTCATTGATGCCAAATACGGATAAGAATGCAATCACAGAAATTCTTTTATTTGGAGCAGCTGGCTTAGCACCAACAACAGGTTCATTTATAATTCATGAAGCGTTTTTCGCGGAAGAATATACATATGCACCTCCAGTAATTGATAAGAACATATACGCTTCAGGTGATCAATTTGAAATAGACATCTGGTATGATGGTGGAGATAACAACTATACAATCACTGAAGATAGTGGCAACGTTGTAATCGACTATGATAAAAATAGCGAGTGGACTTATGCAATAGCACACCTCGAAGGAGATTTAACTGAATTTACATCTGTAACGATTGACGTTACAGGTATTGAAAATAAAACAGCATTACTAAAAGTTGAAGGTACAGAAGGTGCGATTGAACTTGCAGTAACGTTTGATGGAACGAGACAATCAATCACAATTGATTTATCAAGTTTATCAGAAGTTCAAAGAGCTTCAATTAATAAATTCTTAATTTTCGGTTCTCAGGGGTCTAACATTGGAACAGGTACAATTACACTACACAGTGTTGTATTTGAGAAACCAGGGTATAATATTAACGATTTATGGACTGAAAGTGACGTAGATACATATGCCATTAATTATGATGGAATAAAAACAACAGTTACATACAATAAAATAGCAGGACAAGAATGGTCATTTATGGTTGCTGATTTTACAATCATTGATGTTTCAGCTTATAATACAGTAACACTAGTACTTGATGGAACAGCAGGATCACAAGTATTAGTAAAACCAAATGATGATGGTGCTTTAGAGCAAATGATTACATTTGGAGATGACCCTATTACGGTTGTAGTTACAGCTGAATCATTTAGCAAAATAATTATTTTTGCTGAGGCAGGAACTGCTCCAGCAAATGGTGTATTTGAAATAATTAGTGCAAATTTAACTACAGTTTTAGTGCCAGAAGTGGATTTAACAAAATCAGTTGATTTCACAGTTGGTGGATTTGTTGAAGTCGATTCAGGAACTTACACTTTCACAATAGTTGAAGGTACAACTGTTGTTGATTATATTAAAGGAACTGGACAAGAATGGGTTGTTGGAAAAATTGATTTCGTAGCTGAAGAAGTTGCAGGATTAAACACAATGACATTAGTTCTTGATGGAACATCAGGTAAACAAGTATTACTTAAACCAAATGACGATAGTGGATTAGAAACTTGGGTAACATTT
>SDWO01000172.1 GCA_004195325.1 Candidatus Izemoplasma acidinucleici | reverse complement strand
GCTGCACCTGATTTAACTGTTGGAGATGTTGAACCTGATTGGAGCACATTTATAACTGTTGATGAAGGAACTATCATTATTAATTCAGACCAAGTAGATATGGCTGTTATCGGAACTTATTTCATAAGCTTTACAGTAACAGATGCTGCTGGAAATGTTTCATCTGACAGTTTAGAAATTACTGTTGATCCACCTGTATGTACTGTCAATCAAACATTGATAGGTAATGAATGTATAGATATACCTGTATGTACAGTAGACCAAACTTTAACTGATAATGTTTGTATTGATAATGTACCTGTATGTACTGTAGACCAAACTTTAACTGATAATGTTTGTGTTGACAATGAACCAGAACCAGAAGACAAAACTGGATGCTTTGGTTCAATCGGAAGTGGTAGCTTTATGATAATCGTTGGAGCATTCGCTGCAATCGGTGGAGCTGCATTATACTTTATTAGAAAACATTAAAAAAATTGGAGGCAATAAAATGAAAAAAATCATATTAATTATTATTACTTTGCTATTTGCCTTTACTTTAGTAGCTTGTGGTTCTACTGAGCCCGAAGATATTATTCCTGTATGTACTGCAGACCAAACTTTAACTGATAATGTTTGTGTTGATAATGTACCTGTATGTACTGTTGATGAAACATTAATAGCTAATGAATGTGTTGATATCCCAGTATGTACTGTCGATCAAACTTTAACTGATAATGTTTGTGTTGACGACGAACCAGTAGATATCACAGCACCTGTAATCACCGGAATTTTAGATAATGGATTATTAGATGAAAAAATTGGAGCTGCAGGAATTGACTTAACTGGCATTTCTGCAGTAGACCAAAATGATAATTCCGTTGAAGTAAAAGTTACAGGGAATTACAATTTAAATGTAGTTGGTGAATATGTAATTATATTAAGTGCAACTGATGTTGATGGATTAAGAACTGCTTATGATATTACATTAACCGTACTTCCTCTTACTTGTGAAGAAGATCCTGATCAAGAAATCTGTAGAACAGATTTAGATAGAGCACAAGAAGAATACGAAGACGCAGGAATTTATAACGTTGATTTAAACGCTAATGACATTCCTGATTGGCAAGAAGATACAATTGAATTAACAATGGGGTTCAGTTATTATGGACCTGAAGATTCTGAAAATGCAGTTTGGCTTAATGTTCTTAAATTCATGGAAGCTTATCCAAACATTTCAGTAACTCGTAATGCATTATTCTCAGCAGGTTGGGAAAATGGAGATGACGGATTACTAGCATTACAAAGAACTGCACTAGCTGAGGGGAATTTACCAGAAATATTCTTTAACCCTAAAGGTGCAGAAACTTATGATAAAGGTATGACATTAGACTTAACACCTTATATTAAAACAGATGCAGAAGCTCAATATATTACTCCAAATGCTTTATCAGGAATGTTGACACATGACAATCTTGAAATGTGGGGTATTCCTTGGCAAGGTGTTGGACCTTTAGTAGCCGTTAACACAGGACTACTTGAAGCAATCGGGGTTCCACTTCCTGGATATGACTGGACTTATGCAGAATATGAAGCGCTTCGTGACCAAGTTGGTGAATTAACTGACGCTGGTTCATGTATTTTCCCTGGTGTAATTGACTTCTCATACTTTGGTGCAAACTACTTTGATAGTGTACCAAACGGGTATAGAGGATATAATACAGTTACACAAAGATTCGATTTTGCTGACGCAGTTGGTTATGGATCTTGGCTTGAGGGAGTAGCTCAAGAAGCTAAACAAGGTTGGCACTTCTGGGATTTAACAGAAACTGATCGTGAAACAGTATGTCCAGAAATCGCAGATTCATGGACTGATGGAGTTCGTGCTGTAAACACAATCTATTTATGGGAGTTCAACTCAGCTGTAAACTCTATGGTAAATAAAACATTCGAAATTGATATTTATCCATATCCAGTTGCACCTGAAGGTGGACAAACTGCAACTTATACGTATCATGATTACTACAGTCTTTCTAAAGTACTAGAAGATGATTTAGTACAAGCAGAAGCTGCATTCCAACTAGTTAAATGGCTTACATATGGTGAAGAAGGTCTAGAAAATAGATGGGATATGGTTTATGATGCAGATCCTGTATCGTTTACTGATGGAACATTATACTTAATGGATTATATTCAAGGTTGGCCAATAACAAGTAATCCTGCAGTTATGGCAATGCATCCTCTAGTAAAAGGTTTTGAAGTAGGTTCTGTATTAGAACGTTATAACTTTGATGCCTTCCTAAATGAAGCATTCCAGTATCAAATGTCAAATGCAAATCCGTATCCAAGACAGATTCCTGCTTTTGCATCGGTAGCAAATGACTTTGAACCATGGTCTATGAAAGATACAATGCTTGAGGAAGCTATAAACTTTGGTGA
>SDWO01000009.1 GCA_004195325.1 Candidatus Izemoplasma acidinucleici | reverse complement strand
TCATTAGGATATGTACATGCTATGGCTCATCAATTAGGTGGTTTCTATGACTTACCACATGGTGTTTGTAACGCTGTATTATTACCACATGTGCAAGCTTTTAATGCAAAATCATCTGCTAAAAGACTTAGTGACGTAGCAACTCTTATGGGTGTGAATGTATCTGGAATGGATGATGATACCGCTGCAAAGGCTGCATTAAATGCAATCACTACTCTTTCAAAAGATATTGGTATTCCTTCTGGTTTGGCTGAGTTAGGTGCTAAGAAAGAAGACTTTGATATCTTGGCAAAGAATGCATTAAACGATTTAGCTACTTTTAACTTTTTAGCACTTCGTTTTTTAACAGCTTTCTTTTTATCAGCAGCAATTTTCTTTAAGAAGTTCAAAGATTTAGACAAAAAGACATTCATTAATAGTGTTGTTGTAGGTACTATTTTATTTTCTGGTTATGCAATACAAACAATAGGTTTACACTATACCACTGTTTCAAAATCTGCTTTTATAACAGGATTTGCTGTTGTATTAGTACCACTTTTCACTTCTGTTATATCCAAAAAAATGCCCGAACCAATGGCATTTGTAGGTAGTATAACCGCTTTTATTGGTATAGCATTATTGTCTTTAAACGGTAACCTTGGCCTTAATATTGGTGATGTATTAACACTTATTTCTGCCATAGCATTCGCATCTCACATTATGTCTGTTGGTTTTTTTACAGCAAAAAGTAATTCCATATTACTAGGAATAATACAAATAGGAGTGGTTGGGTTTTGGAGCTTGATTGCAACATTTGTATTCGAAAGCCCAATTATACCAAGCGGGTTTAACATTTGGACTAACCTCATATTTTTAAGTACTTTTTGTACTAGCGGGGCCTTTATAACACAATCTATTGCACAACAATATACGACTGCAACACATACAGCCCTAATATATTCAGGAGAGCCAGTATTCGCTTCTATATTCGCATATTTTGTAGTTGGCGAAGTTTTGTCAGGCCGAGGACTAATTGGAGCATGTATGATTCTTGCCGGAATGTTAGCAGCTGAGCTTGATTTAAAGAAAATTATTCCTGCACTAAATTCTAAAGATAAAATTAAAAAGAAGATTGCATAACAAAATATTTTCTACAGTCCAGCAAGGCTGTAAGGTTCATAAAAAAAGAGCTGTCAATTTGACAGCTCTTTCACTTTTTATTCAATATTTTCATTTTGTCGTTCTAAGAATATATCATAACCTCTATCTTTGAATAGTTGATTAAATAAATCCCAAACTTTATATTTACCTTTTCTATTGTCAGACGAAATAGGGATTAACCTAGCATCATCTGGCATATCTAGGTCTTTTCTAATTGTATTTATTTGTTTCTGTAATTGACTATTCTTAATTTTGTCTAGTTTTGTTGCAATAACTATTCCGCTAAAACCACAATCCAAAATCCATCTATACATTTCTTTATCTTGGTCTGAAGGTTTATGTCTAATATCAACTAGTTGAATTACCTCTAATAAATTTTCGCCTTTATTAAGATAAGTTTCAATAGTTTTTGCCCAAGCTGCTTTCTGCGTCTTGGAAACCTTAGCATAACCATAACCAGGTAAATCAACAAATCTAAAAAGGTCATCTATATTATAGAAGTTAATAGTCTGTGTTTTACCAGGGGTAGAACTTGTACGAGCAAGATTCTTTCTATTAATTAAGGTATTAAGTAAAGAGGACTTGCCTACATTGGATCTACCTGCAAAAGCAATTTCAGGTAGATCATCTTCAGGATACTGTGTAGGATTAACTGCACTAATTATAAATTCACTATTTTTAATCTTCATCTCTTTTGTCCTTTATACTTTTAGAAAGGGCATGTTCTAAGACTTCATCCATTGTGCTTACAGGTACAAACTCAACAACTTTTTTAACTGCATCTGGAATTTTTTCTAAGTCTTTTTCGTTGTCCTTTGGAATTAGAATTTTCTTAATTCCAGCTCGTTTAGCAGCTAATGATTTTTCTTTTAGTCCGCCAATAGGAAGCACACGACCTCTTAGTGTAATTTCACCTGTCATTGCAACACTCTTTTTTACTTCTATGCCTGTTAAAGCCGAAGCTACTGCTGTTGCCATTGTAATACCTGCCGAAGGTCCATCCTTAGGAGTTGCTCCTTCTGGTATATGAATATGAATATCTAAGTTTTTATGGAAGTCTTCTGGCAAATTAAACTCTTTAGCCTTTGAACGCATATAACTTAGTCCTGCTTGTGCAGACTCTTTCATTACATCGCCCATTTGTCCAGTTAATACTAGTTTACCAGTACCTTTCATTGGTGTAACTTCAATTTGTAGAGTTACTCCACGAACACTAGTCCATGCTAAACCATTTGCAATACCAACTTCGTTTATCATATCTATTTCGTCATACCTAAAC
>SDWO01000100.1 GCA_004195325.1 Candidatus Izemoplasma acidinucleici | reverse complement strand
ATTAAGGTACCCGTACATGTAGTAAGTAATCCTTTAACATGTGTTGCTGAAGGATCAAAATTCTTACTTAAAAACAGAGGGGATTATTTAATTAATCCACTGAAATTGTAAAGAGGTGAATGAAAATGGCTGATAAAAATAAGAAAATGATTAAAATAGGTATCGATTTAGGTACTGCAAATCTTTTAGTATTTGTTGAAGGAGAAGGAATCGTGTTCAATGAACCATCAGTGATCGCGATGGACTATGCAACAAATGAAGTAATTGCAATCGGACATAATGCATCAAAAATGATTGGTAGAGGACACAGAGGAATTAAGATAACTAGTCCATTAAACCAAGGTGTCATTTCAGATATGAACGCTGCAAAAAAACTAATTGAAATGTCAATTAGAAAAGCAGAAACTATAAATATTAACTTACAAGCTTCAACATTACTAATTTGTTGTCCAAGTGAAGTAACGGAAATCGAACGTGAAGCAATGGTAGATTTAGCACATAACTTAGGTGTACCAGATGTCTTCATTGAAGAAGAAGTTAAAGCCGGAGCAATAGGTGCTGGATTAGATATTTATTCTTCACAAGGATCATTAGTTATTGACATTGGTGGAGGATCTACAGATATCGGAGTATTATCTTTAGGAGATATCGTTGTAAGTGAATCAATCCGTGTTGCTGGAAACTACTTAGATCAAGAAATCATAAATTACTTACAGTATAATCATGGATTACTAATTGGTAAAAAAACAGCACAGAGAATCAAAGAACAAGTTGGTACATTAAGAGAAGTGTTGGAAAATGATGTAACGACACATGCCAACGGAAGAGACTTAGTGACAGGATTACCAAAACAAATTGAAGTAACCCAAGAAGAAATCAAGGGAGTTTTTATTGAACCCTTCAAAAGTATTGCAAACACAATACTAAAAGTATTACAAAATACACCTGCAGAATTAAGTGCAGATATTATAGAAACTGGTATGTTAGTAAATGGTGGTTGTGCATTAATCGATGGAGTAGATGAATTCTTCAAAAGAGAAATTGGTCTAGATACATACATCGCTAAAAATCCTTTAACAGCTATTGTTGAAGGTACAAAAGTATTACTACAAAACCGTGGTAATTACTATATTAAACCAGTTGAATAAAAATGAAACGTCGCTACGTAGAATCAATGATGATTATAAGCTTGCTTATTACAACATTCATCATTGATTTCTTCATAGATGAACTGCTATTATCACTTATCTACATTTTACTTGTTATATACACTTTCTATGTGTATTCAAACAGACATGATAACAAAATAATCATAAAAAAACTACATTCAAATAAACGTTTTGAAAAAGAAAAACTACAAGATTATTTTGTTTTGTTTATAGAGTTTTCTAACCTGAATAATTACTCGCAATTCTATGACTCTCATATAGGTGATAACATCTTTAAACACGTTGTCGAAAGCTTGAAAAAACATATCCAAAAAAAGAACTTATACATTTACAGAAATGATCAGTTAG
This sequence comes from Candidatus Izemoplasma acidinucleici, assembly GCA_004195325.1. Taxonomy (GTDB): domain Bacteria; phylum Bacillota_I; class Bacilli_A; order Izemoplasmatales; family Izemoplasmataceae; genus Izemoplasma; species Izemoplasma acidinucleici. The sequence continues at coordinate 869 of SDWO01000100.1, read as the reverse complement.
TAATCATTCAAGAATTCAAGAACAAATATGTACTTAATAAATCATTGAGACAAGAACAAATGATCTCGTGTGCTACGAAAGTAGCTCGATTCATCAGAACAAAAACAGTTGATGAGAATCAAATTGATTATGAAATTAAGATACATATAGGTGCATCGTCTCTTGGTATGATGAAAACTGAACAAAATATGAACGATCTTATCAGACTTGCTGAATTCACTATGATAAAGGCAAAAGATAAAGGAAAAGAAGTATTATGTGCAACGGAACAATTACGCTCAATAAAACATGATCTTGACACTTTCAATAAAGAAATCGAACAAGGATTAAAACTTGACGAATTCGTACCGTATTTCTTCCCAATCATCAACACAAAGACTTTCAAGATTACTGGAGTAGAAAGTTTAGTAAGATGGACAAAGGATAAATATCGAGAGATTGAGGCGGCTAAATTTAAAGATATAGCGACAGAGAAAATGTTATTTGAACGAATTGATAAACGGGTTATAAAAAAAACATTTATAGCGTATCAAGTTTGGAAGGAAAAAAAGTTAATTGATGAAGATTTTACTATAACAATTAATTTGAGTTTCCAATCACTAATTAGTATTAACACCATGGAATTACTTAAATTAACTAGTGAATACGAAATTGAACCTAAAAATGTTTCATTTGATATAAGCGAAGAAAGTATCGTTTCAAAAAAGGGAATTGACAGCATTGAAAAGTTACGCCACGCTGGATTTAAGATTTCTCTAGATGCTTTAAGCAACAGGTGGTTCTCATTAGAAGCTCTATTAATGATTGATTTTGATTCTTTGAAAATAAATCAAACAGTGTCTACAAACTCCTGTCTCTTATACACATCT
>SDWO01000055.1 GCA_004195325.1 Candidatus Izemoplasma acidinucleici | reverse complement strand
GTAGCAGATCATGTTATTAAAGGAAAGTTAGGTCTCACCAGCTAAGAAATTGAAGCACATTGTTTCTGTTAGGTACATAATAACAACTTATGATAAATATGTTTATTGCCACGAGAAAGTAAAATGCAAATTGCATCATAATTACATCATCTACATAAAAAAGTTCAAACATTTTAATCACCCCGTTGTATTCATTTTACCATAACGTCATTAAATCCTATAGAGAACAAATAAATCAATAAATTTTCAATTCATACATTATCATTGCAGGTATATTAATATCTCGAATTACTCTATTTTGTTAATAAGTAAATTGCAATCCCAACAACAAATATTAATACAAAAACAAGAATCATAATGGCCAATGTTTTAGAATATCCTTTTGGTGTCAGTTCGCCTTTTTTGTCAAGTTGAACCAAAATCGGATACAGCGTTACATAAAAAATCAAAATTGAAAAAACAAATGCGATACTTGCATACAGTTGGATTGTCTCATCACCAAAAACTACAACAACAATTCCTAAAGCAACAAAAATTAATTTTGCGTTTGCTACCCATGTAATCAAATACTTTACTAGGGGATAAACTCGTTCCTCATGATCAAGATCGTGAATCACTTTGAAAATCCCAACTCCATTTCCTTTTTTAGTAGATGGATTAGTATATAACACAAGAATATTTAATGATTCTAAAACAAGAAATAATGTGATTGTGATTTGTAATACATTCATATTGTTCACCTCTAGACTTTCATCTTATTTTTTTACTACTATATATATGTATAACATCCAGGGGATTAACCCGACATGTAATACATCGTTTGCTGAGAACCAAATGTTGTATTCATTAAACAACGTTTCTCCAAGACCACTATAGAAATATCCAAAATACAATATATTCACTAACAGCATAGTAATCCAAACGTTCATAAGACCTTTATCAAGCTTGTTTTTGACACGTTTATTACCCTTAAAATTGATAACCATAAACGAAACAAAGTATGATAAAAAGAATAGTAAGAACCATTCATACGTAACGAGTAATTTTATACCAAACAGTACTCCAGATAATAAAGAAATACTATAAATGATAAATCCAATAGTCGTAACCTTTGTGTATAAGGATAGAAATTTTTTATTCATTGATTTCAGTGATACTGCGTACGCCATAATTGTAATACTTAAAGCAGTGATATATAAATAACTTAATTCAAACCAACTTGTATATAGACAATAATCTTGATTCGAACATTTTAGTTCATATCCTAATCCTTGATAACTTGTCCCTGCAAGAATTGTACCGATTCCCCATAAAATCAGTGAAACACCCCAGTACTTCTTGTAAGTTTCTGTAAAATTGACTAACTTTAATCCTATAACGATTGTGATTATACCCAATAAATAGACAATCACAGTGGAAGATGGTACTAATAAAACTATACTACCCAATTCTATATATTGTTTCGTAGCTAGATATTCAAGCGGTGTAATCTTAGGTATTAATAATAGGTCCAAGGGAAAAACCAACATCAATACCAACATTAAAAAACTACCAATAATTAAGATATTTTTCTTATTCAATATAGTAACCTTCTTTCAATATTTCTCAAGAGTTCTATATAATTATAACACACTATATATAAACTAAAAAAGCCCTCTAAAATAGAAGGCTTTTATGATCATACTTTTTGGATTACATTATAGGATTTCTTTTACTCTACCAACAGTACCATCTTCAAGCATTACTTTAATTCCATGAGGATGATTCTTAGAATTCGTTAATATCCTAGATACAATACCTTCAGTTAAATTATTAGTTCTTTGATTTTGTTTTTCAACAACAAGTACTTTTGAACCAATTTTAATATTACTTCTATTTTTTCCGTCCATATGTATACTCCTTATCTATTATATAGAAAAGAGATATCCGAAGATATCTCCATAAATTAGAATCCGTCTGTAACGCTGGAAAACGTTACTAGAAACTAAATCTACGCTAGGACCCTTTGATAGGTTAGATAGCCCAATATGCTAAGACGGCAGTCAAAGCACACTTTAAATCCTAGTGCTTAGTTATAATATCATAATAAATGGAAAATGCAAATAGTTTTTTGTATTTTCCAAAAAATTGCAGAAAAAAAGCCGATAACGGCCTTTTAAGTTCGAACTATAAAGTTACGATGTTTTCTGCTTGAGGACCTTTTTGTCCATTTACTACATCGAAGCTTACAGCTTCTCCTTCTTCTAAAGATTTGAAACCATCTTTTTGAATTTGAGAGAAATGTGCAAATACATCTTCTCCATTTTCAGATGTGATGAATCCGAAACCTTTTTCAGCGTTGAACCATTTTACTGTACCAGTCATGTTTGTTACCTCCTATTTATATTTGATAAATTACTTCTGTTTAATATAAGTTTAGGTAACACCGTTATCTAATTTGTATTTCACATAATTATTCCATCTACGTAATAATACACTACATTTGATATAATGCAAGACATTTGTACTTTTATTTTGAATTTCAACGAAATAGTTTTAGTAGATAACTTAATTCTGTCTCTGAAACGGGAATTTACTCACTTATGTGACCATCTAATACAATTTAAGAATTTTATCAAATTCACTTTTTTTATAACGTTTAATTATCTTTAATCCTCTTAGAGTGTTAAATCTACTTCCTTTATTATTGTTCTCAATTTTGAAATGTGTCTTCCCTGCATAGGCTGAGAACTTTTTAAAGTAACCATTCCTATGAGAATTAGCAATGATTTGCAATGCATCTTCCATTCTTTTATCATAAGGCTTATTAACTCTTATAAAGTATTCAAGTGCTCTTGCAATATCGTATTTCCATCTAAAAGGATATGGAAATGAAATGAAATATTTATTAATCAAACGTTTTGTTTGTTCAGATTTATATAATTCCTTCCTCAGAATAAATTCTTCTCCTTTTGGAATCGCATTCTTAATTTCATCTACTCGATAAGAATATCCACTTCTTATATACTCATCAAAACATTCTAACACACTTAATGTTGTATGCAAGGAGCTATGCTTATGTCCTAAATACATCGAACAGTTCCAACCTCCATCATCATATTGAGATTCAATGAGATAATCAATGATTTCATTCATTTTCTTGTTTTCTATATATACATATGAACACATAGTAATAATCATCGCTGTCACACAGAGATCCTGTTTGCGATTTTTTCTCACTACTCCATTGTTAAACCACATTTTTTCAAGAAGAAACTCAGCACTTACTTTATAATCTTTATTACTCCTTGGAATATTAAGCCAGTATAGATCAAACAACGTATAATGAACACTAATCCATTTTGGTCCATATACTCCAAATCCAATATATCCTGCTTCTTGTTTTTGTTCTATTAATTTCTTCCCGAAGCCTTCTGTTTCAATTCGTTCTTGTAGAGATTGCAATATAGTGTCATCACTTTCTAGTAAATCTCGATGCACTTGATACTGTATAGAAACGTCACCGTCTAATAACCAGTCTAGAATACTCATAACATCACCTCTACTTCTAGTATATCATTTATTGAATTGGTATTTCTACAAATCTTATTAATTGCATCCCATTAAAAAAAGAGTGAATTTCTCACTCTTTCTAAAACTATCCAATAGGTATTTCAACTGTGAAGATTACTTTGTTATCTTTTGATTCAACTGTAATATCACCCTGAAATTTATTCACTATTTTTTTAGTGAGTGTAAGTCCTATTCCACTTGAGTGTTTGGTTCTTGATTTCTCGATAACATAGAATAAATTGAATAACTGAGTTATGTCATGTGGTTCAATGTTTCCATCATTGCTTATTTCAAATCTCATTTTATTTTCATCTGATCCAAGATCAATTTTAATTGTGTTCCCTTCATTTGAAAACTTAATAGCATTACTAATAAGATTAATCCAAACTTGGTAAAACATTTCTTTATTAGAGACGATTTCCTTATCTTGTAGATTTAATTCAAAGTTTAAGGATTTCTTTTCCCACTCTAATTGCGTTAATTGAAGTACGTTCCTAATCTGCTCGGCAACATTGAACTTGTCTTTTTTCGGAATGATTACATGTGAATCAACAAGCGAGATTAACAACATGTTTTTACTTAGTTCACTTAACCTGCTTGATTCATTTGAAATGATTGTTGCATATTCTAATAGTTCTTTCTTTGGTAAATCACTATCAATGATTAAATCAGAGTACCCTTTTATTGCAGCCAATGGTGTTTTAAGTTCATGTGAGAAGTTCCTCACAAACTCTTTACTTAAATACTCATTTGATTGTAGTTCTCCAACCATAGTATTAAAGTTTCTAATCATATCAGCAATTTCATCTTTAGCACCTTCGTCAATTACGATATCGTAATTTCCGTTGATAACTTCTTTTGTTGCTGCGTTTAGTTTTTTAATTCTGGCAAATATGATTTTATTCATTACAAAGCTAAATGCCATAATTACCATAAAGATAGCTACGAACATAATTAGTACAGAAGGTCTTTCTCCATCATTTATTGTTAAGGATCCTTGTGTAATAAAAATAATTATATTAGGGATAAAGGAAGATATCGTGATAACTAACATAGTAGTGAAAAATACTTTTATGTTTATTCGTTTCATTTGATCATCACCTTATATCCTAAACCACGAACTGTAACAAGCTCTAAGTTGTCAGATTTTATCTTTTCTCTTAGCCTTTTAATGTGTGTATCTACTGTTCTTTCGTATGATTCGCTATCATAACCCCATATTTCGTTCATTAGTTGCTCACGGGTAAATATTCTGCCATTTGATGCTGTTAATTTGAATAGCAGTAGAAACTCTTTTGTTGTCAGTTCGACATTGACGTTATTTATTTTACAAATCATTTCATTTACATCTAGATACACGTCTTTGTGTGTAAATAGATACTCACTTATAATTTTGTATCTTCGTAGATGTGCTTTCACTCTTAAGATAAGTTCTTTCATATCAACTGGCTTGACAATGTAATCGTCGGCACCAGTTGAGAATCCTTTTTCTTTGTCCATGAAAGAGTCTAGAGCAGTTAGCATAATTATAGGAATATCTGTGTTTATTTCTCTTATTGATTTAACGAGAGATATACCATCTTTTTTTGGCATCATAATATCAGAAATTATTAGATCCACATGTTCATTCAGGAATATGTCTAAAGCAACATCTCCATCTTCAGCAGACAATGTTTTGTATCCATTGCTTTCGAGATTCTTAGTAATCAAATCACGAATGTAATAATTGTCCTCTACTACCATAATTTTAAGCATAGTACCACTCCACTTCTTTTTCTATTCAGTTCTTAATGCAGTTACTGGATCTTTTTTAGCAGCTATACTACTTGGAATCAATCCTGATAACAGTGTTAATATGCTAGATAGTAATACTAATCCACCTGCATATGATAATGGTAAGTTTGCAAATGAGTCTGCATCAATTAAATTACCAACAATAATATTTAAAGGAGTTTGTATAATATAGTAAACTACTACACCTAGTATACCACTACCAAGCCCTATCAATAAAGTCTCTGCGTTAAAGATTCTTGAAATATCTTTCTTTCTCGCTCCAAGACTTCTCATAATTCCAATTTCTTTTGTTCTTTCGACAACACTTACATAAGTTATAATACCAATCATTATTGATGATACAACTAAACTAACTCCTGCAAGAGCAGTAAGGATTATTGTGATTGTACCGATTAAACTCGAGATTGTACTTGATATCATTTCTGCGATATCTGTGTAAACAATTTGATTTTCCTCTGATTTATTTACATTGTAAGCATCTAAGTAATCCTTAATTTCATCTTTTGATTCATAACTAGTTGGATATATTTGAACACCTACAGGTGTTGTATTTTCTCCTAGATATTGCATCATGTACTCGTATGTAGTCATTTCGTTGAATGATTGTCCTGTAAGTACATTTGTGTTTGGTGATAAGATTTGTGATTGTACGATATCTGAATTCGTTGCTGAAAGTTGTAATGTTTCTGTTAGCATTGATGTGTACCAGATACCTTCACTTAATATTTCGCTTGTCGCTTCTTCTTTGACACGTAAGATCCCTACAATTTCAACTGTGATTGATTCAGCATCATTATACATCGCATCAAAGTCACTATTAGGAAGATACAATTCTCCATTTGGACTGTAGAATACATTGTTAGGAATAACTTTATATTCTGTTCCAAGGAAATCGTTGAATGAGTAATCTTCTTCTACAAGGAATCCAAGTTCATCTAATAAATCTACGCTTAATTGGTTTTCTGAATCAACAATCAAAACAGCTTGATTTGAATTTGTTGGATACTCACCTGATATTATATCATACTGAGATTCAATGAAGTCTTGGTTATCTGGTAATTGCGAATAAGTAGTTGTTCCACCAAATGGACCATTTCCTCCACCGATTTCTTTTTGAACTAATTCGTATGTTCCATTTGCGTTCTCTTTTACCAAGTTAATTGCTATGGCACTTGAATAAGAAATTGATGTGTAAAAGTTAGGATCCATATCTTCTAAGTAAGTTACAAATTCAGCACCGAGGATATTTGTGTGGGTAATTGTTTCTGCAACTGGGTCGTATGAATATACAATATCATCATCCGTGAATATATTAGAATTTTCTAATCCATCTTGCATTCCACCAGGACCAAAAGTGTCTGTCCTAACTATTTGTGATATTGTGATAGGATATCCTGCTAAGGAATCAGATTCGATTTCTCCAACATATTCTGTCATCCCATTTGATAATCCAAGGACCAAAGCAACACCGATGATTCCGATACTTCCTGCGATTGCTGTAATAATTGTTCTACCTTTTTTTGTGAATAAGTTTTTAAAACTAGTTCTTACAGCTTGTCGATATGACATGGCTGTTTTTTTATTATTTAATGTTTCAGTTGTAATACTTTCTTCTTCTGTAACACCGTTAGTATCACTGATTACTTCACCGTCTAGTAGCCTAACTAATCTATCACTATACTTCTCAGCAATTTTACTATTATGAGTAACCATGATAACTAGTCTATCTTTAGAAATATTTTTTATAACATCCATTATTTGTTTACTTGTTTGACTATCTAGTGCTCCAGTTGGTTCATCTGCTAATAATATTTTAGGGTTATTAACCAATGCTCTTGCGATAGCTACACGTTGCATTTGTCCACCTGACAATTGATTCGGTTTCTTATTAAGTTGATCTCTAAGACCAACATCTGATAGGACTTTAGTCGCTCTTTCTTTTCTTTCTTTTGCTGCGATTCCTGATAAACTTAATGCCATCTCTACATTATCTAATACAGATAGATGAGAAATTAAATTATAGTTTTGAAACACAAATCCAATTGTTGAGTTTCTGTATGAATCCCAGTTTTGATCCTTAAAGCTTTTAGTTGATTTATTTTCTATTAATAAATCTCCGCTTGTGTATCTATCTAATCCACCAATAATATTTAGTAAAGTTGTTTTACCACAACCTGATGGTCCTAATATAGAAACGAATTCATTCTTTCTGAATTTTAGGTTTATACCTTTTAAAGCTTGGACTGTTTGATCGCCCACATAATAATCTTTTTTGATGTTTTTTAATTCTAACATTTTTATTTCCTCCAGTCGCTCTTCTTGAGCTTACACCGAAAGTTTACACTGTTAGTTTGAACTGAATGTGAACTAAATAAAAAAAGCCATAATCGGCTTTTTAATTTTAGATTTATGCTTGATTTTTTTTAGGTCCCCTCATAAAAAACAGTACCATCCAACCGCATAATGTGAAATAACCTGAGTGCCAGATTACAAACCCAAGACCACCCCAAGTAGAATAGTCTCTAGTTACGTTAACAACAAGTAACGTATCTTTAATGGCGTTAAATCCCCATCTAAATGCTGGATCAGGATTCGCAACTTGAAGTTGGTGAATTGCCTCAGGCCAATATTCGATAGGTAAATGATAAAAGACTGAATAGAAACTGTAACCCACACAGAATATAGCTAAGAAGACTAATGGAATCTTAAATTGATTTAGTGTACCATCAGTGTTTTTAAATAATCTTCTAGTTTGAATTAATACAACTGGAGTTATTAAAAGAAACCCTAATCCCCAAAACGTTTCTTCAATCGCAAATAGTAAATGAACCTTTGTGATAGAACCACCAAAGGCAAATACATTAGCAATTGCTAAAAATGAAAAAAAGTATATTGGTGCTTTGGTTTCTAAAAAGTATAATATTTTTTTTGATTTATGTGATTCCGGTATTGGTAAATCCTTATTCAATTGTAATATTACTCTCATTATTAAATACGCAAATGATAATTCAGCAAACAAAGCAATACTCCTTATAAGTAAAGTACTGTTAAATATAGTATCAAACCAAGCTAATTGTTTTAAGTAGTTCGATACGAATATTGATCTGTAGAATGCAACACCAATAAAGATTAAACCTGCTATAAGCATATTCCTCTTATAAGTTGAAAGTTTTCCGTTACCAATTTTCTTTGCTTTGACAAAAATATAAATTCCTATTAGTAAATTTACAACATTAACTGCTACAATACTTGCCCACCATGTCCATGCCCAAGGCCAAGTTACACTTAATATAATCATTATATACCTCCGTAAGTTATTAATTATTTTTCAGACAAAACTATACTCAATAAATACTTTTGTCTGCATAATCATTATAATCATAATATCACAGTAACTTTAAAATGACACGATGAATGTGTAACAGTGGGGGAATACTGAAGAAAGCAACAAGTGATATAGGTACAATCTAATTAAGTGATATGAGTTTGCTTTGTTGGTAGGCGTCCTACTAAATGTTGTTTTAAATCAAAAGGATTAGTTATTGAAACTTCATAATATTATAAAAATAAAACAGTGTTTCTCAATGAGAGTCACTGTTTTATTTTAGTATTGAGGTTCTTCTAAACGGGTTAAACATTGTTTTAACTCCAGGAAAAACTCTTGAAGGTTCGACGGTTCTTCTTTACAATGTCGGATTTGTTCCTTTATTCTTTTGCGATATTTTAGAGCAGTTGTTTTAAATCTTTCCCTGATTAATTTATTCAAGTATTTTATATCACTGAATCCAGACATTTTAGTAACATCACTAATACTTAGATTAGAATCTCGAAGTAATCTTAAAGCATACTCCAGACGCATATTAAATAAGTAGTCTCTGAATGATATCCCGACATACTCTTTAACGAAATGAGAAAGTCGGTATCTACTTATTCCTACGTGATCTGATATTTCATCAAGTGATAGTTTCCTTATAAAGTTCTGACTAATGTATTCTGTAATAACATTTAAGCGATTTAGATATATTGGAATATCTCTTTTCTTCACATCTAAATACTTCTCTTTTAGTAACATAGTATATAACTCGTATATCAACATATTATAATACCCAATAATTTTATATCTCAGTAAACTCGATGGGTTTGTTGATATTAATAGTTTGAGTAATTGTGATATTAACATCGGAACTTCTTTATACTTCACTGCAAGTTCTTCTAAAGTATATATCCTATTAATAAAATGCATTCCTTCAAAGGACTGATTATTCATTTGAAGATGTTCTTTCTTAAATCTAAAAGAAATTATTATTGAATCATCTGATGAAGATATAGTATGAGTTTGATAAGCGTTCACCATAAACAAAGTCTGCGGAATCATATCATAACTTTCACCATCACAAACAATAGTTGTTGTTCCTCTCATAACCCAAATTAATTCAGTCTCATCATGGATCTGAGTAATGTGTTCTATACCCTTTTGAAAGTAAGTTTCAAAAGGTAACTCATAAGCTTCAAATACGTCTTTGCATTTTTGATTCATCGATATCACCTATTCCCATTATAGATAAAACTATCCGAAAAACAAGGTTTTATGACAATCTTGCTATTTACCATATAAAATAATCAATTTTAATGACTTTCTTGCTATATAGAATAATATTTCGATATTGTCTTGAGCTCTATATAGATATATCATATAGATAGTTTTTACTACTTAGGAGGATTTTATATGGCATTACCAGCATTAAGTTACATAGTTTCAATGAGTATTTATATACTATTTCTATTCTTATTCTTGGAGTATACAAGAGAGAAACAAAAGTTCTACAAATGGTTTTTTATATTAGCGTTATTCACATTACCACTATGGTTTATCAATCTTCATTCTTGGTTCAGATGGGCAAAAACAATTAGTGTATTAATTCCAATTTGTTTTGTATCTTTTGTTAGAATATCAAATGATGGAAATCACAGTACAGTTATGCAGTCTCTAAAGAAAAAGTGGCCAATGTGGATACTTTACTTAGTACTGATGTTAAATATATTAGAAGCTACTATGGGCGATTTTGAAGTAGGAAATTACTTCAATGCTATTAGTGGATTAATTTTATGTATTACAATTCCTTTACCAACAAGACACTGGAGAATTGGTAAGAAAACACTATGTTCTTTGCATCAAGTTTATGTATTCTATTAGCTCCTGAAATATGGATGATTGCGAAAAAAAGAACAGATTTATGGTTGATGGGTAGAATATACACTCTAGCTATTCATATCCTAATTCGTTCTTCATATGATATCTTCACACCTTTAATGGATTCAACTTTATGGTATAACGAAAGTGTATTATACTTTTGGGGAGTATTAAACCTTGTTTTACACAGTGTTTACTTAGTGTTTTGGTTCTTTAAACTAAGAAGTAAACCATATATTATTAAACATTCCGAAGAAGCATACGGATATTAGAAAAAACAGCCATAAAGTTAAACTTATGGCTTTTAACTTATGAGGTGAAATAAATGGAAGAATTTAAAATTATTGAAATCAAAAAAAGAGTTTATGAGAACAACGATCTTAAAGCTCAAACTTTAAGAGAAGATTTAAAGGCAAATCAAACATTTATGATTAATTTGATGTCTTCACCAGGTTCAGGGAAAACAACTTTGGTTGTTAGAACTATAAATCTATTAAAAGAAGAATTAAAGATAGGTGTAATCGAAGCTGACATTGATTCAGATGTTGATGCAATAACGGTATCTAAATCAGGCGCAAAAGTAATGCAGTTACACAGTGGTGGAATGTGCCATTTGGACGCTGGTATGTCTCGTGAAGGTTTAGATGTAATTGATTACAAAAATCTTGATTTTGTAATCCTAGAAAATATTGGAAATCTAATATGTCCTGCTAGTTACGATTTAGGACAAACTAAGAATGTAATGATTTTAAGTGTCCCTGAAGGGCATGACAAACCTTTGAAATATCCAAAGATGTTTTCAAAAGTGGATGTTCTAATTATAAGTAAAATTGATACAGTGTCGGTTTTTGATTTTGATTTTGTAGCTCTTGAAGAAAGTGTTAGGAAATTAAACCCAAATATCGAAATATTTCCTGTGTCTGCCAAAACAAATGAAGGTATGAATAACTTCATTAATTGGATTAAAGATGAGATTAAGAAATGGAATGAGGTATAAGTTATGGAACAAGTTAAACTATTAAAATTCATAAATAAAGTAAGTAACACTAAAATGGGTTCGAAAAAAGGTGTTGGATATGACGATCCGCGATTCGCATTACTTGAAAAAGTAGTTACTGAAGAAATGGCTGAAGTTGCTCTTGGATTAGAATATCGTGATCACAAGACAGCTGAGGAAATTGCTAAAATTGTTAACGTAGATGTAAAAAGAACTGGTGAACTACTATGGGATTTAGCTATGGCTGGTGTTGCTAGTCTTAAAAAGGAAAACGGTACTGATACATATTGGTATGAAACATGGGTTCCTGGAATCTTTGAAATGGTTGTTAACAATAAAGAAAATGTTAAGAAGTATCCACAAATTGCAAAATCATTTGATGATTACGGATTATTAAGAAACCCTATTGCCGCAGGTAATTTCCCAGTTGGTAAAGGATTAATGAGAGTTATTCCGATTGAGAGTTCAATTGATGGAAATACTAGAAGTGCCAGTTATGAGGAAATATCATTATACTTAAATGAGAATACTTTGTTCTCAGTAAGTGACTGTAGCTGTCGTACATCTCGTGAGGAGATGGGAGAAGGTTGTGGACACTTGAAAGAAGACATGTGTATTCAATTAGGAGACGCTGCTGAGTATTATATTCGTACTGGTCGTGGTAGAGAAATATCTCGTGAGGAAGCTTATACAATTATTGAAAAAGCTGAAGGTGACGGGTTAATGCATCAAATCCCTAATACAGAAGGACCAGGACACACTCATGCAATATGTAACTGTTGTGGTTGTTCATGCTACGCTATAAGAGCTGCTAGTATGTATCATAATCCTGATATGGTTCGCTCTAATTATATTGCCAAAGTTGAAAAAGAAAAATGTGTTGGGTGTGGTGAATGTGTTGAAGTATGTCCAACAAATGCATTAAAACTAGGACAAAAGTTGTGTACCAAAGAAGAAATTGAAATTGCTGTTCGTACTGAATTCCCAAACGATACAGAATGGGGATCTGATAAATGGAATCCTGAATACCGAAACAATAGATCTGAATCACTTGATTCAGGTACTTCTCCTTGTAAAACAGAATGCCCAGCTCATATTTCAATTCCTGCATATATAAAACTAGCTTCTCAAGGAAGATATAATGAAGCATTAGAACTAATTAAAAAGGATAATCCATTCCCCGCGGTATGTGGTCGTGTTTGTCCAGCTTTATGTGAAGATGCTTGTACTAGAGGAGACTTAGATGAAGCAATCGCTATTGATGAAATCAAAAAGTTCGTTGCAGAACAAGATTTAAATACAGAGAATCGTTATATCCCTAAAATCAAAAATGATTTTGATAAGAGAATAGCTGTTATAGGTGGTGGACCAAGTGGTTTAGCTTGTGCATACTATTTAGCTGTTGAAGGATATAAAGTTACAGTGTTTGAAAAAGAGAAAATGTTAGGTGGAATGCTAACATTCGGTATCCCTAACTTCCGTCTTGAAAAAGAAGTAATCAATGCGGAAATTGATGTTTTAAAAGACTTAGGTGTTATATTCCAAACAGGTGTAGAGATTGGTAAAGATATCACAGTTCCTGAATTAAGAGAATCTGGATATAATGCTTTCTATATAGCTATCGGAGCACAAAAAGGTCGTTCATTAGGACTAGAAAATGAAGATAGCGAAAATATTATAACAGGTGTAGATTTCTTAAGAGATTGTGCACTTAAAAATACAAAAGAATTAACTGGAGATATCGTTATAATCGGTGGTGGTAATGTAGCCATTGATGTTGCTAGAACAGCAGCACGTTATGGAGCAAGTACAATAAATATGTATTCTTTAGAAGCACGTGATAAAATGCCTGCACTTCAAGAGGAGATTCATGAAGCTTTAGAGGAAAACATTATTATCAATAATCAATATGGTCCTACACGTTTCATCTCTGTTGATGGAAAAGTAACTGGAGTAGAATTCAAGAAATGTTTAAGTATCTTTGATGCCTTAGGTAAATTCAATCCAGTGTTTGACGATAATGACACTAAAATAGTAAATGCTGATCATGTCTTAATAGCTGTTGGGCAACAAATTAATTTCGCATCATTACTTGATGGTCTTGATGTAAAACTTAATAACAACAATACTATTTGTGTTGATTCATTCACATTACAATCAAATGAAAAAGATATCTTCGCTGGTGGAGATGTAGTAACCGGACCTAAATATGCTATTGACGCAATTGCACTTGGAAAAGAAGCTTCAATCTCAATCCATAGATTTGTTCAAAGAGGACAAAGTTTAACTCATGGTAGAAATAGAAAAGACTATAAAGCTCTAGATAAAAACAATGTAGATTACTCAGGATACGATCATGTTGAAAGAGAATACTCTAAAGTAGATCAAATCAAAAACCTGAAAGGTTCATTTGATGATCCTCGTGGGATTTTCACTATTGAACAAGTTCTAAAAGAAACAGAACGTTGTTTAGGTTGTGGTATCACAATCGTAGATGAGTTCTTATGTGTTGGTTGTGGTGCTTGTACAACAAGATGTAAATTTGATGCAATTTCATTAGAGCGTGAATATGATGAAGTCGGTGTTGATTTTCCAAAACTTAAACCGCTTATCATTAAACATGCTTTAAAACGTAAAGTTAAAATAGCATTTAAAAATGTCACAAGCAAATTTAGTAAAAGATCATAACTATGCATGAACTAGGAATAGTAATAGAGATTGTAAAACAAGTTGAGGAATTCTCAAAAAGTAATAATATTAATGAAATTGATACTCTTGTTTTACAAGTAGGTGAACTGTCTGGTATAGTCCCTAGATATATTGAAGAAGTATATCCAATCGCTGTTGAAAAAACAACTTTAAAAAACACTAAACTTTCAATTGAAGTTACTCCTGGATTAGGACGATGTAAATCATGTGATTTCACATATAACTTATTTCAGAATAATAATACTTGTCCAATATGTGATTCAAATGAATATGAAGTTTTAAGCGGAACAGATTTTATGATAAAAGAAATACTAGCAAAATAGCAATTAGAACTTACTCCAATTCAAGGAGTGAGTTCTTTTTTTGTATATAAAAAGACATAATAGACTCCATGTCTATTATGTCTTCTTTCACGATAACTTTATTAATAAGCTTTAACTTATAAGTTGTTAGCAACTAATATATCTTTATAAGCTTTTGTATCTATATACAGTTCTTCTTTTAAAGGATTTCGTTTAGTTTTTATTATAGTTTTAATTTCATAACTAATAACTGCAATATTCGCAATTATTGAAAGGATACTTAAAATGTACATTGGTGCAGCGTTATGTGTCGTTGTAATTGAGAAGAACTCTGTGCTTGCGTAATTTGGAAATGTTAATGTGAACATCGCCCACAATGCTAGAGTTTGTGCTCTATGTTGTAACCATACTCCCTTTGTTCCTACAAACGCTGCAAAAGTCGATACTCCAACAAGAGCTACCCCTGCGTAGAATGCACGTTCAGGAATGCAATTATATACATATGACATATTCCATATACCATAAGCAATTATCCAGAACCATAGTTGATCAGGCCAAACCATATCTTGATTTCTATTCTTAGCTATTCTTATTCCGACCCAGCCAGTCATTGTGACGATACATAGGATCCCAGCAATTCCGTTTATAATATTCCAAGGTCCACCTTGTAATAATAATCCATTTTCAATAACTCCAGCTTTTGAATAAACTTCAAAATCCCTAATTACCGCTTCAAAAATATTAACCCCTAAAATAAGAGCAGGGAAAAGCAACATAAATTTATTAGATTGTAATTTCTTAAAATATCTAAGAGCCATAAATCCTAATACACCTGCAAGTGCGGAGTAAGTCTTAACCCAAGCAAACCAATTTCCTGATGTTGTTTCTGATTTACTACCATGAGACCAAATAGTAATTGTAAAGATAACAGGTACTGTTATATAAAAAATAATTGATAATACTTTACTTCTTCTTGTAGATTCGTTAATTAATAATAAACCTGCTAATACTGCTATAAAACATAAAACATTTACTACTGTATAATTTTCAAAGAAAAACATAATGTGATATTCATAACTAGACCTTTCTAGTTATTCTCCTTCCAGTTTTTTTCTAATAGAATTAT
>SDWO01000141.1 GCA_004195325.1 Candidatus Izemoplasma acidinucleici | reverse complement strand
ATATTATTTAGATAACGTTTAATAAGGGATATAGATGGTATTATGAATTTAAAAGAAGTAATGAAGTAATTAAATGAATTTGGTATAGAACAGAATAGAAAGATTTATACGAATCACGGAGCTAATATTAATTAATTCGGTGTTAGTATGCAAATTCAAAGAAGGTATATAGGAGAGTTAAAAACAATCACAACTTAGGAATTGAGTTACTCAATTCAAACAATGTTGATGCAATATATACGTCGCAATGTATGATAGATTCGTCAAAGTTGACCGTTGGTGATTTTCACTTATATTCAAAAGGTAGAATAAATGGGAGAAATGGTACTAAGAGAAAACTGAAACAACTACGTTATAATTAAAATTGAAATGTATCTTTTACATACTAGAATTTGATAAAATATATCATATAGTACCTGATTACACATATACACAACGGTAAAAAAGTAACAACTCTCATTTTGCTCACAGGAGGATTTCCATGGACATATTAAGTTTAGAAACGTTTGTAGAGAGTACATTAATTGCTTTAGGCCAATATGGGTTCATCCTGGTCATCATATTTGCGCTTATACACCCTATTTTTGAAGGACCGTTTGCTTTATTCAATTTAGGGTTAGGAATATATATTATGGGTGCAATACCCGCTTACATCATTATTTTCACTGCTAATGTAATTGGTTGTGTATTTTTGTATCTATTAGTAAAAAAGGTTGATCGATTCTCCAATTATTATTTACATAAGAAGAAAGTTTCAGGAAATGTTATAACATGGCTTAAAGAAACAAAAAAATGGAAACATATATTTGTACTTGGAGTACCGGTTATACCAACATATCCTGTTAAAATAGGATATCTCCTAAGTGAACCTAGCTTTAAGGAAACAATGAAAACACTGGTTGGAATGTATATCTTTTTATTCTTTGCAAATACATTGATATTTTATGGAATTTTAAATTTCTTAGAAACAGGATTGGCTAGAATTTTGTCAGTTGTTTTATTAGTAATATTAGTTTTATTTGTGTATTTTGGAAAAAGCATATTCAGTAAAATAGGACTTGTAAAAGGAGAATCTTGATTCTCCTTTTTTTGTGTAACGTTTTACACTTATATCAATTCACCATATAATACAGGTGAAAGGGTTGGGACAATACCGAAGTAATCAAATACTTTTGTCCTTAGGTATAAAAAATGAAAATAGATAAAGTGAATCAAATCTCAACTGGTGTGGGAGACAAAGGAACTAGTATTAACTTTAACAACATAAGATATAGTAAAGATGATATTCTATTTGAAGTCCTCGGGACGATAGATGAACTAAGTAGTGTCCTTGGGATATGTTTTCAAGTAACTAATTATGAAGAAATAAAAGTAATCCAAAGAACACTTCAAGATATTAACTCATTGATTGCTACAAGTGTAGAAGAAAAAAGAATTTACCTAACACAAATAAAGCAAAGAGATATTGAATATCTAGAAGAGATTGAATCTAAGTATTTGAAGACATCTCATATTACACATGAATTTGTTCTTCCTGGAAGTGAGTCTAAACTTAGTGCTTTTCTAGATTTGGCTAGAACAGTCACAAGAAGAAGTGAACGTAGACTTGTGACATTTATTGATACATATAATCGTGAAGATTTAAGTCTATGTTTGGTTTATTTGAACCGATTAAGTGATCTGCTTTTTATAATGGCAAGACAAAAAAAAGGTAAGTAATTGATAATGTTCACTTAGAAGGAACAGAAGATAATAAAGTTGTTAGTAATTCAAGTAACATATAAAATAACAATAGGAAAAGCATTAGAAATATAATGCTTTTTTCTTTTAGATTAGACCTCTATTTGTGATATCATACATTGGTCTATGGGGGCTGTACATCTTGATAATTATAGAGTCTTATATGAAGATGAGTATTACGATTTACTGCAAGGATATAAATTAGGCTTATATGATGCTGAGGAATTATTGAATTATGGAATAACCGGCATTTCAAGATCCTGTTCTTATGATGATTCTTGCAAATAAATAAACGAAAAGCACTCAAAATTACTGAGTGCTTTTTTTGTATGTCTTTTTACTTGTCTTTTTGCTAATAACTAATAGATTTTGACAACTGTTCCTTCTAAGTGAACAGTATGTAAGTAATTATCTTTTTTCTTTTGCTAAGAATACTTTTACTATTTTTACAATTGCGCCTATGAATGCGGCAACTGCTCCAACGATCATACCTATTTTGAATAGAGTAGGGATAATTTCTATATTAAATCCATTGATTATAATATCGTTGAATATGTCTGCTTGTGATAACAAGATTAATATGATACCTGAGAATACTTGTAGAACAGCTTCAAATGTAATTGTCAATTTTGATTTACTTTGTTTGAATAAATAATAACCTTGAAGAAGCATTGTTAAAGATACACTAACATTGAGGAAAGGTAATATCTTATCAAAGTTCGAATTCAATAATGGTTCTCTTACATTATCATAGTACACAGCGATTAATCCAGGCTGATAATTAAACACATAAAGAAATACAAGTCCACCAGCTGTCCCGATGATTGCCTCAAACATAGATACTTTATAAACATCTACAGGAATTGGGGGTAGATAATCAGGATGAAAGTCATCTTCGATCTTATTAGGATCTAAGGCTCTAGATAGCCCGGCAAAGATTAGGAATACAATTCCAAGTGCTGTAACTAAGGCCATGAAAATAGATGGGATTGCTTTTAATAATTCAAGTACTAAGAATCCAGTAGAGACATCAATATTGTCACTGTAAACTCCTAATGCTGTTACAAACAATAATGCACTAGGTACACTTATACTAATAATCTTAAATACCATAAATAAGAATGGTTCAAGTTCTCTTAGAATAATTGGTTTATCGTTTCTGTATTTCATTGCTACTTGTAACGGAGAACCAAATTCTATTATCATATCTTTAAGTCTATCTTCTTTTGTTTGATCTGTGTCGTCATAATCTTCTAATTGATCAAGAAATAGACTTCTTAACTCATCACTAACTTCTGCTTTATCTTTTCTGGGTAAATAACGTTCTATTTGAAGCAAATATCTTTCTAATAGTTTCATTATTCTACCTCCTTCATCATATTTTCAATCACTGTGTGACTGTTGTAATAGGTGTTTTTTAGTTCATTGTATACACGAATACCTAGTTCGCTTAACTTATAGTATTTTCTTGGTCTTGTTTCTGATACATCCCAAGTCGCTTCAAGTAAGCCTTGTTTATCTAATCTTCTAAGTAACGGGTACAAAGTATTTTGATCTATTTGTAACCCGTGTTTGTTTAATGTTTCTACTAAGCTATAACCATAATGCTTTTCAAATAGTTGGGATAGTACCGCAAGTACCAAAGTCCCTTTTCTTAATTCTTGTTGTAGATTCTTAATGATATCATCAAAATTGCTCATCGCATCACCTCATCCATAGTATACTGTACGCCGTACACTAATGTCAATATAAAAGTATAAGATTTAACTGATAATTTTTTCTACTATATACATAGTAGGTGATGTGAATTCTTTCATATTTTTGGACTTATTAAGAACGGTTGTTATGAAATTCTCACACTGGTTAACTTATAGTAGATGATACGATTTAACATTAAAATAAGAGTAGTGGTCAACCACTCTTATTGTTTGAGCATATTACAACACTAAAACCTATTTATATATTATAATTATAAATAAGAGAGGTGATCTATATGATCCGAATTCACAAGTATAAAGATTTAGGAAAAGGGGACTATGGATGGTTACAAACAAGTTATCATTTCTCCTTCGGGAATTACTATAATCCAAGCAAAACACAATTAGGAAGTTTAAGAGTTTTAAACGATGATTATATAGATTCAAACAAAGGGTTTGATACTCATCCTCATTCCGATATGGAGATTATCACTTATGTAGTAAGTGGGAAGCTAACTCACCAAGACTCAATGGGTAATAAAAAAGTATTAGGTCCTCATGGTGTTCAATACATGAGTGCTGGTACAGGAATATACCATAGTGAATTAAATGAAGCTAAAATACCGCTCCACTTATATCAAATGTGGATATTGCCAGATAAGAAGGGCTACATCCCAAACTATGGTGATCAAGACTTTAGTCAACTGATGAAGAATAATTCATTATTAGAAATTGTTAGCTCATCAAATCAACAAGGTGTAATAAAAATTAGTCAAGAGGCTAGTGTTAGTATAGGTACATTTGATGTAGGTCAAACTATTGATGTGCTACTAAATAAGTATAAATATAGTTATCTTGTAGTAATTGAAGGAATAGTAAAACATAATGATCAAAACATTGGAAAAGGTGATGCTATAGAAAGTAGTGAACCTTATCAAATAGTAGTGGAAAAAGATACACATATTATGCTAATAAAAATCAATGATTGATAGAAAGAGGAAAAAAATGACAGTTCAAGAAGTTAACTTAATGAGAAGAAGTGTACAAAACTTCGATAAAGATAGACCATTAGATATGGAATTGGTCAAACGTGTTATAGAAGAAGCAACATATGCCCCGAGTGGTTATAATTTACAACCATGGAGAGTAATAGTAGTTCAATCTGAAGAGAGTAAAAAAACTCTATTCAATCTTGCTTATAAACAAGAAAAAGTGAGTCAAGCTCCCGTAACATTGATTATAGTTGCCGATAAAGAAGCATACAAAAGAGAGAATAGTGCTTGGGATGAATTGATAGAAGAATATGGAGAAGATAGGATTTCAGGTTTAATTGAAAGTGCAGCAAAAGGATATGGGAAAGATGAAATATCTAAAACCAAATTTGCACACTTAAATACATCATTATTCTCAATGACACTTATGTTACTATTCAAAGCTTATAATATTGATTCTCATCCAATGGGTGGAATGGAAGAAGATAAGATAAAAAAAGCATTCAATATTAACGAAGTTGAAGATATAAATATGTTATTATGTATAGGGTATCATGATACTGTTAAGCCTTTAACAAGGCGAAAAAGAAGAAAGTCGTACAAAGATATAGTAACTGTTTATTAAAATGAAGTTTTTAACTTCATTTTTTTTGTTATAATAGATGTAGGTGATAACATGAAAAAGTATTTTAGATTGCTAAAAACTAACAAAAGATTTAGAATCTATACCCTGCTTGGTATACTAAGTTGGGTTATTTTAGTAACGTTATCTATTCTGTTCATTCAACGAGATATTTCTCATTTAGTTGATAATGAAACTGAAAAATTACTTCATCATTATCAAATAGAATTTGAAAAGAATGATCATCAGCTTTTTCTTATAGAAACATACTTTAATGAAAACTCTGTAGGGATGGATCAAGATGAGTTTCTAACTCTTGTTGAGAACATTGGTGGAAATGATGAAATTAAATATATTATCTTAGATCATTCATCAGAAGCACAGTTTGTGTACCCAGCAGAAGAGTTTAGTACTTTAATTCAGATAAACACAATGGAGATATCAAATCCTTATCAACGTAATGAATTGATTAACTCTATTTTGGATCGTTCGATGCTATATCAATACGAAATAGTAGATGAACGAGTTATTACAATCTTTATTAGAAAACCATTATACATTAACGATGAATTTTATGGTTTCATTACAATTGCGATAGATCCGTATTATTTATCCAATGAAGATGTAGTATTTACAAGTGAGTATATTAATTCTGCACTATTCACCAGTGAAGGTGAAATCATTAATGGTTCAGGAGTGATTTCTGATTACGAGACACAGAAACTAGAATTAGATGGAACAACAATTAATGTTGGTGGATCTATTGATTATGCATTCACAGTAATTCTATCTCTTCAATACTTTACTTTTACCTTAATTACGACATTTGTAATGATAGTATCGATATTATACATATTTAAAGATGAAGATAAAATCTATACACTAACTACAGACTTAGATTATAGACAAAATTTTGATAGTGAAACAGAGCTATTTAACATTGAAAGATTATATGCTGATGTTAAAGAATTGATAAGACAAGAGGAACACTTTTTCCTAGCATTTGTCAATATTGTTAATTTAAAACACATAAATGAAAAATTCGGTCATTTCATGACAACTGAGTTACTAAGAAAGACTACCGGATTAATCAAAAGAGTATTAAGAAATAATTCTGAAATGTATCGTTATGGTGGAGATGAATATGTAATCACTATTAAATCGGATACACAAAGTGAAATAACGAACATGATGAGACGTATAACAAATATATTTGAGAATGACATTTCAAGTGGAAATATCAGAGCTAGATTAGGTATTTCAATTGGGATTGCTAGTTATCCAGGACAAGGAAAAACTGTTGAAGAACTTATAAAAAATGCCCATTTATCATCAATGCAAATATCAAGGTATGATAAAGATGTATTTAAGTACTATGAAGCAGACAAGATAAGAAACGCTTCATCAAATGAAGACTTTGACAAAATGGTTGCTGGTTTAAATCTTGAATTATTTGAAGTATTCTTAATGCCTATTATTGATGTCCAAACAAATATCATTTCTGGATTCGAGTGCTTAACAAGGGCGTTTGATGACTTTGGGAATACATTGCCAACTGAAGAAGTAGTGCTTAGTTTAGAACGTAATGGTAGAATCCAAATATTAGATGAAATAGTATTTAATAAGATGCTACAAATCATGAGAAGAATTAATAAAGAGTATCCAGAAGAAGATTACTTCTTAAGTATTAATGCTTCAGCATTAAGCATTAATGATGAATACATTAAAAATGTAACTGCCGCATACAAACAA
Source organism: Candidatus Izemoplasma acidinucleici (assembly GCA_004195325.1). Classification (GTDB taxonomy): domain Bacteria; phylum Bacillota_I; class Bacilli_A; order Izemoplasmatales; family Izemoplasmataceae; genus Izemoplasma; species Izemoplasma acidinucleici. Next base: position 3,743 of record SDWO01000141.1, on the reverse strand, counting down.
GCAAGACTTACTAAAGGACAAATCGTTTTAGAACTTACAGAGAGTCACCAAGTAGAAGATGATGAATACTTGATCACATTGTTTAACAAACTGAATGATCAAGGAATCAAAGTAGCTATTGATGACTTTGGAACTGGGTATAGTAGTTTAAGTTATATATCAAAGTTCCCTGTATACGCAATTAAGATTGATAAATCATATGTGAAAGATTATACAACAAACACATTTAATCAAACACTCTTAATGACGTTAAAATCTATTGCTGAAGTATTAAAATGTAAACTAGTAGCTGAAGGAGTAGATAGTGTTGAAACACTTGAATACTTAAAAGGCTTTGATGGTCTATTCTATCAAGGGTATTTATTCAGTAAAGGTGTACCACTAGAAGATGCATTTGCACTAATCAAAAATAATTTATCTAAAAATGAAGAGTAGATTAATTTCTACTCTTTTTATGTTATAATATAGTTGTGTTTAAAGGAGGAAATTATGGATAAAAAAATAGCAGTAATAAGTTGTAGTAATGCATGTTTGGATTATATAGATCACGATCATGACATTAAGATTTTTAGATCTACTTTGCACCTAGGTGATGAAGATTATCTAGATTTTATAGATATTAGCGCAGACGAGTTTTACAAAAGATTAGAAGAAGACAAATCAGTATTCCCTAGTAGTAGTTATTTCCCACTAGGACAAATGATTGAAATGTATGAAAACTTAGTTAAAGATGGGTATACTCATTGTATAGTTATTTCTATCTCTCAACATATGAGTGGTATCTATAACTCATCAATGATGGCAGCTAAAGAAGTACCAGGTTTAGAAGTATATGTCTTCGATTCAAAGACAGTTACTTACCCTCAAGCATTAATGGCATTAAAAGCCGCAGAAATGATTAAAGATAAAAAAGAGATTCCAGAAATCTTAGAAGAGTTAGAATATATAAGAGATAACAATAAAATCTATTTCGCAGTAAAAGAGTTAACGTATCTAATTAAGAACGGTAGATTAAGTAATGCGTCTGGATTCATTGCTAATACATTAAAGATAAAACCTGTATTACATATAAGTAAAGAAGGTAAAGTTGAATCATTTGATAAAATCAGAACCTTTAAAAAAGCAGTAAACAAATTAATTGATTTATATGTAACAGAAACAAAGGGATTAAATGCATTACCATTCATAATTCATGCTAATAATCCTGAAACAAGAGATTATATTGAAGAAAAAATCAAAGAGTTAAACCCTGATATTAAAGAAGTTCCTAGTGTACCTTTAACGGCTGTAGTTGGAGCTCATGGAGGTCCTGGAACAATAGGGCTTGGATACTATATTAAAAGATGAAATGATTAAATTTCATCTTTTTTTTAGATATTACTTGTGTAATACACAGTAAGATGATAATATGTAATTGTGCAATACACAATAAAGGAGGTTTTACAATGAATCCTCAATTTAAAAAGGGAGTTATTGAAATGTGTGTGTTAAAAATGATTTCAAGAAAAGATATGTATGGCTTTGAAGTAATCGAAACAATTAGTAAAGAGATAGATGTAAATGAAAATACAATTTATCCTATTCTAAGAAGATTAACTAAAGCTGAATATTTTGACACATATAAGGAAACAATGAGCATAGGTGCTCCAAGAAAATATTATAAAATAAACGATGAAGGCATGGCGCAATTAAAAGTATACGAAAGTGAATTTGGAAAGTTTATTAAAAGTGTTTATCGTATATTAGGAGGTAATGAAGAATGAAAAATGAATATTTAGTACAATTAAAAGACTTATTAGATCGTTATGAGATGGATGAATCTGAAAAGCAGGAAATCGTAAGTGATTATAGTGACATGTATGATAGCTGGGTAGCTAAAGAAATGTCACAAGAGGAAATAGAAGAAAAATTAGGGAAACCTAAGAATATTGTTAGAAGTTTAGTAGAAGGATATCGAAGAATACCAAAACCTTCTGATAAAAGAACTAAAATTATCGCAATTTCACCATTTATTTCACTGATAGCATTCTTTATCCTTGGATTTGGATTCAATGAATGGGTTTATTCTTGGATGGTATTCTTACTTGTACCTGTAATAGCTATCGTAGTTGAAATGTCTAGAGACAAAGACCCACATATTACAACGGCATTAAGTCCGTTTGCAGCAACAATTGCATTTTATATATTGGGTATGCAATATGGATTATGGCATCCTGGATGGTTAGTGTTTATTATCATTCCAATGCTAGGTATATTTAATTCAAGAAAAGAAATGAACTTAAGAGTACTATTAGTTTCATTAAGTCCATTCCTTGCAGGAATCTTATTTATCTACTTAGGTGAAAAGGGATATTATCATCCTGCCTGGTTGGTATTCTTCATAATACCATTTATAGGAGCAACACTAGAAAAATCATTCAACAAAGCATTAATCATAGTGAGTTCAATTGTATTTGGAGTAGCATTATACTTATACATCGGGTACACATTCGAAGAATGGTACTGGAGTTTATTTGCATTCCTACCACTTGTATTATTCTGGATCATAAATGGAGATATCGTAATCACTACAGGTGATGGAGATGTACCTAGAGGATACAAAATAGTATCAGTGATTGCTATACTTGGTTATCTAGCAGTAAGCTTAACTACACAAGCATGGATTATAACTTGGTTAATATTCTTAATTATTCCAGTTTACGCAATCAATAGAGAAGTAAAAGGTAATGAAAGAACAATCGCTTTAACACCATTTATAGCATTAACAATATTCATGGTACTAGGATTCTTCTTCACCCTATGGGCATGGGCTTGGCTTGTATTCCTGATTATCCCGATCACTGCTATTATTAAAGAAGCTTAATTCATTAAAAATTCACACATCATCCTGAATTTTATACTATTATGAAGGTAGCTCTAACTCTTTTAGGGATTAAAAGGAAAGAGAGTAAAGCAACAAAAAAAGGTGCAATTTGCACCTTTTTTCTTTTGTAGGCAAATAAAAAAAAGAGGCATCCCTCTTTTTTTATCTATAGAATGCTTCTCTAAATAAATCTAAGTAATGAACGATGTCCATTTCCAGATTGTCAAACGCTTCTTTGTCTAAATTGGAACTAGAATTTTTCCAATCAGCACTAATTTTAGCGATAGTCCATCTTACGACGTCTAAACAACGATCTACATTTAGTGTATCACCAAATGCATAGTAATCGATATTGCTAAATAGTTTTTCATATGTTTCTTCTGTAATTTTATGGTTTAATGCTATAATCTCTTGAATCATGTCTGGATCTTGTAGATCGCTTGCAGTCTCAAACAACTCTACGAACAATGGATGTCGTAGATAAGATTCTATTTTAACTAGTGTAGATTGTTTCATTCTATTTAGAACGTCACGATCTGCGAAGTTTACTTTCTCATATAGTTCAGTTGTGATTGAATTTCTAGCATGTTTATATAGGTGTAAATACAGTTCCTTTTTACTAATAAAGTAATGGAAGAGTAAACCTTTTGAAACATTAGCCTCACGTACGATTGTATTTGTTGATGCTTTCTTATAACCTTTGTCTGCGAATTCTATTAATGAAGCCTCTAATATACGGCTTCTTCTAGCGTCATCTGTGTTTGTAAATTCACTCATTTGTATCACCCTTTCGAATTTAATAAAAAAATCGGTCAAGTACATAATACCAAATCCTTGACCACTTTGTCAAAAGAAAATAAGTCAATGGGGATAACTTGTG
>SDWO01000029.1 GCA_004195325.1 Candidatus Izemoplasma acidinucleici | reverse complement strand
TAGTTATTACAACGTTTTCGTAATATCTTTGACAATAATAAAATTACAACGTATTATTTATATATAAAATTATCAATATGGCAAAAGTTAAAGGTGCTATTGTTGTTGACAACGAAACTTGTAAAGGGTGTGAGGTTTGTATACCTGTTTGTCCCGAAGATGTTATTAGCATGTCGACTGAAATCAATAGAAAAGGTTATCACTATGCGTATATGAGCAATCCTGAAGCTTGTACTGGATGTACAAATTGTGGAATTGTTTGCCCAGATAGAGCAATATCAGTGTATAGAGTTAAAGTTCAAGCATAATTAATTAAACGAATTTAGAATGTCAGAGTTAAAATTAATGAAAGGTAATGAGGCTTTAGCAGAAGCTGCAATTAGATGCGGAACAGATGCTTATTTTGGTTACCCAATTACACCGCAATCAGAAGTTATTGAATATTTAATGACAGAACGTCCTGAAAAAAGAACAGGAATGGTTGTATTACAAGCAGAAAGTGAAATAGCTGCAATAAATATGGTATATGGTGCGGCTGGTACTGGTAAAAAAGTATTAACATCATCTTCAAGTCCTGGTATCTCCTTAAAATTAGAAGGAGTATCTTATATGGCAGGAGCAGAATTACCTGCTGTAATAGTAAATGTTGTTAGAGGTGGACCTGGATTAGGTACTATTCAACCTTCACAAGCAGATTATTTTCAATCTGTAAAAGGTGGTGGTCACGGAGATTATAAATTATATGTTTTAGCACCAGCATCAGTACAAGAAATGGCTGATTTTGTTGAAGATGCTTTTGATATTGCTTTTAAATATCGTGCACCAGTTTTAATCCTTTCTGATGGATTAATTGGTCAAATGATGGAAAAAGTATATTTAAAACCTCAACAGGCAAGATTGACAAATGAAGAGCTTATTGAAAAACATGGTGATTGGGCAACTACTGGAAAACCAAAAACTCGTGAACGTAATATAATTACTTCCCTTGATTTAGATTCTGAAAAAATGGAATTGAGAGTTCGTAATCTTATGAAGAAATACGACCAAATGGAGAAAGAAGATTTACGTTACGAAAAAATAAACTGTGATGACGCAGAATATTTAATAGTAGCATACGGATCAAGTGCTCGTATTAGCCAAAAAGCAGTAGAACTTGGTCGTGCAAAAGGAATAAAAGTTGGGTTATTAAGACCTATCACTTTATTTCCATTCCCTAAAGATCAAATTTTGGAATTAACAGATCAAGTGAAAGGGATATTAAGTGTTGAATTAAGTGCAGGTCAAATGGTAGAAGACGTAAGACTTTCTGCTCAATTTAAAGTACCGGTAGAACACTTTGGTAGAACTGGAGGAATTATTCACACGCCTGAAGAAATTTTAGAAGCTTTAGAACAAAAAATTATAAAATAATGGATATAGTAGACATTATAAAACCAGAAAATCAAGTACTTTGCAAAACAAGTTTAATGACAGATACACCATTATCGTACTGTCCTGGTTGTGGTCATGGAACTGCACATAACCTTGCAATGGAAGTTATTGAAGAATTAGGAATTTCAGAAGATACAATTGGTGTAGCTCCTGTAGGTTGTTCAGTATTAGCTTACGACTTTATGAATATTGATATTACTCAAGCTGCTCATGGTAGAGCTCCAGCTGTAGCAACTGCTATTGCTAGAACATGGCCTGAAAAATATGTATTTACATATCAAGGTGATGGAGATTTAGCTGCAATTGGTACTGCTGAAACTATTCACGCTTGTAACAGAGGTGAAAACATCGTAATTATCTTTATTAACAACGGTATTTACGGAATGACTGGTGGTCAAATGGCTCCAACTACATTAGCAGGAATGAAATCATCTACTTCTCCTTATGGAAGAGAAATTGAAACAATGGGATCTCCTTTAAAAATGACTGAATTGGTTGCTAATTTACCAGGTGTTCAATATGTAACTAGACATGCTGTTCATACACATAAACACGCTCGTAAAGCTAAAAAAGCACTTAAAAAAGCATTCCAAAATACTAGAAATGGTAAAGGACTTTCATTTGTTGAAATCGTTTCTAACTGTAATTCAGGATGGAAAATGACTCCACTTGAATCTAACATTTGGATGGAAGAAAATATGTTTCCATATTTCCCGCTTGGTGATATAAAAGTTGATGGTAAATTAAAATAAAATTATGACAGAAGAAATTATTATAGCAGGTTTTGGTGGTCAAGGTGTACTATCAATGGGAAAAATATTAGCCTATTCTGGCATTATGCAAGACCAGGAAGTTAGCTGGATGCCCTCTTACGGACCAGAAATGCGTGGTGGTACAGCAAACGTAACAGTTATCTTAAGTGATGATAAAATTAGTTCTCCTTACTTACAAATATTTGATACAGCTATTATTTTAAATCAGCAATCCATGGATAAGTTTGAAGAAACTATTAAGCCAGATGGTGTATTAATATAT
>SDWO01000088.1 GCA_004195325.1 Candidatus Izemoplasma acidinucleici | reverse complement strand
AGAAGTTAAAGTTCAAATAGAATCACCAGGTGAGGGTTGGAAACAAGACGAAGATGTACTAGATACTTGGTTTAGTTCTGCCTTATGGCCTTTTAGTACACTTGGATGGCCAAGTGATACTGAAGACTTCAAACGATACTATCCAAATTCAGTGATGGTAACAGGATATGATATCATCTTCTTCTGGGTAGCTCGTATGATCTTCCAAGGATTAGAGTTCACAGGTGAATCACCATTTAAACAATGCTTAATTCATGGGTTAATCCGCGCAGCGGATGGACGTAAAATGTCTAAATCATTAGGTAACGGTGTTGATCCACTGGTTATTAAAGAAAAATACGGGATAGATACATTACGCTATTTCCTAACAACAAACAGCGCACCAGGTATGGATTTACGTTTTGAAATTGAAAAAGTAGAAAGTTCATGGAACTTTATTAATAAACTATGGAACATCTCAAGATTCACATTAATGAATCTTGGAGAGTTCACAATTGAAGACATTGAAATAGATACTGATGATTTATCATTAGTAGATAAATGGATTCTAGCTAAACTTCACAATACAATCAAAGATATGGATTATAACTATGAAAAATTCGAGTTTGGTGAAGCAGCACGTAGTATTCATCACTTCAGTTGGGAAGATTTTGCCGCATGGTATGTTGAAATAGCTAAGTTATCACTTAACGGCGATAACCAAAAAGACATCAATAGAACAAAAAGCATCTTAAGTTACGTACTGTTAGACATCATGAAATTATTACACCCATTCATGCCGTTCGTAACTGAAGAAATCTACCAACAAATACCACATGTAGAAGAGAGTATCATGATTTCTTCTTGGCCTGAGGCGATTATAGAGTTTGATAACGAAAAAGCAATCAAAGATTTTGAAATCATTCAAGAACTAATCAAATCAGTACGTAATGTTCGTAATGAATATAACGTTATACCAAGCAAAAAAATAGATGTTATCATAAAACCTTCTACTATTGAAATTAAAGAATTACTAGAGAACAACATGGATATCCTAAATAAGTTTGTTAACCCTGAAAATCTAACAATTTCACTAAATCCAGAACTAGGAAAAGACATTGTGTCAGTTGTTCAAACTGACTTAGAGATTTACCTTCCACTTGGTAGTTTAGTAGACATTAGTTTAGAGATAGAACGTCTAAAAAAAGAGCTAAACAAGCTATTTGGAGAAATCAAACGTGGAGAAGGAATGCTTTCAAATCCTAACTTCATCAATAAAGCTCCAGAACAAAAAGTACAAGCTGAGAAAGAAAAACTAGAAAACTATAAAGAGCAACACAATACAATAAAGGCGCGTTTAGAGGAACTAAAATAAATGTTTAATACTATAAACGAAGGAATCACTTGGATTGAATCAGTTAAGAAGTTTGGAGATAAACTGGATTTATCAAGAATGGTTCTAGCTTGTAAACTGCTAGGGAACCCTGAGCAACAATTACCGGTGATACATGTTGCTGGTACCAATGGAAAAGGGAGCACAGTTAGTTACTTAAAGTATATGTTATTAGAACAAGGATACAACGTAGGGACGTATACAAGTCCCTACATTGTTCATTTCAATGAACGCATCAACTATAATGATTCAGATATAACGAGTAAAGATTTATTACTATATATTAATAAGATTAAAGTTATCCATGATCAAGTATGGGCAGACCATAATGAAATCATTACTTTCTTTGAATTAGTTACATTAATATCATTTATGTATTTCAATGATCAAGATATCGATTTTGCGATTTATGAAGTCGGACTTGGGGGATCACTAGATGCAACGAATGTAGTTACTCCATTAATTACAGCAATCACAACAATTAGTTATGATCACATGGGTGTTCTAGGAGATACTCTAGAAGATATCTCTTTAAATAAACTAGGGATTGTAAAACAAAATACCCCTCTAGTAACTAGTGTTAGTAACAAAGAACTTCTAGAGATATTTAAAACTTACACAAATAAAAAACAGTCACAAATGACTGTTATAAACGATAAAGATATTACAAATGTAGAATATAATTCGCACACAAACTTTAAATACAAAGACACAGATTATTCAATCAGCTTAATAGGAACACATCAAGTTAAGAATGCTTCTCTAGCTATTGAATTATTGTATCAGTTGGAATCCAAAAACCTTATTGAACTAAATAAAGATCAAATGAATAAGGGGTTATTGAAAACTAACTGGCCAGGTAGAATGGAACGCTTTGGTAATATCATTCTTGATGGAGCTCATAACATTGAAGCTGTGAATGCATTAAAAGATTCAATCACTACGTTGTATCCGAATAAAACAATTAATATATTGTATACATCAATGATTGATAAGGAATACTTTGATATTATAAAGGTACTTGAAACGTTTAGTGATAAGATTACATTTACTCAGTTTGATTATCCAAGGTGTGAAATGGCACAGACATTATTTAATGTCAGTTCACACAACAACAAACATATGAACGTACACTCATATGAAGCGTTAGAGCAATTAAAACCAGGCAAGGATGAAATCTTACTTGTTACTGGTAGTTTGTATTTTATTTCACACATAAGAAAAGCACTCGTTTGAGTGCTTTTTTATTTAGTCGTAATAATTTGCTTTCACTTCTTCATTGATTAATGTTAATTCGCCATCAGATTGAACTATAGCACCATCGATGTATGTTCCAATTATTAGTGAGAATGAATCAAAATTTAACAATGTTCCTAGTGTCGTATTAGGATGTGTTGATGAAGTCATCTCACACGATGTAACTTCGTTGGTTACTCCATCAGTAGTTACAAATTCATAACACGTACCGCGGTTGTTAACTTTTAATTGATAAGTTAGTTGAGTAGCTGTTGGAGCTACCAACTCTGGACTTCTAGCTGTTGTATCTGAAGTTATGGTTACTTTAACAAGTTCTCCGTCTTTATGGATAACTTCCATATCGAATAGGATTACCTCTCCCGATACAATGTATTCAAATTCATAGATTGAAGCTTCTGTGTATACAATTTCGTGTTCAGTGTAATCAACCAATGTTAATGCATAGAAGATTAAGAAGAACATTCCAGCGAATATTGTAATGTACATTCCCGCTGTTTTTGTTTTAGGACGATCTGTCATAATCATGAATCCTGTTACTAATAGAATAAAACTGAATGGAAATAATAAAATTCCTGTTCCCATTAACATTACAACTTGCATCCTATTAGATACCATATGTAATGAATAATAGAAATATACACTTAGTCCCATAGTTAAGAATGAAATAATCCACATTGTGATAATGAAATAATCTTTAAATACTAAATTTGTTTGAATGGTTAATAGTGTTGGTGACGCAAAGTTAATCAAATATAATTCGTATGCGAATAATATAGTCATAAGTCCGAATAAAACCCCAACGAATTTAATGTTACCTTTTAATTTTAATTGTAACGAATCTTTTCTCATTGTATCCACCTCAATAAGTATTATAACAAATTATATTGAAATTGAAAAAGAAATTTGCACAACATACAATAATTATTATACTGAGGTGAGTATATGTATATGATTAAAGAAATTCCAATTACGGAAAGACCAAGAGAGCGGTTTATTAAATATGGTCCTAATGCGCTAAGCACTCATGAACTTATTGCAATTATATTAAGGACTGGAAGTAAACAACAATCAGTATTAGAACTAAGTAAAGATATCTTATATAAGTTTCATTCTATCAAAGAATTAAAAGAAACATCGTTAGAGGATTTAATAAAGATAAAAGGAATAGGACATTCAAAAGCAATCACTCTGTTATCCTGTTTTGAATTACACAGAAGAATGAATAATGAAACATTCGATAAATCTGTTATGTTAAATAGTCCTGAGGTTATCTATCATTACATGAAGGATAACTTAGAACTTAAAACACAAGAACATTTAGTTGCACTCTATATGAATACAAAAGGAGTTCTCATAAAGAAGCAAACATTGTTCATTGGTTCTCTTAGTAGTAGTGTCATCCATCCACGAGAGATATTTAAGTACGCAGTCTCTTATAGCGCAGCTTCCTTCATAATATGCCATAATCATCCATCAGGTGATCCTACACCTAGTATTAACGATATAGATGTTACAAAGTTAATCCACAAGAATAGTCTAATGATGGATATCCCTTTAATGGATCATATAATTATTGGAAGGGACAAGTACTATAGTTTTAAAGAACATAAAATGATATAAAAAAAAGATGCATCGCATCTTTTTTATTTAAAATTCTTTTATTCCTATTCCAGTAGTTGTTTTAATAACAGGCTCTATCTCAACATATGCTTCCCCTTTAAGTTCAGCTTGTTTTTGTAGGTAGAGTCTATTTTGTAGTGCTGTTAATCCTTTTGATCTTGATTTATAAATAAATATGAAAGATCCAAATGATAAAACAATGGTTAATGATATAGAAACAATTGCTTTACCTTTCATTGCTTTGATTAGTTTGTTTGAATTTTCAGAGTAATAGAACAAATTATCGTTTGTATCATCATCATAGAAATCAGGACTATATATCATTATTTTAAATGAAGTTTCAGATTCTACAGTTAAGTATCCAATTACCTCTTCATCTATTCCAGAAACTTTATTCCCCTCAATGTCAGTAAACTGAAAATAAATATCAGTTGTCCCTTCCATATATTGCACTCCTATTTGGTGTGTTCCTTGATTTGAAACGACCATTAACCATCCATCGATGATACGTATTGATGATACCTCCACCTCGGGCGCTGAATACAAATAGAACATGTCACCTTCCTTCAAAGTAATGGTTTCTGACATATCTGTAGGTATTAGTTTTAAATCTTCTGCTAGTAATTTATTATTACCCTTTATAAGAAGTAATGTTACAACCACACCTATAATTATAAATAGTGGAACTATTAAGTATGCTCTTTTGTTTGGTTTTATTCTCATGTTATCCCCTCTTCCAAATATATTATAGCATATTTGATTTGTAGAGAAACGACTAATATGTCTTATCTAGATGGGATCAGGTAATTCTTTTACAGATAATATCGAGTTTAATGTCTGGAAAAGCTTATTTATAGTATAATAATATAGAGAAACTAACAATACAGGGGGGATTTTATGAAAAGAGTTAAAAAACCATCATACTTCATATTACTATTCATTTTTATTTTAGGGTTCATTGCTTTTGCGATTTTTGGATACCGAATGTTACAAAAAACTGAGGATGCTTTCGAAGCGATAACAGAATATCAAATCAAGGAACTTTTATTAGAACCAAATGATGGGATATATCTTTATGTATCAGATGAAGTAGAATTTAATGATGTTACAATTAGTAATTGGCATATAGTCGTTCAAAGAGACAGCGGAAATGAGTATATAGAGGTGTCATTTGAAGAGGGTGATCTTTCTTTAATACAACCAGAATCGCTAATGTTAGAAATTGAAGGATACACACCAATAGGAATACTATATAGCGAAGAAGGAACTGAGTTCTTTCTAACGATGGATGATAATGATGATAGATATTTCTACAGCACCTTTACAGAAATAGACTTAATAGAAAGTGGAACAATTGGTCTTGTCATTGTTGCAGTAACAATATTAATTGAGGTAGTGGCTTTGGTTTTAATAGTTCGTAAAAGAAAAAGAGTAACCGCAATCGAATCGGGAATTGATCCTAATAATTTTACAAACGAGACTGATCAACAAGAAAATAACAAAATGGAAGATATTTGGTAATAAATATTGTCTATCGTACTGAATTTCTAGATATATATAGTATAATAAAAACACATGAAAACGACTAATTTGTCCTATCTAAGTAGGATATAGTATCTTTTTCTTGCATTAAGTATTATATTATGTATAATTAAATAGGTTTAAAGTAATATAGAAGCGAAATAGATTGACAAATCAATGTTGTTTTGGTATTCTTTTTACGCTGAACAAAGGCATACCGCCCAGAAAAGGTTTTAAAGCAAAAGCTACCTTAATGGCGAGTCTTAAAAATAAAATGAGGAGGTGCTTACAATGTATGCAATAATCGTATCAGGTGGAAATCAACAAAAAGTTGAAGAAGGTAGCGTAATCTATGTTGAAAAACTAGATGTCGAAGCTGGAGATAGTTTCACGTTTGAAGATGTATTAATGATCGGTGGAGATTCATTAAGAGTTGGAGACCCATATCTTGATGGAGTTACTGTTGATGCTGTAGTTGAAAAACACGGTAAACAGAAAAAAATCATCGTATTCAAATACAAACCTAAAAAGAAATATCGTCGTAAACAAGGACACAGACAACCATATACTAAGTTAACAATAACTAAAATAAATGGTTAGTAATCAAAAATTATGGAGGTGACTAGTATGTTATTAGAATTAAACTTATTAAAATGCATGGCTTCTAAAAAAGGTGTTGGATCTACGAAAAATGGTCGTGATTCAGAATCAAAAAGATTGGGAGCGAAATTAGCTGACGGTCAATTCTGTACTGCTGGTTCTATCATTTATCGTCAAAGAGGAACTAAAGTTCATCCAGGTACTAACGTAGGTATCGGTAAAGATGACACATTATTCTCTAAGATCGACGGAATCGTAAAATACGAACGCCGTGGTAAAGATAGAAAACAAGCATCAGTATATCCTGAATAGTTAATTTATGGCAAATCACAAAGTGGTTTGCCATTTTAAATGAAACAAATTATAATACTTGTGAGGTGATTAGATGATTACTTTAGCAAACAGTTTGGATTTAGAAGAAATAGATCAACTTGCTGTCTTGGTTATTAAAGATATGCAAACATCTAATATCCCACAGTGGAACTTATCTTATCCAAGAAAAGAGCACTTCAAAGATGATATATCTATGGAAGCTTTAATCATTGTAAGAGATGAATCAAAGATTCTAGGTTGTATGACAATCCTAGAAGAAAATGATCCTCCCTACAAAACAATTGATTCATGGATAGGTAAAAACAGTATCGTCCTTCATAGAATATTGGTGCATCCAAGCATTAGGAACAAAGGGGTCGCAAAACAAATGATAGACTACAGTATTAACTATGGTATTGAACATAAGTATGATTCAATAAAGATCGATACACATCTAGAAAACTTTAAGATGAGAGCTTTCCTACAAAAGAACGGTTTTGTAGAAGGGGATTACATTAAAGTAATGGATCGTATTGCTTATGAAAAAATGTTGGAGGAATAATTATGAAATTATTAGTAGTTTGGAAATCAGATAATGAAATAGATATTCACAATTTTATCGTCCCTTATGCTTACAACAGTAAAACACAAAATTGGTTTACTGATGTTGAAGTATTAATATGGGGTGCTTCTCAAGAAAAGATAGTACAAGATACATTGATCCAACAAAGAGTTAAAAACTTAGTTAAAAATGAAATTACAACTTATGCGTGTAAAATGTGTGCTGACAAAGTAGGGGCTACTGAGATATTAGAAAGTTTAGGTGTTACTGTGATGTATACAGGAGTATATCTAAGCGACAAAATGAAAGATTCTGAATTTGAGGTTATTACTCTGTAATGAAGATTCTTGTTTTAGGTGGTAGCGGAACAGGAAAAACTACAGTCTGTCGTGAACTTGGAGATAAACTTAATATTACAACCCTTCATCTAGATTCTGTTTATTGGAAAAAGAACTGGGCAAATATTAGCAAAGTAGAATTCAATCAATACATGAAGAAGTTTTTAACAAAACACAAATCATGGGTTATTGATGGAAACTACTCAAATAATTTACACTTCAAATACCGACTTGATTCAGCAGATATCATAATCTTCTTAGATTTTGGTACACAATTGTCTTTACAAGGAATACACAAACGTGCGCATGATTTTAAACATCAAACAAGAACCGATATGGCTGAAGGCTGTATTGAAGGAATAGATCAAGTGTTTTTACAGTATGTAGCTACTTATTACAAATATCGAGCAAAATACTTAAAAGCAATAATTAGTAAATATAAAACCAAGAAACAAGTATATATATTTAAAAATAGAACAGAATTATATAAATGGTATAGTTCCCTTTAGGAGGGATTCAAATGTTCGTAGATTTAGCGAGAATCAAAGTATCAAGTGGTGACGGAGGCGATGGAATCGTTGCGTTTCGTCGTGAAAAATATGTTTCAATGGGTGGACCTTCCGGCGGAGACGGTGGAAAAGGTGCGTCAGTTATCTTTGTGGGTCATGAAGGCCTAAGCACATTAGTAGATTTAAAATTTCAAAAAATCCTTAGAGCTCCTGAAGGAGAAAAAGGTATGCCTAAGAAAATGAATGGGGCAAAAGGTGAAAACCTAATCGTTAAGGTACCAGTAGGTACTACTATTTTTGATGATGAAACAGATATGATTATCGGTGATATCACAGAAAAGAATCAAGAAGTAGTAATTTGTAAAGGTGGACGTGGGGGACGTGGTAATGTTAAATTTACTACATCTAGAAACACAGCACCTGAAATCTGTGAAAAAGGGGAACCTGGAGTTACAAAACTTATACGTGTTGAACTTAAAGTACTTGCCGATGTTGGATTAGTCGGATTACCAAGTGTTGGTAAATCAACATTGATCAGTGTTGTATCAAACAGTCGACCTAAAATTGCTAGTTATCACTTTACAACACTTAAACCAAACTTAGGTGTAGTAAGAGTTAATGATGGTCGTAGCTTTGTAATGGCTGATTTACCTGGATTAATTGAAGGGGCATCATTAGGACAAGGATTGGGACTTCAGTTCCTACGTCACATTGAACGTACTCGTGTAATCTTACACGTTATTGATATGTCAGGTAGTGAAGGAAGAGATCCATTCAATGATTATAAAATCATTAATAACGAACTTGCCTCATATAAATATAATTTAATGAAGAGACCACAAATCATCATTGCCAACAAAATGGATTTACCTGGCGCTGACGATAATTTAGAATTATTCAAAATGCAATTAGAGGAAGATCATGAGATCATCCCTATTAGTGCAGTTACTAAATCTAACACGGATGAAGTATTATATAAAACAGCAGATTTACTAGATAATACAAAACGTTTTGATTTATATGACGAAGAAGATTATGAACAAGTTGTTGAATATTTATTCGAAGGTGAAGATGATTTATTCGAAATTAAAATCGGAGACGATGGAATATTTAATGTAACAGGAGTACCACTTAGAAAAATCTTTGATATGACAGATTTCTCAAAAGATCAATCAGTAAAAAGATTCAGTAGACAGCTAAGAGGACTTGGAATTGATGGTAAATTAAGAGAACTTGGTGTTAAGAATGGTGACACAGTTAAGATCTTTGATTTCATATTTGACTTTATTGATTAAAAGAGCATAATAAATGCTCTTTTTTTATGATATAATAGAAAAAGGAGCGTGATACGATGTATAACTATATAATTGGTACAGTAAAAGAAACACACCCTTCTAGCATAACGTTAGATAATAGTGGAATTGGATATAAAGTACTAACACCCAATCCCTATGAATTTAAATTAGACGCAGTTGAAAAAGTATTTATCTATCACCATGTGCGTGAAGAAATTGATGCACTATATGGATTTAAAAATAGCGAGGCAAAAGGATTATTTATTAAATTACTAAGTGTAAAAGGAATTGGACCTAAAAGTGCAATGGCAATATTAGCTACAGGTAATGTTAGTGACGTTGTCGCAGCCATTGAAATAGGAAACAGCGTGTTCTTAAGCAAGTTTCCAGGTATCGGACCAAAAGCAAGCCAACAAATAATATTAGATTTAAAAGGGAAATTAGATTTCCAAGCTGAAGCTTTTGCTAAATCAGATAGTATTAGAGATGTTGAAGAAGCTTTAAAATCTTTAGGATACAAAGCAAAAGAAGTTAAAAAAGCATTGCAACACTTAGATCCAACAAAAGAAACAAATCAATTACTAAAAGATGCATTATCATCAATGCTGAAATAAGGGGGAAACTATGTTTTTTAGTCATGATAAAGGAATTGGATTCGAAGAATTTGGATTTGTGCATATTATTACGTTATTACTATTCGTTGTAGGTATCGCATTAATTTATAGATTTAGAAACAAGTTTAAAGAGTTCAAGTATGAAAAGCAATTCCGTTATGGATTTGCAATATTCATTCTATTATGGGAATTAACGTTATATCTATTTGAAGCAACGAGTGAAACTGGCTGGGTTTGGGCAGATAATCTACCATTCATAAGTCTTTGTGGAATCACGTTATACATATCAATCGCTTTATTAGTCACAAAAAGTTATAAAGTCTTTGAAATCGGATATTTCTTTACCTTTGGGGCAATCGCCAGTCTATTATTTCCTGATTCAGGATATGGACATGACAGATTTCGTTATTATCAATTCATCTTAGGACATGCTGCATTCTTTTATGCATTCATGTATATGATGTTTGTTCATAACTTCATCCCAACGGTTAAATCTTTACATAAAAGTCTAATAGCACTATTTATCCTTGCAACACTCTTTTTAGTGATTAACCCAATACTAAATATAAACGGTTTATTCTTAACAGAGAGTGAAGGAACACCGTTTGAAGTATTTGATGGAGGATCTAGACTGTCTCTTATACACATCT
>SDWO01000010.1 GCA_004195325.1 Candidatus Izemoplasma acidinucleici | reverse complement strand
AGATGTGTATAAGAGACAGCATTAATACATCAATAGCTTTCTCTAATGAAGCATAAACTAATCCTGGTTTTAGTATAGGATGTGTATCTACTCCTACAGTACTATTAACAAAAATCTTAGTACTATGCTGAGAAGGAATATCATCAGCTGTTATTGAAGCTGCAACTTTTGCTTTGTCTTCAGTACTATAGTTTTCAGTACTTAATCCTTGTCCTTCAATCTTATCAACTTTAGTATCAAACAAATCAGCGTGTGCTGCTTCATCTTCAATATGATTTGTTAAAGCTTCACTTGTTGCTTTAGTTTGTAAAGCTGCATCCAATCCATCAACATCAGCTGCAGGTACTTTATCTTCCTTCCATCTTATAGAATCAAACAAATTCCAAAAATGATTTTGTGTCGGTTTTAAATTAGTTTTAAACCAGTTATAAATTGTGTTTTTATCTGTTAGTGCCATAATTATTGTCCTGTAAATTGAATGAATCCTACTACTTTAAAAGCTGGTCTATTTTCCAAAGGCGTATTAGAACCACCACTTGATATTGTACCTACCACATCTAATTCAGGTATGTTTAAAACTTCTGTATCACGAGCATAACTACTTTCATTACCTACTGAAATTCTATCTGTATGCCCATCTGGAAATCCATCACCATCATCACCAATATACTTGCTCGGCACTTGTTCAGCAACAGTATCTAAGTTGAAACTCAAATTGTAGCTTGGTAAATTCCCTTTTGTCAATGTTACTTCATCTAAACCTCCTGTTTTACCCATTGTATCATAATCAGGATTAGCAGGGTTGTACTGAATAGGAAAAGAGTTGTTCATATCAGTAGTTCCATTTTGTCCGTTGGCTAAATGCCAACCCCAAGGAATATCCTCAATATTTCCTACATACATAGTTATTTTACCAACAAACAATGCTGAAGACAATGGATACGCTCTTTTAAAATCTGCCCATGGTATTGAGTTTAAACCTGAACCAAACATTGCATAACGCTCGTAATAAGTTGGCTTAATTTCTTTGGTTTCAAATTCTACTTCAACAACATCTTGTTTAATAATAATGTCGGTTTGTGTTTGACCACCTCTAAACTCTAACAATTCGCCATCAACATAAATAAAACCATTGGCAACGGTATTACCAACCAATTCACAGCCTTTTACAATAACCTTATTACCTGCCAACTCGCCATAAGCATTAAATATACTGTAGGCTTTTTGGGTTTCTAACAATGTTTCAGTTTCAAATGGAAAACCACCCAACTGATCAAAATTAATATTGTTCATATTTTTACTATTTTATATCGTTTTACTCCTTCTCTATAAAACTGAATTAAAGCGTCAATTTCATAAAATTGAACATTCACTAATTCAGTTGGTACATATATTATAAAATCAACTCCTGTATCAGCATAATCAGTTCGGCTATACAAATACATAGTGCCTAAAAACTTAGGTTTTTGTTCAGCTCTTGTATAAATGTATTGGCGTTTAAATTTGTTTCCATTACCAATTTGAATACGCCTAAGAACAGGGTCAAACTTATCGTTTAAAGCTTTGCGTAAATAACACACCTGCCCATTGTGAGCCAACTTATAAAGGTTTTCATTTCGCATTCTAAACCAATCATCATATATTGAAGTGATAGGGCTTACAACCTTTTGCACAAACTGAATAAACACGTCCTTACGCAAAAACGTAGGCGTTAACAGTACTAGCAGTTTATTATAATTAACCTTATACCACATACGTTATATTGTCAAAATTTGGCACTTCAAAATAACCACTCACAGGCACTCTCTTTACATTAATTAAAGTTTGATCGCCATAATCATCAGTTTCAACATTTAACCAACTTGATTTGGCAGCTAATAAATGAGGAATTTTTACGCCTGGTACTTGCTGAAGTTTATCAACTAAATTTTCCAACACCAGCTCACCATCAAAAGGCAACTCCTTCATAAATTCTTTTATAGCCTCTTCAACAGGACTATCACCATCAATTATGCTAATTCCATTTGTATCCAGCACCAAAGGATCTCTATAAATTTGAAGCGTTAAAAACAGCCTGTCAGGTCTGTAATTAATAATTCCAATTGTTGAACCTGCGTATTTAATCTCTTCAAAATATGCAACAACACTTGTTTTGGCTTCATCAGTAATTGGAGCTAATATTCCATCAGTTTCTCCAGCAATTTTTACAACAATAGTTCCCTGAGTTTCACCTTCATTAACAGCTGCATATTTTATTATTTTAGAGTCTGATATTTGAGTGAGAGAATACCCAGTATTGTCATATTCATCACTATCAGTAATTAAATCAAAACCATATTGAAACTTTAAAGCCATATACCTGTACCAAGGCAATCGACCACTTTTTTGATTGTACAATTGTTCATCAACTTCTTTTTGATGTTGGTTAAATAATTGTTCTAATAAATAAATCTGTCTCTTATACACATCT
>SDWO01000042.1 GCA_004195325.1 Candidatus Izemoplasma acidinucleici | reverse complement strand
ATCAAATATTTCATCATCTTTGTTGAGACGATCAACAATTTGAATTAAATTGTCTCCTCTAATTAACATTCTATCTTTCCTTGTTTCTTCATCAGTCTCCAATAAGAAGAATAAAGTCTCAGGTATTTTTTTGTCAAAAATCGAATTTGCTCCATTAGGGTCTACAATCAATACTTTATCCACAGTTGCACCTTCAATAGGTGTTCCATAATTTGTGTTGTTATATACAGTTGTTTCCAAGAATTTTTTGTTTTCTTTCATCTTCAAGAACTTTGTTTCAGTAATAAAATTGTAATCAACTTTATTAACTTCACCCTTACGCTTTCTTCTTGTAGTTGTAGTAACCATCTTTTTAAAATCGTAATTCTTGATAAGTAATTTTGCTATTTCTGTTTTTCCACTTGCGCTCGCCCCGATAAGTACTAGCATGTGATCACTCCTTTCTACAATATGTCTATTATATATTAAGTAGGCCAAGAATAAAATAAGAAATCATATAAAGCGTTCTTTTTTTATTTAAGTGATACAATAAGGTTGAGGTGATAGTATGAGATTACTTGAACGATTTGAAGCATTAAGTCCAATATACAATGAAGGACTTACAAATCATCTTCCTATGATGATAGTAGCACTACAAAAATTAGGTATCGAAGACGATGATATTGAGTTTATATCGGAGGAGTATGTGGGTAGAAAACATATTCCAGATTTAACAGATAAGTACTATGTTAAGAGTAAGGATGAAATAGAATACGTGACGTTAACAAATCTCTATATTACTAAAATTAACAAACTAGGTAAAGAAGAAGTTGTTAGGTGGTACTTGAATAAAGCTAAATTTGCTCTAGTCTCAGGGTTGTTTCATGGATTAATTAGATTATCGTATGCTCTGATGACTGATAGTGATTTATTAGTAGCGCAAGCAATGGCGTATTTTGATATTATATATTTTGAATGTGATCTTAATTATGATATAAAACTAAACGAATCAAAAGAGCTTAAGAAGCTTATAGAATATCGCAAATCATCAATCACTAGTTTTGAAAAGGGTTCTACTATGAAGAAATTAGAAGAACTAATCAATCATGACTATATTCGAAATAACTTGTTCTCTATTAGAGAGAACGAACAAGAACGAATGCTTACTTTATTTGTGAACCAATATCTTAAAACAAAAGATTTCTATATGTTACATGTTATCACAGGATTCCATGCTTTAATAACTTTGAAAGATTACTTTAAAGATTTTGAGGAAGTCTTAGATAATTTCTTTGTACATGGTATCTTATTTAACTTGCTACATGATTATAAAAAAGACGAGTATGATTTTGTACCATCAGAAATTAAAATGTTTGAGAACAGAATTGGCGATTTAAGAGACGCTCATGAAATCAAGTTATTACATTCTACTTTAGAGTTATATAAATTGTATAAAATTGAAGATTTGAAGAAAATAATCACAGCAATATTCTTGTAAAACACTTACACTGCGGGTTTAATCCACAAACCCGTGTTTTTTCTTTGTTTTCCTTTACATCTTAATGATTTATGGTATACTTAACTGCCCTTAAAAATGGAGGTATGTACTATGTTACATAACAACGAACAAATTAACCGCTCATTAGAAGAAATGGGATTCGAAGAATTTACGCAAATTCAAGCCGAAACTATGCCTTTAATGAGAGAACACAAAGATGTAATTGGACACAGTCAAACTGGTACTGGTAAGACTGCTGCATTTGCACTACCGATTCTTGAAGCACTTGATTACGAAAGCAGAGAGATACAAGCATTAATTTTATGCCCAACTCGTGAATTAGCTGTTCAAGTAAAATCAGAAATCGATAAACTTGGTAAATATTTACCGCAATTAAAAACAGTATCTGTATACGGTGGAGAGCCGATATACAAACAGATTCAAGCACTTAAGAGAAAACCACAAATAGTTGTGGGGACTCCTGGTAGAACACTTGATCATATAAATAAAAAACTTCTTCGTCTAGAAAATATCAAATCTATGGTATTAGATGAAGCAGATGAAATGTTAAAAATGGGGTTTAAAGAAGATATAGAATCAATCTTTAATGCGACTAACCCTGAAAGACAAACAGTAATGTTTAGCGCTACAATGCCTAAACCGATTGTGCACATTTCAAAGAATTATATGAAAGATCCACAACTGGTTAGTGTAGTAAATGGCGATGAAACAAATAAAGACATTACGCAGTATTACTATAATGTACAAGCTAAGAATAAAATAGAAGCAGTTGCAAGACTGTTACATGTTTATAATCCTAAGCTAACATTAATATTCTGTAATACAAAACGTAAAGTTGACGACGTTACAAGAGAATTAACGAAAAAAGGGTATAACGTCGATAAGATTCATGGTGACTTACAACAAACTGCAAGACTTCACGTCTTAGGAAAATTCCATCAAGGACATTTAGATATGTTAGTTGCAACTGATGTTGCAGCAAGAGGATTAGACATTAAGAACGTTGAAGCTGTTATTAATTTAGATGTTCCAGAGAAAGCTGAATACTATGTACATAGAATTGGTAGAACTGGACGTATCGGAAACAAAGGAATGAGTTTCACTTTAGTATCAAGAAGTGAAATGGGACGTTTAGATCAAATTCTTAGATTTACTAAATCTACTATCAAGAAGAGAAATATCCCAACTCCTGACAAAGTATTACAAGTGAAACACGAAAAACAAGCAGAAGACATTATGGAAATCATTAAAACTACAAACTTAAGCCCTCAATATGAGTTAGCTACACGTTTATTAGCTGATAATGAACCTGAGAAAATTGTTAGTGCACTTTTAGTTAAACTAGAAAAAAGAGATTCTAGTGAAGTTGTTCTTGGAGATATCAATGAAGATGTTTCAAGAGGTGGACGAAGCACTGGACGAACTCGTGACCGTGGAAGAGACCGTGGAAGAGATCGCGGAAGAGACCGTGGAAGAGATGGTGGAAGAGATCGTGGACAAAGTTCAAGATCAAGCGGACCTATAACTAGATTCCATATTAATTTAGGAACTGGTTCAGGAATGGATCCTAGAAAACTTGCTGAGTTTGTTTCTAAAAAAACAGGAATCAGAAATAATGATATCAGTGATATTACTATTAGAAACAATTTTAGTTTCTTTACAGTAGATAAGAAACATAAAACTACTGTAACAAATAAACTTACTAATATTGAACATAATGGTAAAAAAGCTAGTATTCAAGAAGCTAAAGAAAAAAGATAACAAAATATTGAAAGTCAGAAATTTTCTGACTTTTTTTGTTATAATGAATTTAGGTATTGACCTTGACACAATGTAATACTATATACTAATTTTGAGGTGATTTTTTGAAGAAAATAGGAGAAGTGAGCAATCTATACAATGTATCTCCAAGAATGCTAAGATATTATGAAGACAAAAACATAATAACTAGCTCAAGGATGAAAAATAACTATAGGTGTTATGATGAAGTTGCAGAATGTAGAATAAAACAGATTTTACTTCTTAAGCAACTTGATTTTTCCGTTAAGGAAATAGAATTAGTGTTTAATCGTTATACTAGTTATGATTTAATTCAAATTCTATATGGGAAAAAAATGGCGCTTAAAGATAAAATGGAGGAAATGATCAAGTTAGAAACAATCATTGAGAACTTTATTTATCTACTATCCAATAAGAATGGAGATTTGTTCGAGTCTCTTAACATTTCTTTAAATAACTCATCTAACAAAATTAGAGGAGGTATTATGAAAAAGGATATTTTTAGAGTAGTAAGTTTACCATTAATGAAAGTCGCTGTGTTTAAAGGCTTTAGTGAAACACCAGAAGATGACGCAGCAGTACTTGCAAATAAGTTTATTAAAGAACATAAACTTGTGGGTTTCAGACATTTTGGATTCAACAATCCGGATCCTAAGAGGGACAGCAGTGTTTATGGATATGAAATCTGGATTACAGTTAACAAGGAATATGATGACGTTGTTACTAAAAATTATAATGGTGGTTTGTATGCTTCAATTACAACAGTCATGCCGGAAATTGGAGAAACATGGGGTAAACTACACAACAGTGTAAAAGAGGATGAATATTATCACCCGAATTTTCTGCCACCTAACGAAGATGGTGTTTCCGATCATCAATGGTTAGAAGAGTGTACTGACTATGAATTCTTCTTTTTGGACAATCCAGATGCACAGATGAAACAATTAGATTTACTTTTACCAATCAAACGAATTAAGTGACAATAATAAAATAAGTGCTAATTGTAAAATTGCACTTTTTTTATTATAATATTTATAAGACAAAAGACTAAAGGGGAATATTATGTTAATAATTAAAAACGCAAATATTAAAACTATGGCTTCTTCTGATTTTGAAAATGGAGTAATTGTAATAAAGGAAAAAAAAATATTAGAAGTAGGAAATATCGATGTATCAAAATACAAGGCCGCAAAGATTATTGATGCCAAAGGATTATTAGTAACACCAGGATTAGTTGATCCACATTGCCACATAGGAGTGATGGAAGAAGGTATTCGCTTTGAAGGAAATGATACCAACGAAATGAGCGGTCCAATCTATCCTGAATTAAGAGGTATAGACAGTATATACATGAAAGACATGGCTTTTGAGTATACATACAAAGCTGGAATTACGACTGTAAATACAGGTCCAGGAAGTGCGAATGTTATTGGTGGGACTTTTACCGCTATTAAAACATTTGGTGAAACCGTTGAAGATGTTTTAATTAAAGAGGAAACCTCAATGAAGATGGCACTAGGTGAAAATCCTAAACGTGTATATGGAACCGGTAATAAAAATCCGGGGACTAGAATGGCGAGCGCTGCATTGATGAGGGAATGGTTATTTAAAGCTAAGGATTACCATAAAAAATATAATGCTTGGATTAACAAAGAAGACGAGGCAAAAGAACCACCATTTGATATGAAATTACATAGTTTAATGAGAGTCTTTGATGGTATGATAGTTAAAATTCATGCGCATCGAGCTGATGATATTGCAACAGCTATTAGAATCAGTAAAGAATTCAACTTAAATACTACTATAGAACATGCTACAGAGAGTTATTTGATTCCTGATTTGGTTAAGGAAAGTGGTTATCCTATGATTATTGGTCCTACACTTGGTATGGCTAGTAAATATGAATTAATTAATAAATCATTCAAATCAGCAAAAGTATTAGAGGATAATGGCATATCATTCGCGATAATGACAGATCATCCAATAATTACATTAGATATGACTCTTGTTCAAACAGCATTGTTTGTTAAAGAGGGATTGAGTGAGAAAAAAGCATTAGAAGCTCTTACTATTAATTCGGCAAAGCTAAATGGAATTGAAGATAGAGTAGGGAGTATTGAAGTAGGAAAAGATGCAGACATCGTTATTTGGGATGGTCCATTATTCGATATATTTACAAGAACAGAGTACGTTATAATAGATGGAGCAGTTGTACATCAAAAATAAGAAGAGTGAAAACTCTTCTTTTTATTTTTGACAAATAAGTATTATTTTGATAATATAAAGATATACGATATATCGGGTAACGATATAAGAGGTGATTACATGGATGTACAGAAATTTAGTCCACTTACAGAAGCTAGCTTTTTTATCTTGCTTGCACTTAATGAGCCAAACCATGGTTATGGAATTATTAAGTATGTTGAAGAAAAAACTGATGGTAGATTAAAATTAGCACCGGGAACATTATATGGTGTTATAACAACATTTCTGAGAAATAAACTTATAAGTTTAGAAAAGATTGAAGGACCTAAAAAAAAGAAAACATATAGAACAACTGAATTAGGATTCACTCTACTGAATCATGAAGTTAGTCGACTTAAGGAAATGGTCGATATAGCGATGGAGGTGTCTAGTGATTAGAGAAAGAAAAATGTTTTTTGCCTGGCAACAACAAAAAGAGAAGAATTATTTGGAGAAAAAGGCAATGGAGGGATTATTACTTAAGAAAATGGGACTAGGGTATTATGACTTTGAAGAGTCAGAACCTAAAGATATGGTATATGAGTTTGACTTTAGAATGATCAATAAAAAGCAACTAGAAGAATATCTTGAGATGTTTCAAGATTGGGAAATGGTAATTCATTATGGTGGTTGGTTTTACTTCAGGAAAGAACGTACGTTAAACAATGAGATATATAATGATTTCGATTCAAAGAAAAATATGTTTACAAGACTTTTAGGATTTCTACTACTTGCTGGGTTCCCTTTGTATTACCAAGTATTAATTCTATTTCCGTATTTGGAGAGAACAAACAGACTCACTACATTCTATAAATACTTCAGACCATTCACAACTATTATCTTAGTTTTACATACATATGCAATAGTGAAGATTTTACTAGTTTATTTTGCATTTAGAAAAAACATGAAAGAATAAAACAGACATAATTTTATGTCTGTTTTATTTGTTTGAAACATAAATTGATTTTATTTACATTGGAAGCGTTTTCTATGATATAATTTTAGTAGTAAATGAGGTGAGTTCATGAGAATCAAAAAACATCCCATTTTAGAGTTTGGTGAACAGACAAAAATTCACTTTACATATAATGGAAAAAAAATGTATGGGTACATAGGAGACACAGTAGCTTCAGCCTTACACGCACTAGGAATCAGAAGGCTAAGTGACAGCATAAAACTCAAACGCCCAAGGGGCTTTTATTGTGCAATTGGTAATTGTGCATCGTGCAATATGGTTGTCAATGATGTACCTAATGTTAGAACATGTATTACTGAGCTTGAAGATGGAATGATTGTTAAAACTCAAGAAGGCAAAGGTAATGTTTATGAAACATTTTAGATTAATAATTATCGGTGGTGGACCAGCAGGATTAAGTGCTGCAAAAATAGCCGCTGAGAGTGGCGTGAAGTCATTAATAATTGAACGAGATTTCAAACTTGGTGGACAACTGGTCAAACAAACACATATGTTTTTTGGAAGTGAAAAACAATATGCGAAAACAAGAGGAATTAACATAGCTAAAATTTTAATTAACGATGTTGAACAAAATATAAATATGATTACAGTAATGAAGAATACAACCGTGGTTGGATTGTATGAAGACAATGTTCTTACAGTACTCCAAGGTGAAACGTATACAAAGATATCATTTGACTCTCTAGTGGTAGCAACAGGAGCTAGTGAGAAATTCTTGGCATTTGAGAATAATGATCTACCGGGAATTTATGGTGCTGGTGCTGTACAAACATTAATGAATGTACACGGTGTTCTACCAGGAGAAAAAGTAGTGATGATTGGGAGCGGAAACATTGGACTAATCGTAAGCTATCAATTATTACAAGCAGGAGTTAACGTCCTAAAGGTCTTGGAAGCTGCACCTACTATTGGAGGATACAAAGTACATGCATCTAAATTGAAAAGACTCGGTGTTGATATACTGACAAACCATTCAATTAAAAAAGCAATTGGAAAAGATAAGTTAGAAAAAATATTGGTTAGTGAATTAGATGATAAGTGGGAATTTATAGAAGGATCAGAATTCGAAATAGAAACAGATGCATTATGTATCAGTGTTGGACTAAGTCCGATGGGTAACCTTTTAAGCATGATAGGAGCCGAAATGAAGTATATCTCAAAACTTGGAGGTTTGGTTCCCGTTATTGATCATCACCACGAAACAACAATCAAAAACATCTATGTAGCTGGAGATGTTTGTGGTGTAGAAGAAGCAAGTAGCGCAATTGTTGAAGGGTATCTAACAGGACTACTGGTCAGTGAAAGATTAGGGTTTAGACATAAAGATTTTGATAATCTTTATGATGACTATAATAGTCAATTAGACAATTTAAGATCAGGACCATTTGGAGTACGTACTTTAGAAGGCCTACAAGAATTAAGAGGTGAACGAAATGTTAAATAAAACAGGAGTTCCAACCTTAGAAGAAATCAAATCACGTTTTCCAAAAAAAGGATTACTAATTAAGCATAAAGCGATTACGGAATGCTATGAAGAAATACCGTGTAATCCGTGTGCTACAAGTTGTCCGTTTAATGCAATTCATATAGGGGAAGATATAAACACTCCTCCAAAAGTGGATTTTAATAATTGTGTAGGCTGCGGAATCTGTGTATACAGTTGTCCAGGACTCGCAATATTTACTGTAGAAGAACATAGTGATCATTTAAGGTTCAAAATTCCATTCGAATTTGTCCCTTATCCCAAGCAAGGTGAAACCTGGCATGGTGTTAACCGTAATGGTGATATAATTACTAATGTCGACATCTTAAAAGTTTCAATTACCGAGAAATATGATAAAACTGCTTTGATAGAGGTAAAAGTGGACAAAGAGTTTATTCATGACTTCGTTACAATAAGGAGGATAACATGAGTAAGAAAGATATAATGATATGTCGTTGTGAGGATGTAAGTTTAGAAGATTTACATAACGTTCTTAATGAAGGCTTCACCTCAATAGAAGAAATAAAAAGAATTTTACGTGTTGGTATGGGAGCATGCCAAGGAAATACATGTAATTTATTAGTACAAAGGGAAGTAGCGAAATTTCTAAATATTCCACTATCTGAAGTTAAAACTCAAAAAGTACGCCCATTAATCACAGGTGTTAAACTCAAATCAATTTTGGAGAATGCCAATGAAAGCTAATATAGTAATAATAGGTGGAGGAATTAGTGGAGTTAGTATCGCATACAACCTTGCAAAAAAAGGAATGAAAGATATCGTCGTATTCGATGATAATTATATGACAGGTGGTGCAACAGGTCGTTGTGGTGCTGGGATTAGACAACAATGGGGAACTTTAATGAATTGTAAACTAGCAAAAATGAGCATCGATTTCTTTGAAACGGCTCAAGAAACATTAGAGTATCATCGTGATGTTGAATTTAAACAAGAAGGATACTTAGTGGTTGCGACCACTAAAAAAGAAGATGAAATTAGCGAAAAAAATGTAGCGCTTCAAAATAGTGTTGGAATTCCAACTCAAAAGCTTACACCTAAAGAAGCTCTAACGATTGTTCCACATCTAAATATTGATGAAGTTGTCAGTGCTACGTTTTGTCCAACTGACGGACATTTAAATCCTTTCTTAATGACAGATGCTTATTATCAAGCAGCTAAAAAACTTGGTGTAACATTCTTTTATGAAGAGAAGGTAATAGAAATAGTTACAAAGGATAAACAAATTAAGAAAGTAATTACCGAGCATCACGAAGTATTCACAAGCAAAGTAGTGAATGTCGCTGGTGGATATAGTAGAGAAGTTGGGTTAATGGCCGGTGTAGATATTCCGGTATTCAGTGAAAACCATGAAATACTAGTTACAGAACCAACAGAAAAAATACAAGGACCAATGGTAATTAGTTTTAGTAAAAACATATATTGCCAGCAAGTACCTCATGGAAGTTTCATCATGGGTAGAAGCGATCTTCAAGCACTACATAATCATGATATTGGACATACACATCAATTCCTAGATGAAATGGCAAAGACCGCAGTTAACTTATTGCCTCCATTAGGAGATTTAAGAGTGGTTCGACAATGGGGTGGAAGTTATAACATAACACCCGATAGACAACCTATTATAAGTGATACTGATCAATGTTCAGGTTATTACATGGGTGTTGGATTTAGTGGCCATGGATTTATGTTTGCACCTATTACCGGTATTCTACTAAGCGAGATTATTTTAGAAGAAAAACCGACTATAGATATAACAAAGTTACACATTGATAGATTCAAAAACAAAAATTTACAATCCTACGAAACAAACGTAGTATAAAAAAGGAGAATTATATGGGAGTTTATAGCTATAAAACAGAACCATTACTTGATTTTACTAAAGAAGAAACTTTATTGAAATATAAGGATGCTTTAAATCTAGTAGAATCGTACATGGGGAAAACATATCCAATCATTATTGATGGTGAGAGAATTGAAACAGGGAAATTATATGTTTCTGTAAATCCTGCTGATAAATCAGAAGTAGTAGGGAATATCCATCAAGCAACTCTTGAGAATGCAAAACACGCTATGGAAGTAGCTTTGAAAAGATTTAAAGAATGGAAAAAAGTTAGTGCTTCATCAAGAGCTGATGTGCTTTTCAAAGCAGCATCAATAATTAGAAAACGTAAATATGAATTTAGTGCTTTAATGACAAAAGAAGCAGGGAAGCCTTGGCCAGAAGCTGATGCTGATACTGCAGAAGCAATCGACTTTTTAGAGTATTACGGACGTCAAATGTTACTACTTGAAGAAAGTGATAAAAAAACCAAATCAAGAAGAAATATGGAAAGAAATGTATTTAAATATATTCCACTTGGTGTTGCGGCAGTTATCACACCATGGAATTTCCCACTAGCTATTTTAGCTGGAATGACAACTGCTGCTGTAGTTGGTGGAAATACAGTCTTATTAAAACCTGCAATTACAACTCAAGTGATCGCATATAAATTCATGGAAGTTCTAGAAGAAGCAGGATTACCTCATGGAGTAGTAAACTTCATTCCTGGTGATGGACCTGAAATTGGAGAATTTATGGTTCAACATCCCAAAACAAGATTTGTATCATTCACAGGTAGCAAACAAGTAGGACAAACTATCTATGAAGAAGCAGCGAAAACAAGACCTGGACAAATCTGGTTAAAAAGAGTAATCGCTGAAATGGGTGGAAAAGATGCAATTGTGGTAGATAGTAGTGCTGATTTAGACTTCGCTGCAGAATCAATTGTAAAATCTTCATTTGGATTTAGTGGGCAAAAATGTAGTGCTTGTTCAAGAGCGATAATCCTGGAAGATGTTTATCAAGGTGTTGTTGATCGAGTTAAAGTTCTTACAGAACAACTTACTCTAGGAAACCCAACAGATTTCAATAATTTTATGGGACCTTTGAATGATGAGAAAGCATTTAACAAAGTTAAAAGTTATATTGAAATTGGTAAACAAGAAGGAAAATTGTTAACTGGTGGAATTGCTAATGATGAAGTTGGATTCTTTGTTGAACCAACAGTATTCTATGATTTAGACCCACAATCTAGATTAATGCAAGAAGAAGTATTCGGTCCTGTATTAGCAATGACTAAAGTTAAGACGTTTGAAGAAGCTTTAGAAGTAGCTAATAATACTGAATATGGATTAACAGGTGCTGTTATTTCTCAAAATAGATTGCACTTAGAATTAGCAAAAGAAGAATTCCATGTTGGAAATCTATATTTAAACAGAAAATGTACTGGCGCAATTGTTGGGTATCATCCATTTGGAGGATTCAATATGAGTGGTACTGACAGCAAAGCTGGTGGACCAGATTATTTACCATTACACATGCAAGCTAAGACAATAAGCGAAATGCTATAAAAACACTTCTTATGAAGTGTTTTTTTTATTGTTTTGATAAACTATCATTATATAGTAAAATAGTTATTAGGGTGATATTATGGCTATTAAAAGTGCATACAGTAAAGATAATCTAAAAGTATTAGGTATTGTGATTCGTTCTAAAAGATTAGAACTAAATCTATCACTTAGGGATTTGGCAAATATAACAAAGATTTCACATACTTTGATAAGCAATATTGAAAAAGGAAAACTAGTACCTGCAAGTAATACTTTAAGAGATATTCTTAATGCTTTAGATTTAGAGTTTCATGACTCAGAAGAATTATTAAGTGGAATGAGAGAGACAAGACACAAAATGATAGTTGCATTAATGAATCAAGAGTATGACGCTGCAAAAGTAATTCTAGATTTACTTATTGTACACGAGGATAAATATCTATTCAGTCCTCAATTAGTTAACTATCTTATCCTGAAGTATCTGTACTACGCAATGGTGAATGTACAAGATACGGATATAGATACTATGATAGAGCATTATAGTAAAATGATTGATTTCTATGGTCCGGTTCAAACACAAATGTTTTACTTCATAATTGGACTAAATCATTTAAACAATGAAAGATATAATCGTTCATTGGAAAGTTTTAACCAGGCATTAAGTATAGGTGATAAAGAGTACGATATTTTTATTAAACAATATCTTGTTGTATCTAAGGTAAGACAATATCAATTTATGGACGCATATAAGATAGCCAAAGATATAATCAAAGAGTTCGAAACAAGAACTATATATATAAGATCAATGCAAGTAAAACTTCAAATCGCCAGAATATATTATGTTATAAATAAAACATCAGACATTGAGAGGATACTAAATCAAGTCAGACAATTCGCTGATAAATTTCAAGTTAAAGACTTAATAGAAGAAATATATTTAATTGAAGCTGCAGTGCAAATAAGAGCAAAAGAATATGAGAAAGCAGAAGAAACAGTTTGCAAAATGCCTGATCAATTCTCAATTCCTGTAGCGTTACACAAATTTAAATTAGCTTTAGTTCAAAATCAGATTAGTATAATGACGAAGTTATATAAAGAGATTCTTGAGTATCCAGATGTAAAAAGACATTATAAGATTCCAAAACTAATTACAATGCAGATAATGCATAAAGTTCCAGCTTTATATGATGAAGATGAGTACTTAGAAATTGTTAATTTTTTATGTAAAAAATCTGTTGAGAACAATGATCAGGATATAATTGGAATTTCATATAATTACCTATTAGATTACTATCATCGAAAGAGACAGTATAAAAAAGCAATGGAAGTCGCTGAAGAGTTTTTACATAACAAACGAATTTTACAAAAATTATAGATTAATAGACAAAATTAAGGCAAAAGTGATTACATAGCACTTGAAATTACAACTAAGCAAGGTAATACTGTTTTTGTAAATTAACAGTAAGACCTTGTTTTTTAATGCGAAACAGGAGATAATAGTAATGGTTAAATATTTATGGATTGAGAAAAGGTTTAATGTAAAGGGCTTAAGTGCTAGGAAAGTATTTCTTGAGGTGGGGACCTCGTTTTTTGATTTTTGAAATGGACGACTTTGTCGTTCTTTTTATTTACAAATAAAAAAAGGACCTTTGAAAGGTCCTTTTATATTTTCTCTGCTGGTACATAACATGTATGTAATAAAGAGTGAGCTTTTTTACCGTAAGGTTCACCTAGGTAATCATCATACAGTTTTAATACCATTTCATTTTCATGTGATTTTCTTCTTGGAGTTGCTTTATCTATTTCATAGATTGCAGCTTGACGTTTCTTGATTACGTTTTGGTCTCCATGATGATAAGGTTGACCTCCACCACCAATACATCCACCAGGACAAGCCATGATTTCAATAGCATGGTAATTGGCTTTTCCAGCTTTAATATCTTCTAATAATTTACGAGCATTTCCGAGTCCATGAGCGATACCGATTTTAAGATCTAAATCTCCGATACTTACAGTTGCTTCACGAATACCTTCCAGACCACGAAGCTGTTCGAATTCTATCTTTTCAAGGTTCTCACCTGTGATTAATTCATATGCAGT
Organism: Candidatus Izemoplasma acidinucleici; assembly: GCA_004195325.1. GTDB lineage: Bacteria > Bacillota_I > Bacilli_A > Izemoplasmatales > Izemoplasmataceae > Izemoplasma > Izemoplasma acidinucleici. The sequence goes on along the minus strand of SDWO01000042.1, from coordinate 16,356 downwards.
ACGAGTAGCGGCTTCGATTACTCCACCTGTGGTACCAAAGATAGCTCCTGCACCAGTTGATTCTCCTAGTATATTATCAAATTTTCCATCTTCTAATGAAGTGAAATCAATCCCGGCTTCTTTGATCATATGACCAAATTCACGAGTTGATAAAACAAAATCTACATGTAATTCATCTTCTTTAGAAAGCTCAGGTCTTGCGCTTTCTGCTTTTTTAGCTACACAAGGCATGATTGAAACAACTTTTAAGTTTTTAACATTCAGATCCATTTTTTCTGCATAGTATGTTTTTGCAATTGCACCTAACATTGTTTGTGGTGATTTACAAGTTGAAGGTACATCTAGCAATTCTGGAAATTGATGTTCAAAGAATTTAACCCATGCTGGACAACAAGATGTTAGCATTGGTAATGTACCATTATTTTCAATTCTATGAACCAATTCTCTTGCTTCTTCCATGATTGTTAAATCTGCACCAAAGTTAGTATCAAATACTGCGTTAAATCCTAAACGACGTAATGCAGTAACTAGTTTACCAGTACTAATCGTACCTGGTTCTAATCCGAACATTTCACCAATCGCAACACGTACTGCTGGAGCTACTTGAACTACAACGTGTTCACGTTCTCTTGATAATGCTCTCCATACACGTGATGTATCATTACGTTCTGTAAGAGCAGCAGTAGGACATACTGCAACGCATTGTCCACAGTATGTACAAGATGTATCTACCATGTCTAAGTTAAATGCAGGAGCTACAACAACGTCAAATCCACGTTTGATTGCACTTAATACACCAACAGTTTGAACTTCATTACACATTGTCTCACAACGTCTACACATAACACATTTGTTTGGATCTTTAATAATACTATTTGATGAGGTATCAATTGGGTAATCCATTTTGATACCTTTTGCATGTATTTCACGAATATTTAGTTTCTCAGCTAAAGACTGTAATTCACAGTCCAAGTTCTTCTGACAAGTTAAACATTCAAATGGGTGGTTGCTTAATAGTAATTCTAAGTTTGAACGACGGGCATTAATTGCTTTTAAGCTATCAGTTTTTACAACCATACCTTCGTATACTTTTTCAGCACAAGAAGGTGATAATGCTCCACGACCCTCGATTTCTACTACGCATACTCTACAAGATGCGACCTTGTTTACTATACCAAAATCTGGAAGTTCTAAGTGGCATAAAGTTGGAATGTCTACTCCGACATTTCTCGAAGCTTCTAATACAGTTGTACCTTCAGGAACACTAAGTTCATTATTGTTTATTACAATATTTATATTTTTCATTCTCATTCCTCCTAAGGCTTAATGATTGCGTCGAAGCGACAAGCATCAAAGCAAGCTCCACATGCAATACAAGCACTTTCGTCAATAATGTGAGGTACTTTCACTTTACCTGTGATACATTCAACCGGACATACTCTACTACACTTAGTACATCCAATACATTTTTCTTCAATAATCTTATATGATTTACTTATTGTTCTATTTGCATAGGCTTCATATTCTTCTCTGAAATAATGAAGAGTTGATAGTACTGGATTTGGAGCTGATTGCCCAAGACCACATAAACTACTATTCTTAATATTATGAGCCAAATCTTCTAATATATCTAAATCTTCAGGGCATCCTTCTAGATTTGTTAAGCGTTCAAGTATTTCAAACATACGTTTTGTCCCAATACGGCAAGGCGTACATTTACCACATGATTCATCTTGAGTGAAGTCCAAATAGAATTTTGATATTTCTACCATATCATTGTCTTCATCAAGGACGATCATTCCACCTGATCCCATCATACTTCCGATAGCTTTTAGTGACTCATAATCGATTGGAGTATCAAGATGTTCTTTTGTGATAACTCCACCACTAGGTCCACCTGTTTGCACTGCTTTAAATTCTTTACCATCGATGATTCCACCACCGATATCATATACGATTTCACGTAGTGTTGTTCCCATAGGAACTTCCACTAGACCAATGTTGTTTATTTTACCCGCAAGAGCGAATACTTTTGTTCCTTTACTGTTTTCAGTTCCGATACTACTAAACCATTCTGCACCTTTCAAAATAATTGAAGGAATGTTTGCGAATGTTTCTACGTTGTTTACACTTGTTGGTTTGTCTTTATAACCTTGTTCACTTGGGAATGGAGGTTTTTTAGTAGGTTCACCACGGTGACCTTCAATAGAAGCGATTAACGCAGTTTCTTCACCACAAACAAACGCACCTGCGCCTAATCTGATGTCGATATCAAAGTCAAACCCACTACCAAATAAATCTTTTCCTAAGAAGTTATATTCTCTTGCTTGTTTGATTGCAGTTTCTAATCGATGAATTGCAAGTGGATATTCAGCTCTAATATATACAATACCAGTGTTTGCACCCATTGCATATCCGGCGATTGCCATTGCTTCTAGTATAGAATGAGGATCTCCTTCTAATATTGAACGATCCATAAATGCACCTGGATCTCCTTCATCTGCATTACATATTACGTATTTTTCATTTCCTGGTTGTTTCGCAGTTAATTCCCATTTTAAACCAGTAGGGAATCCTCCGCCTCCACGACCACGAAGTTTAGAGTCCTTCATTATAGTGATTACTTCTTCAGACGTGTTTTCAGATAAAACAATTGCTAAGGCTTCATATCCACGAACTGCGATATATTCACTTATATCTTCGGGATTAATGAACCCACAGTTTCTTAATGCGATACGCATTTGCTTTTTGTAGAAGTCCATGTTCTTATGTTCTTTTACTTTTTCGTTTGCTTTAGGATCATCGAAAAGCAATCTTTCTACAACACGACCTTTTACGATGTGTTCTGTTATGATTTCTTCGATGTCTTCTAGTTTAACTTTTACATAGAATACATTGTCAGGTTGTATTTTGATTATTGGACCTTGTCCACAAAATCCAAAACAACCAGTTTTAATGATGGTAACTTCATTTTCCATTTTTAATTCTTTTATTCTTTGTTTTAGTTGAATAACCATTTCATTTGAATCTGAAGCCATACATCCTGTACCACCACAAACCAATACCGTTATACGTTCTTTCATTATTTCACCCCATCTTTTGTGAATGATGGGATTAATAAGTTTTCATCAAGATAACCTTGTTTGATAATAACTTTTTCTACCAATTCTTTTACTCTGTTTTCAGTGATTTTACCGTATATAAGTGGTTCGCGACCAGGCATATTCACTTGAACTGTTGGCTCTAATGAACATTGTCCTAAACAACCTACACTTATTACTTTTACTTTGCTTAGTTTTTGTTCCTCAATTATAGTTAGTAACTCATTAAAAGTGTCTCTTGCTCCTGCAGCAATACCACAAGTTCCCATACCGATTAATACTTCGGTAATACCACTTGTGCTTTCACCTTTTTCTCTAAGATCAACAGAATCTTGTAATGAAGCACGTAATTTTCTTAATTCTTCTAAACTTTTAATAGCCATTATTCTTCACCTCGATATTGATTTAAGATACCTTCAACCATATCTTCTTTAACATGCCCATATACTTTTTCTCCGACAGTCATAATTGGTGCCAATCCACATGCTCCAATACAACGTACATCACGTACCGTAAATAGTTTGTCTTCGGTTACTTCATTTTTTTGTACATCTAGGGTTTTCAATAATTTATGTAGCACTTTTTCAGAGCCTTTAACATAGCATGCTGTACCCATACATAAACTAATTACATTCTTACCTGTTTTCTTTTCTGTGAAGTAAGAATAGAAACTAACTACCCCATTTACTCTAGCGGCATCTACACCAACTTTTCTTGATATATATAACTGTAGATTGTGTGGTAAATAACCAAATATTAGTTGTGCTTTGTGAAGGATATTGATAAGACTTCCATTAGGATCAACAGTAGCTTCAATATAGATATCCAGTTCATTTAATAAGTCCCTATCTAGTTCACTTATATTCAAATTTACATTACTCATAACATACTCCTTTCAGACTAACACATATACTTAATGTTATCTTTTAATAGTTCATATTTCAAATTACTTTTTTTGACACTTTATATTAACACCCATATTAGGATGTTGTAAGTGATATTCGGAGTTCTTATTAAGAGTTTTTATAATTATTGATTTATGGCTTCGTTGCGTTATTATGGGGGTTTTAATCTCACTTTTTTTATTTTCTTTATTTTACCTAATTTACAATATTATACTGTAAGTGCTTTCTTCTTGTTTTCTTATTTGTAATCTTGTGAATAGAATTATAAATAACTGTAAATTATATACATTTTAATTTACAGTTTTACTTGATTAATACACATTTATTACATATTATAGGAGTAGAAAAGAGGTGGGTAATATGAACGATAGATCAAATAAAAACTTAAAGCAAATCAGTCTTTTGTTTATTTTGTCATTCGTGATATTTTCATTGCTTACCGTATTCATTGTGAACAACATTATTGATTATTCTCCTCCTGTAAATTTAAAAAGGAATACAACAATATATATTACTGTTTCCTTCCTAGTTGGTCTTGTGGTTTCATTACTTGGTCTTGCTTATTTGGCAAAAGAATACAAGAAGGATTTACTAGGATTCACTCCTAGTGAAATCGCAATTTTATACTCAGAAAACAAATCGATTATCGATCAATTAAATGAAGCTGTTATTTCAGTAAATCTAGACTACAATATTAATACAATAAACGATGCATTCAAAAAGATGTTTAATTTGACAGACCAAGATAAAATGGCTAGTGTATCTCTGATATTACCAGAATTAGATTTTAAAACTATAATAACGACAAAAACACAAACAGTAAATAAAATGATAGAGATAAATAATGAGAAGTTGTTGGTATCTTCATTCCCGCTTTATAGCGATTCAAAAGTTATAGGTGCAACGATGATATTTAGATCTAGATTAGAAGTAGATATGTTGCTTGACCAGATTAGTGGATATCGAAAGATATCAAAAGCTCTTAGAGAGCAAAAACATGAATTTCAAAATAAACTTCATGTCATTATGGGACTAATTAAAATGAAAGATTATGATTTAGTAAATACATATATTAATCAAAACGTTTATCACACAAATCTAACTAGTGATTATTACAGTTCTAGAATTAAGGATGATCAGATAAGTGCTTTATTTGTTGGTAAGGATGTCCAATCTAAGGAGTTTGAGACTTTAGTACAGTTAAGTAATGATTCCTTCCTAAGTAGGCAGCATAACCCTGTTAGTTCCGACGATTTAATCATAATCATTGGTAATTTAATTGATAATGCCCTTGAAGCATTTAAAGGTAAAGATATTGAGAATAGAAGAATTGATGTTAAAGTTTTAGAAGATGATAGTCAAATCAAAATCAGTGTTAGTGATAACGCTGGAGGAATTGACCCGAAAGTTAGAGATAGAATGTTTGTCAGAGGAGTATCCACGAAACCTGGGGAAAATAGAGGGACTGGATTACACCTTGTAAACGAGATTGTAAAACTGTATAGTGGTAGTAAGCAAATACAATCCTCAAGACATAAAACTTATATAGAAATTATTTTGGAGAAGGTGAAATCATGAAACTGAAAATTGTTATAGTAGAAGACGATCCAATGGTAGCTCATATACATACACATTACTTAAATGAGCTTAAGAATTTTGAAATAGTTTCCGTTTGTAAGAACGGGTTAGAAGGATATGAATATATTAGTAGTTACCAAGGTGAAATTGATTTGGTTATACTAGATGTACATATGCCAAAAATGAGTGGACTAGAAATGCTTAAAAGATTACGAGCTGAAGGTAATAAAGTAAGTGTAATACCAATAACTGCAATCAACGACAATCGGACTATTTCAGAGTTTATGAATCTGGGAGTTGTGGATTACTTAGTTAAACCATTTAGTCAAGAAAGATTCAATCAAGCAGTGTATCGTTGTGAATTGAAATATAAAGCGTTTGAAAATCAAAAATTAAGTCAAAATGACATTGATAAAATGTTTAATACAAAAAGTAATTCAAATTTACCAAAAGGGCTTCAAGAAAAGACTTTGACATATATCGTTGAAAAGCTTAGACCTCATAAAGAGGAATTGATTGATGTTGAGGATATTTCAAAAATAACTAACTTATCAAAAGTGAGTTTACGTAAGTATTTAGATTTCCTTACAGAGAATAATACAATTGAGAAGAAAATTGATTATGGTACTGTAGGTAGGCCAAAATACAAATATTACATTAAGTAAAAAAAGTTGGAAATTTAAACTATTTCCGGCTTTTTTTTCTTTTTTTATTATCATTACTTATCTTATGTACTATTTATTGATCATTGTATATATAATCTCATCGAGGAGTGAGTTATATGAACAGGAAAATATTATATATTATATTCATGTTTCAAGCGTTCATTTTTAACCTAACAAATGTTATTACACCAAGATACTTAGACTCCTTACATTTAGAAAAGTACATGTTTGGATATTTTCTAGCTCTATGGAGTTTAGGAATGCTTCTAAGTAGTCCGATTTGGGGTGAACTGGGTGACAGATTTGGAAGGAAGAAATTCGTTGTATTAGGAATTCTTATTTATGGTATTTCTCAATTAGGTTTTTACTATTCGAGTAACATTTATCTTTTAGTATTACTGAGAGTTACATCAGGAATAGGAGTTGGAGCACCTGTGACTTTATTATTATCATATATGGTCTCTAACAGTAATAAAGGAAACAGAACAAGGAATTTAAGTATGCGTATGGCCTTTATAACTATTGGTTCAACAGTTAGTTATAAAGTTAGTGGGATATTGGGTTTGCATTTTACAAGAGAGTTATTTTTAGGACAAAGTGTTTTGAGTATCTTCTTTATTCTTTTAGTTATATTTGGAATGAAAGAAAAGAAAGATCCACATTGTGCTTATCCAAAGCAGTTTAATATATTTAATAGTCTAAAACATTTTAGGAAACTAGATAGAACGTTTCTGATGTATTTGTTTTCTATTACATTGACAACAATGACATTTACCAATATTGATAAGTTCATTGATGTGTATGTAATAGACAGTACGCATAGTTCTAGTATATTAGGGAATATTAAAATGGTTATTGGTATTGTCTTTATAGTTACTAATTTTGTATTAATTCCTAGAATAAAAGAGTATCTAGGAAAAGTGTACTTATTACAGATGATTCAGGTATTTATGGCTGTGATTGTATTAACAGTATTTATGTATAGTAATATAATAATTATGCTATACACTGTCTTTCTTGGTTTTGTAGTATTAAAAGCAATATTTGTTACAAGTGAACAGTTTTACCTATCAAAACAAGTGCCAAAAGAGGAACTGGGATTATTTATGGGATTAAGACAATCCTTCGTATGCCTTGGAATGATTCTTGGACCAGTAATAGGAGGGCATATTTATACCTCAGCTCCAATTTATCTGTTTATATTTAGTGTAATATGTTTACTAAGCAGTAGTTTGATATTGGGGTATATTGATTTCTCATATAAAGTAAAATCAAGTCCAAATCAAGTAGTTTAGTTTCTAAACTTTCTTTATTTTCTAAATAGGACTTATGAAAGTAACGGTTATATAATGTACAATGTAGTCTAATAAAAACTACAATAAATCACGTCAATCATGTATGCGAAAAATAACATACCAAGAAGTTTCTTGTATGCGTGAACTCCTTTCTTTTTGTATTTCAATCAGTATAAAAAAGAACGAAAAACCAGATTAATTTTGCCCGAAATTATCTGGTTTTTTATTTGTTTAAAAATTCTTTTTCAAAACACTATACATTTGAATAAATTATGGTATAATATTTGCGTATGTAAGCGTTTTTAACTTATGAATAAGGAGATACATTATGACTAAAGATTTAACGGGAACAATGGTCTGTATTGTTAAGGATAAACCTGAGACTGGATTAACAATGACAACCAAGCAAATTCCAAATGAGTTATTACCTCATGAGGTCTTAATAAAGGTAAATTACACAAGTGTATGTGGAACTGATTTCCATATTTACAAATACGATGATTGGGCAAAGAAACGTCTAAAATTGCCATTCACTGCCGGTCATGAATTTAGTGGAGAAGTCGTTAAAATTGGTACTAATGTTGATCAGGTAAAACTTGGAGATATTGTTAGTGCTGAAACACACATTATTTGTGGTGTATGTGAGTTTTGTTTACGTGGTGAAGGACACATCTGTGAAAAGACAAAAATCATCGGTGTTGATACTGATGGATGTTTTGCAGAATATGTGAAAATCCCTGCGATAAATTGCTTTATAAATTCAAAAGAAGCAAACCCACTTTACTTAAGTGTTCAAGAGCCTCTTGGAAATGCAGTTCACGCTATGGCAGAATTTGACATTAAAGATAAGGATGTTGTTGTAGTTGGATGTGGACCAATTGGATTGATGGCGGTTAATGTCGCTAAAGCTTATGGTGCAAAAAAAATAATCGCAATAGAAGTAAACGAGTATCGATTAAATCTGGCAAAAGAATTAGGGGCGCATGTAGCTATTAATCCTTTGACTGAAGACGTCGTGGAAAGAGTTTTATCAGAAACAAATGGTAGAGGTCCTGATGTAATAGGAGAATTTAGTGGAAACAAATACGCAATTGAACAAGCGTTTAAATATTGTAAATCTGGTGGAAAAATATCTCTATTAGGGTTACCAACAAAAGATATTGAGATAGATTTAGCCAACTTAATCGTTTTTAAAGGGATCACAGTATACGGTGTAGTAGGTAGAAAAATATATGATACATGGTTTAAGGTAAAAGAATTAGTTGATAATAACTTATTAGATTTTGAAAAAATTATCACTCATGTAATGCCAATGAGTAAATTCCAAGAAGCAATGGATATTATGGCAAGTGGAAACAGTGGTAAAATCGTTTTAATTCCGGGGGAATAACCAATGAAAAATCACGAACTAACCTATTTAAAAAAACATGTTGAAAAGTTAAAAGAAGATGGAGTGTACAGAATATTACCTGTAAATGAAGGTCCATGTACTAATAGAATCACTCTGAATGGTAGAGAGAATGTTGTAAATCTTTCAAGTAATAACTATTTAGGATTAGCGAATCACCCAAGAGTAAAACAAGCTAGCATTGAAGCAATAAACAAATATGGTGCAGGAGCAGGTGCTGTTCGTACTATAGTTGGAAACTATGATTTAATTAATAAACTAGAAGATTTATTAGCGGAATTCAAACATGAAGAAGCAGTTATGTGTTTTCAATCAGGACTAAATTGTAATATCGGTACAATTCAGGCAATTGTTGAAAAAGGTGACTTAATTATAAGTGATGAATTAAATCATGCATCTATTATTGATGGTGTTCGTTTATCAAGAGCGGATAAAGCAATAATGAAACATACAAACATGGATCATCTTGAAGAAATACTAAAAGAGAAAAGAGACCAATACAGAAATGTATTAATTATTACTGATGGCGTATTCAGTATGGATGGTGATTTAGCACCACTACCTAGAATCGTTGAACTTGCTGAGCAATATAACGCGATGACATATGTAGATGATGCACACGGTAGTGGTGTATTAGGAAAAAGCGGTAGAGGTATTGTTGATCATTTCGGATTACACGGAAGAGTAGACTTTATCATCGGTACATTAAGTAAGGCAATTGGAGTTGTTGGTGGATATGTTGCAAGCAAACATGAAACCAAAGAATGGTTAAGCCATAGAGCAAGACCATTGTTATTCTCAACTGCATTACCACCAGCTGCAACTGGAGCTACAATAGAGTCAGTTAAGATGCTTATGGAAAGTGAAGAATATACAGATAAACTTTGGAGCAATGCAACATACTTTAAAGCGAAATTAAAGAAACTAGGATTTGATACTGGACATAGTGAAACACCTATCACTCCTGTAATGATTGGAAATGAAGCAAAGACTATGGAGTTTAGTAAAGCATTACTAGATAACGGGGTTTATGTTTCAGGAATTGTATTCCCAACTGTACCTATGGGAAAAGGACGTTTACGAGTTATGATTAGCGCTTCACATACTCTAGAAGATTTAGATTATGCGATTGAACAATTTGAATTAGTCGGAAAAGAAATAGGAATTATATAAAGAGTAGCAATTGCTACTCTTTTTTCTGACAAATATGTCATTCTGTTGCTTATAAATATATGATACAATGTATATCGTTGAACAGGGATTAAGTTTGGGAAGAGGGATTATATGAAAAAAATGAAAGTTGGGATTACAATTATTGCTATTGAAATTGGATTAACTATTCTTGGTTTAATTGGATTTGGACCATTTAAGATTGATCCTGATTTTGTAACAGTAAATGATTATGAAATATTGCTTATATTCATAATTGTTGTTCTAATATTTAAGATGGCTGCATTGAGGGGTATATATAAGAGTGAGAAGGGCTTTGCATTCTTCGTTATTATATTAGGGGTTATTGCACTATTACCTAACCCAGAAATGATTAGAGGGTTACTATTGATCACTGGTGGAGGAATATCACTGATTGCGATTTATGATATAGATTACAAAATGTAAATCATTTCGGAAGAAGAACTGGGAAAAAAATGTAGTTTTTTCAATTGGTTTTATATAGGAGTAGCGATTGTTACTCCTTTTTTTTGACAAATCTGTCATATCGTTATTTATAAAAATATGTTATATTATAGTTAGTGAAACAAGGAAAAGGGGGAAAAAATTATGGAAAAATTGAAAATTGCAGCATTATTAATAGGGATTGATGTAGTACTTAGCATAATTGGATTATTAGGTATAGGAATGATAGCTTCGGGTATGGATATTCCAGGATTAGGCTCAGTTTTATTTGTTGAATGGATTATTGTTGCTTTAGAAATAGGAGCAATAGTTGGTATAATGAAAGGTCAAAAGGGCTGGGCAATATTTATATTAGTTCTAGCTATTCTTGCATTATTACCAGCAACACAAATTATAAGTACAATATTATTATTCGGTGGATCAATCTTAGCCCTAGTTGGAATGAATGAGATGGGGAATTAAGGTTCGATAAAATGAATGCAGCTGTGGTTATACTTTTGGTAACCATATTCATTCAGTGTACGATTTAAGAAAATAAAACAGGTAGGAAATCACCTGTTTTTCTCATGTTTGTTTTCTTCATTGAAAACAGTTTTTTCTTTGAAAATGACGTAACTTAAGATATACTATTATTAGTGCAAAAACTTTAAGTAAAGGGGGATTATATGATATACATATTAATTCCTGTTTTTATTGTCATTTTCCCACCTCTTTTATTCTTCTTATATTTAGCTTTAACTGAGTATAAACCGAAAGACGTTGAAGAGACAATAAGATACAGAAAAACAAGAGATAACAATCATTACGCTTCTTATAATATTGTTTCATACAATATTGGATATTGTGCCAATGATAGAATTACTAAGAAACGAAATCAAAGTAACAAATACAGTATAAAAATTGATAGTGAAACAGTCTATGATAATTTGATCGCAATGACAAATATTCTAAAAGATGCGGATTGTGAATTCTCCTTACTTCAAGAAGTGGATCAAGCTTCAAGCAGAAGTGGTAAAATAGATCAAATCGAGTATCTAACAAGTGAGATAAAAGATATGAATAGTAGTTTTGCGTATAACTTTAATGCAAAATATATTCCTTTCCCTTTATCACATCCTGTTGGTGGTACTTATAGTGGTCTTTTGACTTTAAGTAAATTCCCTGCACTTTCATCGAAAAGATATCAGCTTGATGGAAAAGAGAGTTTTCCAAAGAGCATGTTTTTCTTAAAAAGATGTATGGTAGTAGAAGAATATCAACTACCTAAAAAGAAGTTGATTGTAATTAACATTCATTTTAGTAGTTTTGATAAGGATAATTTATTCCGAACTGAGCAATTTTTCCATGTATTAAGGTTTATCGAGAAAAATTATGACGGAAGAAAAAATGCCATCATAATTGGCGGAGATTTTAATTATCTCCTAAATAAAGATGATTTAAAAATGGAAACGCCAAATTGGCTTGAGCGATTACCAGAGGAATTCTATGCTACAAAATTCAAACCAGTTTATCCAACAAACGGACATACAATGAGTTCTGGTGGCCAAGAATTCACAATTGATGGTTTTATTGTTTCGCCAAATGTGAAAGTCCAACAATGTAAAATAATTGATGATAAGTATATACATTCGAACCATAATCCAGTTATCATGAATTTCACAGTATAAAAGTGATGAGTAATCATCGCTTTTATTATGCTATAATATGACCGAGGTGTTTCTATGAATATTAATGATAAAATTAACCAATTAAAACGAATTTTCGATAAACACAACATAAGAAGAACAAACTATGAAAATCAGTTTTTTTTAGACTTGATCAAATCAATTGAAGTAGAGACAAAAGACGGAGAAAGCAAAATAGGGGAAAGAGAAAAACAAAGGGAAATAAATATTATCGATATTAAATCTGAAAAAATGGAATTGATGGTAAATATCGAAGGTATATGTAATAACTTAAAAGGTCAGACAAGATTTAATAAATATAGCTTTGGATTAGATATTAGACGAGTACCCTTGACAGTGTTTTTAGCAGAAACAAAGTTACTTGTTCGAAATAGAGAATTTAATAAATCGGACATAATTATTTTTTATGACGACTCAAAATTAAGAACAGGAAATAGAGGGTTTTCAATTACGAGAGATGAAATAGTTACAAATGTAAGTGGGTTGTTTAGAGTGTTTAGATTTCAAGAAATGGACCACGAACCTGAATTCATAATAGGGCACAAGAAAGATGCGTTCAGAATACATATAAATGGATTAAGTTTCGATATTAAAGTGAAAAAAAATGTTACATACACGTCTGTAGTATTTGACGTTTTGAGGTTGTTATATAAATATGCAGGGATTATAAAAGAAGAGAACAAAAAACATCGTAAATCAAGAGTGAAATAATTAAATTGTATTAACATCCTTGAAAAACAGAAAAACAAATTAAGACAGCCAAATAGGGCTGTTTTTTAATTGTTTATAAATAAGCGGTTTTATCTATTTATAAATATTAGTATATGATTTTGTGTTATATTATATATAAAATATAATACTCGTGAATAAGGAGTGATTTAAATGGAAACTATACAAAAGATTAAAGATGTTATTGAGAAAACTAGATTCTTTTTACAACAAGACGGTGGAGACATTGAGTTTGTTGAATTTAAAGAAGGTATCGTTTATGTAAAAATGCAAGGTGCTTGTGTTGGTTGTAGTGCAATCAATGTTACATTATACGATGGAATTGAAAGTATCTTAATTGCAGAAGTTCCAGAAGTAATTGGAATTGAACAAGTATGATTCTTAAAACACAAACGATTATTGAAGTTCTTAATCAGTATCCAGATTTGAAAGATGTACTTCTTGCGAATGGATTCAAAGGATTAGATAATGAGATGATTCTAAAGCAATTAGGGAAACTTCCTTTAGAAATCGTGTTGAAGAACAAAGGGATTGGTGTTGAACCTTTTCTGGATTTATTAAACGACCACATAAAAAAAGATACAACTGATATAACATTGATGGATAACGTTAATAAGGAAGGTAACATTAGTATTATAGGTCTACTACCGTGTCCTGTTAGAATCCCATTAATGGAACGCTTTGCGAGTTTAAGCAATGTAGAAGATATAAATCACAATTTAAAAGCAGCTAGTGAAGGATTAGATTGGTTAAAAGAAGAAGTAAGTGTAGCTACTGAAACAGATCTTGCTGATATTTACATTAGTGCTGGGTTTGATTTATTCTTTGAAGAAAACCTAATGAAAAAATTTAAAGATAAAAAAGTATTTGATGATTTCTACAAAGATATGGAATATAACTCAGATTTCAACAATGATTATATGAGTCTTCAAGATCCAAACGGAGATTATAGTATGATTGCAGTTGTTCCTGCTGTGTTCTTAGTAAATACATTAGTTTTAGGTGATAGACCAATGCCGAAGACATGGAGTGATTTGCTAAATCCTATTTATGAAGGAAGCATTAGTTTACCAGTTAGTGATTTTGATTTATTCAATGCAATCCTAATTCATCTATATAAAGAGTTTGGAGAAGAAGCATTAACAAAATTAGGTAAATCACTAATCAAATCAATGCATCCAGCTGAAATGGTTAAATCAGAAAAAAGAAGCAGAATTAAACCAGCAATTTCTATCATGCCTTATTTCTTCACTAAAATGGCTCTTCCAGGAAGTGTAATGAAAGCAGTATGGCCTGAAGATGGAGCGATTGTTTCTCCGATATTTATGTTAAGTAAAAAAGAGAAACAAGAAGAAATTCAAGAGATTACAGATATGTTTATGAGCAAAGAAACAGGCGAAATACTATCTCATAAAGGATTGTTCCCAAGTGTTCATAAAGAGGTTAATAACAACTTAGAAGATAAAACATTTAAATGGGTTGGTTGGGATTATATAAACAACAATAACATAGGAGAAATCTTAGAGAAGTGTATGAGAATTTTCCATGAAGGGATGGAGAAATAATGGATCTAATAACAGTATCTGGCCCACCTTCAAGCGGGAAAACATCTATCCTTTTAAGAACAATTGAAAACTTCATAAAAAGAAATATAAAAGTAGGAGTAGTCAAATTTGATTGCTTGTTCACTGATGATGATATCCTATTTGCTAAATTAGGAATCCCTGTTAAAAAAGGATTGAGTGGATCATTATGTCCTGATCATTACTTCGTATCGAATATTGAAGAAGTAGTAGAGTGGGGATTAAAAGAAAAAGTTGATATTTTAATTACTGAAAGTGCTGGGTTATGTAATCGTTGTAGCCCTTATATAAAAGAGATTAAAGCAGTGTGTGTTATTGATAACCTAAGTGGAATCAATACACCAAAAAAAATCGGTCCAATGTTAAAAAGCGCTGATATTGTTGTCATCACAAAAGGTGATATCGTATCACAAGCTGAACGTGAAGTATTCACAATGAAAGTCCAATCAGTTAATCCAAAAGCGACAATCATGCATGTTAATGGATTAAATGGACAAGGAGCGTTTGAACTTTCTACATTTATTCACAACGACCAAGTCCATGTAGAAACACTAGAAGGTAGAACACTTCGTTATCCAATGCCTGCAGCACTATGTTCATATTGTTTAGGTGAAACAAGAATTGGTAAAGCACATCAAATGGGTAATGTTAGAAAGATTGATTTGAGTGATAAAAATGGATAAGAATATACTATTACAAACTAAGATTGGTGACTTGTTTGTTACTCACCCATACACCAAAGATTTCTTCACAGATCACTTAATTCCTTACATAGGAAAAGAAAATAAAACTATTGAGGATTTCTTTAAATATTTAGATTTAGAGATTATTGAGGATAAAGCTATAAATATAGAATTATTCATCAATAGTTTAGTGGAATACATCGAATTAATGAGTACCTATTTTGTTTCTGAAAAAGAGACTAAAAATACCGTTACAATTTATCCGGGACTTCATAAAAATGGAACACCTGAGAATTTTGATTTTATTGAAATTACAAAAGGTGAAATCATAAGTATCGTCGGACCAACAGGAAGTGGAAAAAGTAGACTACTAGCAGATATAGAATGGGCGGCAAACGGTGATACACCAACCAAACGTAAAATACTAATAAATGGTAGAACATTAGAACCACATGAACGTTTCAGTGCATCTAATAAATTAGTTGCTCAGTTATCACAAAACATGAACTTTGTTATGGATTTAAGTGTATATGATTTTCTAGACCTTCATGCTTCAAGTAGAATGGTTGAAGATAAAGAAGATATGATTAAGAAAATCTTTGATAAAGCTAATCATTTAGCTGGAGAACAATTTAGTAAAGATACTCCGATCACAGAATTAAGTGGTGGACAAAGTAGAGCGTTAATGATCGCGGATACAGCCATCCTTTCTAAATCACCAATTATTCTAATCGATGAAATAGAGAATGCTGGTATCGACCGTAAAAAAGCACTTGAATTATTGGTAAGTGAAGATAAAATAGTGTTAATGAGTACACATGATCCAATACTTGCTCTTATGGGAGATAAACGTATTGTAATCAAAAATGGTGGTATTGATAAAATTATCATTACAACTAAAGAAGAAAGAAATATATTAGGTAAACTAGAAGAACTAGATAAAACTATGATGTCAATGAGAAACAAATTGCGTCATGGAGAAAAAATTATCTTTGAGGAGGAATTATAATGCACGACGGATGCAGCGGAAGCTTCACAAACGGAAAAGCAACAGTAGATAAAGTAAGAATGATGGGATTTAGTGATGGT
>SDWO01000033.1 GCA_004195325.1 Candidatus Izemoplasma acidinucleici | reverse complement strand
AATAAATATACATATCCTTTTGGCTATGCTGTGTTATAATTCCTATAATAGTACTAATACGATAGGAAGTGATTTTATGACTTTGTTACAACTCAAATACTTTGTTGAAGTTTGTAATAATGGTTCATTTAGTTTAGCGGCTAAAGAACTTTATGTAACGCAACCAGCATTGTCTTCAGCCATAAGCAATTTGGAGAAGGAGTTTGATATCAAACTCTTTGATAGAAAAAGATATAACTTGATCTTAACAAAAGCAGGGGAATTCTTTTATGATCGAGCAAAGACTATATTAGAAGGTGTTAATATTTTTGAGAGTGAACTAAAGGATATTTCAAAGAATCAGGTTACAATCAGAATTGGTGTGCCACCAATGATTGGGTCTTTTCTGTTTCCCAAAATATACAATAGATATTTACTAGATCATGTTGGTGCGAAATTCGAGATATGGGAAGAAGGGTCATTAAGTATCAGAAACAAGATTCTAAATAAAACATTAGATATTGGCTTCTCTATATTGAATAATAGTGAAAACGAACAATATGATAGAGAAGTAATACTAGAGACTGAGTTGGTTTATTGTGTGTCAAAAACAAATAAACTGGCAGGTAGAGAAAGTCTATCTATTGATGATATTAAAAATGAACCTCTTGTATTAATGAGAGAAGGTTCTTTTCAAACAAGACTTATTAGGAATATGTTTAGCAAGATAGGTGCGGAACCAAATATAGTATTAGTATCAAGTCAGATTTCAGTATTAAGAAATTTCGTTAAAATGGATTTAGGTGGCGCGTTCCTTATTAGAGAATTATTAGACCCTGATGATGATACGATTGTCGGTATCCATTTTGAAGAGGGATTATCATTAAAAATAGGGTTACTTTGGCAAAAAAATATTGAACTTAGTACCGCGGCACAAGAGTTTATAAAACACATAATAAATACCAAGGTATAAATTTAACTTATACCTCATAGATTTTAGTTAACTTAGGCTTATAGAAATAGGCCTATTTTTTTGTTAAACTATTAGAGATATAGCGCTTACATAATGACAAGAAGGAGCATTTTAATGAAAAGACTTAGATTTAAATTCAAAAAAGACAACAAAATACATAAAAACGGGCTGATTATATTTATATTATTTATGATTATCTTAATGTGTTCATTATTCGCAAGTTTAATCCAAAATGATTTTGGAAATGTTGATATCCAGACAGTATATTTAGATACTAGAGATAATCAAACACTAGCGTATGATATCTACACCCCCGATGGTGTAACTGAAGATAATAAGGCACCATTAGTCATTGTAATTTCTGGTTTCCAGCGTTCAAGGGAAACACAAGGACATGTATCTTTAGAATTAGCTAGAAGAGGATTTGTAGTTATAAGTATCGATCCATATAGTCAAGGGGATTCATCTAGTAGTTCCGCAGTTCAAGGTAGTGCGATCGCTACGAATGAAGGGTATGGAGCTTTTGACTTAATAGATTATATATATGATAACGACGATGTGTATCCGTTCATCGATAAAAATCGTATTGGAGTAACAGGACATTCTGCCGGTGGGAATGCAGCTTTACAAGCAGCAATTCACTTTGGTAAAGAATCTGTTAACAATGATGGTGTTAGTAAAGTTCATTCAGTATTCGTAAGTGGATATGTCCTATCAATTAGATCAGATATTTCATTTGCAAATAGTAACTTAGGAATGGATTATGCTTTATATGATGAAGGAGCATTTAGAAACCAAGTAAATGATCTTGCACCTGAAGGTACAAGTAAATCTGACCTTACATGGTCGATTGAAGCACATGATTTTATTAACTCAGGATTAGAAAAACAAGCAATTGAACCAATTTCATATGGAGAACAAGTAGAAATCGGTAAGATCTATGGTAACCCTAATCTTGGAAATATGAGACAAGTATTTAACACAGAAACGATTCATGCATTCCAACCTTATAGTGTTGAAGCAACAGGAAACATCATCAACTACTTTGAGATTGCATTGAATTTTAGAAGTGCAGAATATGCACCATCAGAGCAAGTTTGGATCTTTAAAGAAGCACTGACAACGATTTCACTGGTCGCATCTTTGGCTATGATAGTACCGATTGCGGTATTACTATATGAGATTCCATTCTTTAAGAAATCAAAACGTGATCCAATAATAAATGAGACACCAAGAAATAAAAAACAATTATTAGTGTACTTAGTGTTATTTGCTGTAGGAGCAACATTTGCTGCAATGACTTACTTGCCTGCATCAAAACTTACATTTGTATTCTTTGAAAAGGCAAGCAATTCAATACCAACTTGGTTTTTCCCACAAAGAATGACAAACGCAGTAACTATATGGGCTGTAATTAGTGGGACGTTCTCAGCTTCACTATTTATTGGACATCATTTTATTAGTAATTTAATTAAGAAGAAGAAAAATGAAATAACTGATGACATTCAAGGATGGGGAATTAAATTACCATATAAAGATGTATTAAAAACATTCTTACTTGGAATTTTAGTTATAACAATCTACTTTGGATTATTAAATATCATCCAGGCAATCTTCTCAGTAGATTATAGATTTATCTTTGTAATGGCAGCAAGAAGAGTAAACTTAAAAGCAGTATTACAGTTATTAATGTATTTCCCATTATTCTTTGTCTTCTATTTCTCAAACTCAATAAGAGTGAACGGAAGTCAAATGAACGGGAAATTATCAGAAACAAAAAAACTGTTTTTAGCAGGAATTATGAATATATCAGGATTAGCAATCATCTTGTTTGTTCAATACTTAGTATTCGCTAGAACAGGAACAATCGCTTTTACAGAATTACCAGATAGCACTACACAATGGTTATATGTAAATATCCTATTCACATTATTACCAGTTATGTTCTTAATGCCGTTCTTTAATAGATGGTTTTATAAATTAAGTGGAAATTCATATTTAGGACCAATTATCATTTGTGGAATCTTTATCTTAATGGCAATCAGCAACTCAGTAGCATATATTCCTAATTAATAAGAAACAGAAAAATAAAACAGGAGGAACAAAATGAAAAAATTATTAACGTTTATAACGATTTTCAGTTTAGCAGTTTTATTAACTGCATGTGGTGGTTCAGATACTGATCCAGTTTCATATAATGTTACATTTGTGACAGACGGTGGAACAGTAGTAGAAAGCCAAGAAATATCAGAAGGTGGGTTGGTTGTAGAACCAACAGCTCCAGTACTAAATGGTTACGTGTTTGACGGAACATGGTTAAACGGAACTACAGAATGGAATTTCGATATTGATATCGTTACAGAAGATGTAACGTTAACAGCACAGTGGATTTTTATATCATCAACTCCCACTAATGTATCAATGACTGATGATCAATTCAGTTCAACTGTAACGTGGACACAAACAGATGCTGCACTTCAAACTTTTATAGTTTCTGTAAAAGCAGAAGGAAGTAATGACTTCACAGTATTAGAAGGACAGATCGAAGTTACAGCTGGTGCTGTACTTGATGTAGTTACTTTTGTACCAAACCAAGCATTAGGTGGTTATTACTTTGTACAAGTAGATACAGGTAATGAAATAACAACTAGTGAACTTGTATTATTTGGTGGAGAAGGAACAGAATCAAATCCTTACTTAACAAGTAAAGTAGCAGATATTAACGCTATATTAGATGATTCATTATTAGCGGATAAATATTTCTTACAAGTAGAAGACATTATTATGACTTTAGAAGATCCTATTGAAATTAACGATAGTCGTAAAGTCGTATTTAGTGGAGTATATAACGGTGGAAACCATTCTTTATCATTTGTTGGTAATGGTGGATTATTCCATGAAATTACTTCAGCAGGAATCGTTAAGAATATAGTAATTGACGATACAACACAGATTAGTGCATCGGAAATAAATCTATATTCAATCGGTGTTATCGCTGATACGAATAATGGGTTAATCGAAAATGTAGCAACTAGAGGAAAAGTAGTTAATTCAAAATTACAAGGTGCATTACCAATCTTTGATGGTGTTGTTGATACAACTGATTTAACAACAGGTGCAGGTGCAATTGTTGGTGTGAATGGTTTAACAGGAATTATTAGAAACGTTCAAGTTAGCGGATCTGGTCTAGTTAAAGCAGGACGCGGAATCGGTGGAGTTTCAGCATATAACTTTGGATTAATCTCACGTGCTAAAGTAACAGCTACTTTAGGTGCTGGGAACCAATCAAATAGTGGTAAAAGTTCAAATAGTTATTCATTTGCTGGAGGAATCACAGGATTCAACTTTGGAACAATAGAAGAAAGTATCGTCAGTGGACGTGTCTTCGCTCAAAGTTCTTATCCAACAGCAGCGGATGGTAATGAAGGTAAAAACGTTGTAGTCGGAGGAATTGCCGGGTATAACGAAGGAATTATTACTGAGAGTTCATTTGCTCGTAACTTAGATATGAAAGAATTTATTGATAAAATACACGCAGCTGAACTAGAAGATAAATCAAGTAACTTAGGAGTTGCTTCAGTTCATGGTGATTTATACGTTGGTGGTATTGCAGGAATTAATGCTGGAGATATTAATAATGTATATGTTGGTGGAGCACTTATCGGTGGTAGAGACTTTGTTGGTGGAATTACAGGATCAACACAAGGAAATGGTGCTATCACAAACTCATATGTATTTGCTGAAATAGCAGTTAAGGATGAGGCAGGAATTAAAATTACTACAACATCAGATAAGACTACACTAAGTTTATATGAAATCGCACCAAGCGGTTTTGATAGTGCTAGTGTATTCTATAAACCATTACTAAACTCATCAACAGACAACACATGGGTTCCTGGTGATGCTGAAAAACCAAAATTACCAGAATTCAACGCAGCTGATTTAACTATGGTTGGTATTCTATTCTCGGATTCAGGATTATTGTTATGGCAATCTGGAATTGTTACTAGTGTCGACATAACATTAGACACGGTAGTTGTTTCTCATGGTTTAACTGTCTCAGTTGATTACTTGGTTAACCCATCAAGTGCTCCTGATACATTTACAACATGGACATCAAGTGATGAGCTAGTTGTAGAAGTTGTAGGAGAAGGAATGATCAAAGGTGTAGGAGCTGGAACAGCGACTATAACTGTTACAACAAGAGATGGTGAGTTTACAGATACAATTACTGTAACTGTAGAAGAGTATATTCAAATTGAAACTTATACAGTTGTAGCTGATGAAATCACGTTACCAATACCAAATGATTCAGCAGTTAGACAAGATATTACAGTTGGATCAACTGTTACAATCAATGTATTAGATATTTTACCAGCTGACGCTGAATATCAAAACTTTACAATCCGCACTTCAAATTCAAGAGCAACAGCTGAAGGTAATGTTGTTACAATCGTATATGGAGATACAGGACCTGGTAAAGTTAGTATTTATGTTACATTTGAGGATTCAACAGTAACTGAATTAAACTATAGATTTACAACAGTAGAAGTTTTAGTAGATGTACCTGTTGTAAGTGCAGTTGTAACAGCTAATGAAATCACATTACCTGCTGTGAACAACGCAGACGATAGACAAGAAATTTCTATTGGTTCAACTGTTACAATCAATGTTACAGATATATTACCAACAGATGCAACAAATAAGAACTATACAGTATCTACTTCAAACTCAAGAGCAACTTCCGATGGAAACGTAGTTTCATTCGTACTTGGTTCAGGAGCAGGAAGTGTAAGTATTTATGTTACATTCGATGATCCAGCAATTGGGGAACTTAACTATAGATTTACAACATTAGAACAAACAACAGGTGTACCAGTTACTAGTGTTGTTGTAACAGCTGCTGAATTAACATTACCAGCAGCAAATGTTGCAGAAGATCGCCCACTTGTACTAGTTGGACAAATAGCTACAATTAATGTAGCAGATATCTTACCAGTAGATGCATCAATTACAAGCTATACGGTTACAACATCAAACTCAAGAGCAACAGTTGTAGGGAATGTAGTAACGTTCGTATATGGAAATACAGGACCAGGTAGTGTAAGTATTTATGTTACATTCGATGATCCAGCAATTGGAGAACTTAACTATAGATTTACAACATTTGAATTTGTAAGTGTAACAGATGTAACAGTTACCGCTACTGAAATCACATTACCTACAGTAAATGATTCAGATGATAGACAACCAATAGATATCGGTTCAGTAGTAACAATCAATGTAGCAGATATTTTACCACTAGATGCAACAAACCAAAACTATACAATTACAACATCAAATTCAAGAGCTACATCTGATGGAAATGTAGTAACGTTTGTCCTTGGTTCAGGAGCAGGTAGTGTAAGTGTTAAAATTATATTCGAAGATCCAGCAATTGGACAACTTGAATATAGATTCACAACAGTTGAAGTTGTTGCGGCAATACCAATTGTTAGTTTTACTGTAACAGCAACAGAAATTACATTACCACTTTTTAATGATTCAGATGATAGACAACCAATAGATATCGGTTCAGTAGTAACAATCAATGTGTCAGACATCTTACCACTAGATGCAACAAACCAAAACTATACAATTACAACATCAAATTCAAGAGCAACATCTGATGGAAATGTAGTAACGTTTGTACTTGGTTCTGGAGCAGGTAGTGTAAGTGTTTATGTTACATTTGAAGACCCAACATGGGGTGAACTTAATTATAGATTTACTACAGTAGACCCAACTTAATCAAATAGGAATCGGAGATTTTATATAAATGGACTTAATAGAGAGATCAATCAAACTACACAGAGAACTAAATGGTAAAATTGAAATTAGAAATAAATACGATATTAAAACAAAAGATGATTTAGCCTTAATCTATACACCAGGAGTAGCAGCAAGTTGTTTGAGAATAAAAGACAACCCAGAAGAGTCATATCAACTAACAAGTAGAAACAATACAGTTGCTGTTATCAGTGATGGTACTGCAGTTCTGGGACTTGGTGATATTGGGCCTCTTGCAGCAATGCCTGTTATGGAAGGTAAATCTGCACTATTCAAGAAATTTGGTAATGTAGATGCAATTCCTATTGTACTAGATACAAAAGATACTGAGGAAATCATCAAAACTGTTGTCTATTTAGCTCCATCATTTGGGGGGATTAACTTAGAAGATATTAGTGCACCAAGATGTTTTGAAATCGAAAGAAGATTACGTGAAATGCTGGATATTCCAGTGTTTCACGATGATCAACATGGTACCGCAATAGCTTCAGGTGCTTCATTAATCAACTCTCTAAAGTTTGTTAAGAAAGAGTTAAGTGAAGTTAGAATTGTTGTCAATGGTGCTGGAAGCGCTGGAATTGCAATCACAACATTCCTAATGGATCTTGGAGCAACAGATATTGTTGTTTGTGATATTAAAGGAGTTATTGGTAGTGAAGATGAAGAATTAAATAGTCATCAAAAAATGTTAGCTGACAAAACAAATCCACATGCAATCAAAGGTAAACTAGCTGACGCTCTTAAACAAGCAGATGTCTTTATCGGAGTGAGTGCTGGTAATGTTGTGAGCAAGCAAATGGTAACTTCAATGAATGATGATGCAATCATCTTTGCACTAGCAAACCCAACTCCAGAAATAAACCGTAAAGATGCTCTTGATGCAGGAGCTAGAATTTACGGAGCAGGAGTTTCAAATGTACCAAATCAAATTAACAATGCACTTGTGTTCCCAGGATTATTTAAAGGGGCATTAGAGGCTAGAGTAAAACAGATAACAATTGAAATGGAAATTGCAGCATGTAGAGCATTAAGTGCTGTTATACCAGAAGATGAATTACATGAAGACTACATAATTCCTGATATTTTCAATGATTTAGTAAGTTCAGGTATTTGTGAAGCAATTATAAAATTAAGTAAGGAATAAAGACTATATAAAAAGGGAATTATTCCTAGAGTCTGATGGAATGATTCCTTTTCTTATTCTGGATACTTGATTGACTTAGATAATAAAATAAATTAGAATGGAAAAGGAAACAAATACATTCAAGTAATGAGGAGATAACATGAAGAAATTATTATATACAGCATTATTATTTACTGCTTTTCTAACATTAACGGCTTGTGATGATTCAGAAATTGATGATTCAATAATTGATAATTGTGAGAATAATGAGCAATTGGTTGCTGGGAAATGTGTTGTACCTGAAACAGTAGTTCTACCAGAAGCAGATACAGACAATCTTTTCAAATTGAATGTTGGAAATACTGATGGTTGGGAATTGTTTGTCAATAATAAGACGGAACCTTCAATGGATATTAAAGATGGTAAATTTACATTTACTCAAGCAGAAAAAGATGAAGATAATACATGGGCAAGAAAATTAACATATAGTACACTGGACATTGATAGTACAAAGGATTATACAGTAGAGTTTAATGCTATGGGGCCTGTGTATCGAGAAATAACTATTTATATCGGAACAGGAAATACAGATTCATATTATGAAGAAACATTTACATTAAATGGGATGAAACAATCATTTTCTTTTGATATTGTTGATCTTGAAGAAACAGTTGGGAGTGGTATTTTTGTGATTGGACTAGGAACATTTGAAAATGGTGATTCAGTAACAATTTCTGATATAGAAATTAAGGAAAAAGTATTCGTTGAGGAAGTAAACATCTTATTCATTGGGAATAGTTTCACATATTATAACAATATGCCTAATATGGTAGAACAAATGGGATTAACAAATGGTTATAATGTCAATGTTGAATCTATTACTAATGGTGGATATCAGTTAATCCAGTATATGACTGCTGGTACAACAGCAACTCAAGAAGTTTTAGATAAGCTAGATGAAAGAGATTGGGACTACGTAGTACTACAAGAACATAGTAATAAACCAGATACAAACAAGACAGAGTTTCTTTATAGTGTACAGGAATTAAATCAATTAATAACTAGTAAAGGTGCGCAAACTATTTTATACTCTACGTGGAGTTACAGAGATGGTTCAGCTAAACTTGCTAGTACAGGATATACGTATACTGAGTTCTATAATTCATTAACAAACGCATATAAAGAAGCAGCAGAAACGTATGGTACATTAAGAGCACCTGTCGGAACAGCATTCTATAACTTAACAATGGAACAATCATCAATTAATCTTATAAAAAGTGATGATTTCCATCCAAATACAGCCGGAAGTTATGTAGCTGCATTTACATTCTATTCAATGATATTTGGTGAAGAAAGTAATAATGAGTATTTACCAAGTGGCTTAGCATCAGATACTGCAGCAATTCTAAGAACATATGTTTTTGGAGCAATTGAAGTAGAATAATAGTATAAAGATTTTTAGGCTAACAATTGTTAGCCTTTTTTATAAAATGCGAAATATTTCACAAAGGAAATCATTATTTTATATTGTCACAAGTAGATAAATATGATAAAATTATACGACTAAAAGAGTTGTAATAATAAACATAAATAGGATGCATCGGGAGGAAAACATGGAGAATAAAATTGAAAATAAAGACTGTAAATGTAAATCAATAAATTGTGCTAGACATGGTAAATGCACAGAATGTAGGGAACATCATATTAAGAATGGTGGACTACCATTTTGTGAAAGACCTGCTGAAAAGAAGTAAGTTTTCAATAAAAAAGAGATTGGTTCTCTTTTTTTATTAGCTTATTCATATTCAAAATGATAAAATGATTTGGATATCTTAACAAACACTTTTTAAGGAGCAAACACAAATGAATAAGAAAACAAATATAAAAGGCAATTTAACAGAATATCTAGATAGCTACGCGAACGCTTGGCTTTTTAGTGGAAATATACTTGTAGTGAAAGATAATGAAATACTTGTAAATAAGTCATATGGGTATTCTGACATTGAACATAATACTTTAAATAATATAGACGCAAAATTCAATATCTGCTCTTTAACAAAGGCGTTCACAGCAATGGCTGTGATGATTTTACAAGAAAAGTCATTGCTTAATTTAAAAGATAAAATAAATAAGCATCTTCCGGAATATCCTGAATTTAATAAAGATATTACTATACATCACCTTTTAACTCATTCATCGGGGATAAGTAACTATAATAATCTT
Organism: Candidatus Izemoplasma acidinucleici; assembly: GCA_004195325.1. Lineage (GTDB taxonomy): Bacteria > Bacillota_I > Bacilli_A > Izemoplasmatales > Izemoplasmataceae > Izemoplasma > Izemoplasma acidinucleici. The sequence continues at coordinate 19,707 of SDWO01000033.1, read as the reverse complement.
GATGGATTCTTTGAAAAGATAAAACAAGTATTTTATTCAAAGGCTGAGTTTGTAAAACTATTTAAGGATCTCCCTTTAGATTTTAACCCAGGCACTGAATTTAGATATAGTAACTCGGGGTACTATTTATTAGGACTAATGATAGAGAAGATATCAAATCAAAGTTATGAGGAATTCATAACTGAGAATATCTTTAAACCCTTAGGTATGAATAATAGTGGTATATATAATGAATGTAACATATTAAAGAATAAAGCTAATGGATATGAATTATCGGGTGATACTCTTAGAAATGATTCTTTTTCAGAATGGTCTAAATTTGCTCCTACGGGAGGGATCTATAGCACTCTAGAAGATATGACTAAATGGAATGAGTCTCTTATAAAACAGACACTTGTCTCAAAAGAGGCGTATAATAAGATATTTACCAACCATATAAGTAATTATGGATATGGGTGGTTCATTAATGAACAAGATGGATTAAGGAAATATAGTCATAATGGAGCACATAACGGGTATATGAATCAATTCAATATATACCCAGATGAAAATTTATCTGTTTTATTAATGTGTAACTATAGATTTGCTAATGTCCATGACATAAGCAATAACATTCTTGATATTGTACTAAATAATAAACAATTGAAGGTATCAAAACCAAAAAAAGTTGATTTAAGTATTGAGCAATGTAAGAAATATATAGGTGAATACGAAGATCCGGATGATGATGACAATTTCATTGTTTCTTTAGAAAACGATAAAATGTATCTTCAATTTGATGAAACGAATAAATTTGAGATATATCCAATATCCCAAACTGTTTTTAACCATATTCATATTGATGAGCAATACGGATTTGCTCAAGATGGAATAAAAGTATGGGGAGACTTATATAAAAAGATTTAGCAATTCAAATTAATTTACCATTGTTTTCATAAAGGATAAAATATGAATTAATAAATTATAGACAAAAAGCACTTCGAAAGAAGCGCTTTTTTATTTGCGTTGATTATTGTGACAAATTTTATAAGGATTAAAGATGTATAACACTTATCATAGTAGAATATAGCCTAAGTTTGTTCTCATAGTAAATATATGATAAAATTATGAGAAGCATTTTATCTATTCAGATTTAAAATAAGAGGGTGATTTAGATGAAACAATTACGATATTTAGATTGGTTATATCAAATGTTTGATATATATAAAGAAGATGAAATACTCGAGGCATATGAATTTGCTACTAAAAATGCGAAGTATGTTAGTGGTTCATTAGCAGGGATATATTTATATAGAATAATGTTAGCATTTGAACTAAAAAATACTGAGTTAGGATTATCTCTAATTAAAGAGGCAGTACTAGAACATGGATTCTGGTATTCTTATGATATGTTTACCAAGAGCGATATGTTTATTCCTATAAAAGATAACAAAGCATTCAAAGATATATGTGACATCATTAAAGTTAGAGAAGAAGAGCAAGTTTTAACTCGTTCTCCTTATGTAGAAGTCTTTAAACCCAAAGAAGATAAACTGAAAAAACCGAAGCTTCATATTAATCTTCATGGTGATCAACAAGAAGTTGAAGCAGTGCATGATTACTGGAACCCAGAATCATTCTTTGATTACATTGTTGCCATCCCAGTATCTTCCGTGTTATCGTATTCTGACGGTCCAACATGGAATGATATAGACCGTGGAGTATGGGAACTGAAACAGCATTATGATAATTTAATAAGGCAATACTCTATCAATAAAAACGATGTTGTATTAAGTGCATTTTCAGGAGGGACAACTGTTGCTTTAACCGCAATACTAAAGGAAGTTATTCAAGTTAATAAATTAGTTCTTGTTGCTCCACCAATACAAAATTGGGAAGAAATTAAGGGACTACTTCCGGTGCTCAAAAAGACAAATACATCAGTATATATACTATGTGGAGACAATGACGATAGATTTTTACCAGTCGCTACCAAATTAGCCGAAGCGCTTAAAGATTTAGATGTCAAATACATGTTTAACATCGCAAAAGATACAGGACATGAATACCCAAGTAATTTCGAAGAAGTATTGAAAGAGATTAAACATTTCTTTGAAATATAAAATATGAGATATAGATAGTATTAAAAAAGGACTTTAATTCACTGAATTAAAGTCCTTTTAGTTTAGCTTTTTTTAGTTACGGTTTTGCAAAGTAAGCATATGTTGGTGCACTTGGATGGAATCCAAATGATAAGATATACTCAGCTGGTAATGAAGGTTCTAATATTTGATAAATAGGCAGCATTTCATAGTTATACAATGCTGATTCGTCAGTTGCTATAACTGAATAATTATACGAGAATTCAGCCATTGCTTGTCCTGTTTGATTATCGTTGAATGGATCTTGTGAAAGGATAACAACACTCATTCCTGCATCTCCGGTAGCACTGAAGTATTCTGCGCCATGAACTGCGGAAACATAACTGATTATAATTCCGTAGATATCAGCATAATCTTGTCTTCCTTTGAAGAAAACAGATTGTGCAGGATCCGCTGGAATCCAGTTATCATAAGTAGTTGTACCTAGAATACTTACAGTTTGAACAATTTCATCTCCTGAGAATGGAGTTCCATCAGGGTCAGAAATTAAGGAGTTAGTAATACCCATATCAATACTAGTATATCCAGAGTTTCCTAGTGTTGAATCTATTAATTGAACATCAGCAGAACCCTCTAAGAATAATGATTCACAATACGCGTTTGTTAAATCTACATTATCGATGATTGCCACATCTACATCTTTAAGCCAAAGGTTGATATATCCTCTAGTTATAGTAGAATCTGATATTTCTATTAATCCCAAACGACTAACACCATTATAACTTGTGACTTGAATCGTATCATGCGCTGTATTACCAGAATAGATATCATCACTTTCATCTAACGGAGTACCATTGTCATCAAACATATCTTTACCAGTATTAGAGATGACGGTAATATCTTGAATACTAATCGCTGAAGTAGCATTAGCATCAATGATTCTTATTTCAAAGATACCATAGATATGAATCTCATCTGTATCATTTGTGATTCCTGAGCCATCGATCATGTAATGATTACCTAATAAAGCAAAGACATATCTAGCACTAAATACATCTGTTCTATAACCAACGACAACAATGTCATTCATTAAGTTAATTGTAATATCATCTAGAAGTAATGCATCAATCATATCTTGCTCGGTATAAACGTTAATTCCACCATTTACAGTGAATGTAAATGATTCTTCAATTGAGTTATTAGTAGATCTAATTGTTAATGTAATAACACCTTCATCTAAGAACGTCACAACATTATTAGTAACACTACCAAGTTCACTACTTGTTTGTGCTGAACCTTCTTTACTAAATACAAACTCAATTCCTTGATCAACGATATCATCAATCGTTAAACCAATAACACTAAAGTCAATATTAACTCCGTTTTGAGTTCCGACATAGTAATCATCACTTGATTTTGCTTGTAAATCCCACGAGATTGCTGCAGGACCTTCATTTACATCAAGAACGAATGTTCTTTCGTTGTCTAGGAAAACAGAGTCAGAGGCTGTAATAGTTACTGTTACAGTACCATGGTTTTTACCTATTAATTTTAAGTTACCATTAACGATTTCAACATCAATGATATCACTTGCGACATAGTCACTACCGCCTGGAACTGATAAAGTGTAGTTTCCTGTGAAATCAAAGAAATCTCCAGGTAACCCCTCAGCAATGATTGTGTAGTTTGCACCACTATCAATTGATTTTGATGTTTCATCTAAATCATACATTGAATATGTTATATCTATTGTATCTGTTAACGCTGGGTTTGCAACAGAAGTGATTGTTACAGTTATTGTTCCTGGGCTAGTAAATGTTACTATCCCATTTGCATCAACAGAAGCTATTGTGTCATTTGTTGTAACTTCAAATGTAATATTGTTATTTATTATAGGGAATATATTCCCAGCACTTGAATTAATACTCCAAGCTAAGTTTATACTATCATTAAAGCCAATAATACTTTCTTCAGTAAATGCAAGTGCATCAGGAAGAATAGTAGTAGTATACGTTGCAGTATCTGCAACAACATTTGTGTTATCTTCACTAGTAGCGGTAATAGTAAGCATTCCACCATCTAAACTTTCAACATGGATTACATTACCTCTATAAGTAGAAGTACCAAGTAATGTAAATTCAATAAGTGAACCTTTAGCACCATTATCATCTTCATAGAAATTGAAGTTATCCATATCTCCATCAATAGACCAAACTACACCAGTAAATGTTGGAGTTTCTCCTAGTGGACCAAGAACAGTTGCGGTAATGATATCTAATGTACTAACAGCTAACGATTCAGTATCTTTATCTAATGTAAGTGTACTTGCTTCGATATATGAAGTACCTACAGTTACAGTAACTGTTTCAAAATGGTTTCCATCTGCTGTAGTAGCAGTAATAGTTGATGTTCCTAAACTAACACCAGTAACAACACCGTTTACGTCTACAGTAGCGACACCTTCATTATCACTTACCCAAGTGATAACATCTTTTGGAGCAATGATTCCAGTTTCTGGATCAATTGTTGCTGTGATTGTTCCGGTATTAACATCAAACATATCTAAGTACAGTGATGTTTGATCTAATGAAATTCCTAGAGGATATCCATCAGTAAATAATACAGTTACAGAATCAGTTAAAGCATTGTTTGAATCTGAAGTAACAGTGACAGTAACTTCACCAGCTTCAGTAAACACTAATACACCATCAACTACAGAAGCGATATCACTATCAAGACTATATGTTACACCAGAGTATTCAACTGAAACATCAGTTGGACCAATAACTAATAAATCACTAATACTGATTTCACTGTCGTGAATACTTATGATTGAATCAGTCGTTAATTCAAGACTTTCAATATCTTGTAATACAGTTACAGTAATTGTATCTGTATAAGCGATTCCACTATCAGTATCAATACTAGTAGTAATTATAACAGTTGCAGTACCTGCACTAAGTGCTACTAATTTACCATTCGCATCAACTGATACAACGTTCGCATCACTTGATAACCAAGTAACATCTTTGTTAATCGCTCCATTTGGATTGATTGTAAATAATAAAGTTTCCTCATCAGAAACATTTATTGTTGTTTCATCTTTTAATAAATCAATACCGGTTACTAAGCGTTCAGACACAATAACCGTAATACTCGACTCAAAACCACCGTCTGTACTTTCTACAGTTATTGTAGCTGAACCGTAACTAATGGCAACTAAGTTACCTGATTCATCTACGCTAACAACTTCACTATCACTTGATCTCCAAGTTACAGTTAAATCATTTGCATCCAAAGGAGACACTTCATAAGTTAATGCATATGTATCTTCTGGATCTAATACCAGAGGAGATACCTCTGTGATTCCTATTTCTACAACATTGATAATTTGATTTGCTTTAATCATTGAACCAAAATAAAAAATACTGGATATTAAAGCAATTGGTATAAGAATTAAACTTCCTATTGATAACTTACTCATAATTTATTACCTCTTCCTTACATTTCTAATGTATTTATATAGTGATTATATTTCAGATTTAATAATGTAGTTCTAATATAAAATAAAATTCCTGCATAAACATAAAACTTAATCCACGTAGATACAGATGTGCTACTTCCTAAACTTATCATGATAAATAAACCAAAGAAGATTGCGATAAACATTCCAAGCATAATGGATTTTGATATATTTTTACTAACAATCATTTCCTCTTCATTATGCCAATTAAGCGATGGATCCGAGATATCTAGATCATAACTCCACATAATATGAGCGAAGTTAATCAGTAATATAGGGATTAGTGTAAGTAAACCGAAACTGAGTTCAAACATACCACTTACGATCCCTATTGTATAAGTGATTAGAATAGACATAGTAGATATCACTAAATTCATGTATATCTTACTTTTGACTTCAGTCTTGTATGGAACGGGTACTACTTTAACCAAATATGCATTTTTACCCGCTCTACTAAATCCAGTAGAACTAATAACATTACTTATTGAAGAAACTAAAATAATAAGCATTACATTAGCTCCTACAATCATTTGATCTCCAAGTTGATTGGTGTCAATCGATTGGAATAACTGATTGTATAAGAATATTAAGAACGGCATCATAATTGGTAATAGTAAATATTGGAACATATATCCAGGTTCACGATATATATTTAAGATATCTTTATATATAATAGCTCGCAACGTGTTACGTGATGTCATTTTTGAAATTTGTTTCTTTTGTTTTCTTTTGAAGTAAAGATTGGCATTTGATACCAAATCGAAGTAGATGTGTTTACCAAGTATGTACACAATGTAGAGTAGCGACAAACCAGATCCTATGATGAATAAGCTACTTAAGAACCAAGTGTTTTCTAGAAAGATAAAATCAAGGTATCGTCTAGAAAGCCATATGTTTTCTCCAACGTATGCGATTGTTTGATTTAATTTTATTGTCATGAAAACTCTGTTGGAAGCAAATCCAATGATGTCAATAATGTTAAATGCGATATAAGCCAAAAACGTACTGAAGATTATAAATCCAACAAAACTAGAAATGTATGTTAAGACTAGCTTTCCTTTGAAGAATATTCTAACCTTTAATATAACTATCGAAAAAATCACTGATAGTAATGAGGAAAGAATAGACAACATTATTAAGAATAAGATTAATGAGATAACAGATAATAAACTAAAAGAAACAATATGCGATGCAGCTAATACGATAATGATTGTATATAACACTGTTGCATGTATCTCTCTTAAAATGATTAGTAACAATTTTGAAAATAGAATTTCATGTGTTTTAACAGGCATATTAAGTAAGATAGGTAAATCATTACTTAGGAATATTGATTTAGTTGTATAGCCTAGTAGAAACATTATTTGGAATAATTGAATCCCGAGGATTAAGAAAACAATAAAGTTTTTGTTAATCACAAGACCTAAGAATCCCATTAAGAAACCAAGGAAGGATTTCATGATAAGGAATGCGAGTGCGAATAATACAATTCGATAGAATGTCCTAATTAATGTTTTCTGCAATTTCTCTTTCTTATGAAACGAATACGTTTCATTGAACTGCATCAAAAACATATCAATAATACGTTTCATCAATTACTTTTCGCAACACTTAAGAACTCTTTTTCTAATGAGTCCTGACCTTTCTCAAAATCATTCATATCATAAATACCTTTTAAATTACCATCCTTGATGATTGCTACACGATCACATAGTTTCTCAACTACATCTAATATATGAGAACTAAAGAATACAGTATTACCTTTTGCCGTATGTTCTTTCATATATTTTTTAATTTCATATGTACTTTCAGGATCAAGTCCTGTTAGTGGTTCATCAAGAATCCATAACTTAGGTTCATGGATCAAAGCAGCGATAATAGCTACCTTTTGTTTCATACCATGTGAGTATGATTTGATTTGTTGATCTATTGCATGTTCTAAATTGAACATCTTAATAAATCTTGTAAATGCACTAAGTCTCTTCTCTGAAGGTACTTGGTATAAATCAGCTATATAGTTTACATACTCTCTACCAGTTAATCGCTCATATACAGCGTGGTTATCAGGAACGTATCCAATATATTTTTTAGCTTCCAAAGGATTCTTTTTTAGACTATGTCCACAAATCTCAATGTCACCTTCAGTGATTGGTAGGATCCCAACAATCGATTTGATTGTTGTACTTTTACCGGCACCATTTGTACCAAGAAAGCCAAATACTTCACCCTCTTTAACTTCAAGTGTAATATCCTTAACGGCAAACTCATCCGATTTACCATATCTTTTCTTAAATTGTTTTAAATGTAATATTGTTTCTGAGTTTATATTTCTCGGAGCTGCGTTTTTAATCATCTTGTCATCACTTCGTCTTTCTTTTCTAACATTGATTAGATATTCTATTTCATCAATTGTTTTATATGCCCAGCCATAACCTAGTAGTAATAACCAAATTAAGATAATAAAACCAAAATAAATTCCGATTTGATAAAATGGCCAGAATGACATTTCACCAATCTGTAAATCTATAGCTCTTATTCTATGAATTGGTTTAAAGATTTCTGCGATATAATCATCGAATAAGAAGAAGAAGTTAGGTGAATGTTCGGTATATGCATTTACTATTGTTCCGTATCCTAATGCGATTACAAAGTATATTGAGAATGCAATTAACGCGGATTTTAATTCTTCTTTTTTTACTCTTGGCATAATCCCAAGGGAAACAGTAAGAATTGGAACTAGTAGTAAGAATGTATGTTCATATGAGAAGTGAACAGGATAATACTGAAATAAGAATCCTGATGCATCCGGGAAAGCAAAGGTTGCTAGTGCTCCTACAACATTAACCAAATATGTAAAATAGAATAGTTTTGGTCTTTTAGTCGCAATTGCGAAAAATGTGAGGACACTACCAAGGTTACATAGCTGGATAGGGACAGAACCAAAGTTTATTGGTCTTCCTCGATAATAACTCATATATTGGAATGCTAGGCCTAAAGAAATATAGAGTAATGCTATGTATATAGTTTTCTTACTATATTTTTTAAGTGCTAGGTATAGTATTACAATCAGTACAATTGTAATATAGAACCAATACTTTTGATAAGGAGTCCACATTCCAATTTCTATAGTTGATGGACCAAACAATCTCTCGATTGTTTCAAATGGAACCATATAAATAATCATTAACATTGTAATCCATGAGTGATTTAATAATCCTTTAATATTGAATTTAATCTTGGGTGTTAGTAGTAAAAGGATATAAAACGATAATATTAAGTACAGTGATATCTCAATCATAAAGAAAATTAGAGTTCTATTAATTATGCCTTCTTCAATACCGAGAGGTACTAATAAGTATTTGAATAAAACGACACTTGCTAAACCTACGGGAATAGTTATAAAAATAACAGTTCTTTTAAAGAAACTGTTATTCCAAAATACAGCGATGGGTAGTACAGCAAATGAAAAGTAATATATCCACCTAAGGAACAGGATTAATATATCATTTATTTCAGAACCAAATAGGATATTATTACCATAATGACCTGCCATCAAATCAAGTGTTAATGTTCTAGGAAAATAAGATATTACTAAAAACACAACGATAGCCTTAGCTACGTTGAGTTTGGTTTTACGTGATTTGTTCTTAAGTGTAATAAAAAGTAACGTTATCGTTACTAATGAAAAAAATAGAATGTAATATGTGAGAACTCCCATAACATCACTCCTTCGTATAATAAATGTATTAAACTTAACCCTATATATATTATATATAAATATCGAAAAAATACAAGTAATCATTGCCTGTAATCGCTGTTAACTCTATCATATTTGCCTGAAAATTCACTTTATAGAAGTTAAGTTACATAAAATGTAGAGTCAGCTGCTATTCTTTATTGAAAATTTGCACTTTCAATTTGTTATATTGATAATAGAACAAGTGCAATCTCGCCATCAAAATTATCAATCAATTAACCACGTGTTAGACACTGGGATAGAAAATGTTGTATGTAATTAAATTAATTGGAATTAAATGATATAATAGTTGATGAGGTGAGTTATATGAAGAATTTTAGTTTTTATAATCCAACCAAAGTATTATTTGGTAAAGGAGAAGTTGATAAAGTTGGTAAACTAGTAAAAGAATATGGGAACACTGTATTACTTGTTTATGGTAAATCTAGTATTAAGAGAAGCGGTCTTTATGACAAAGTAGTTTCTTTATTAGAGAAAGAGGATATTAAGATTATAGATTTTGGAGGTATTGATCCAAATCCAAGAATTGAATCAATTAGAGAAGGTGGAGACCTTTGTAAGAAACACAATGTTGATTTAGTACTAGCTGTTGGTGGAGGAAGTACAATTGATGCGTCTAAAGGGATTGCTTCGGCTGCGTTGTACGATGGAGATCCATGGGATTTCTATTCATACAAAGTTGAATCTAAAGGTGCATTACCAATCGCATCTATATTAACTTTAGCCGCAACAGGAAGCGAAATGAATGCTGGAACTGTTGTTACTAACTTTGCGACAAAAGATAAAAATGGATGGGGATCACCATTTACGAATCCTAAGTTTTCTATATTAGATCCTGTTAATACATTTACTGTTTCACCACATCAAACAGGATGTGGTATCGTTGATGCCTTAACACATGTCTATGAGTTCTATTTTAGTAATGAGGATGCTTATTTAAATGATCGTGTTTGTGAAGGAATAATGAAAACTATTATCCATTACGGACCAAAAGCAATAGAAAATCCTGAAGATTATACAGCAAGAGCAAATCTAATGTTTGGAGCAACACTTGCTTTAAACGGTGTAACTGGATTCGCAAAAGACTTTGAAGGATTCAATCATTCAACTGAGCATGTTTTAAGTGCGTTTTACGATATAGCACACGCAGATGGGTTATCTATCTTAGCTCCACATTGGATGGAGTATATCTTAAGTGATAAAACAGTTAACAAGTTTTATGAGTTCGCAGTTAACGTTTGGGGAGTTCATCCTAATAAAGATAAAATGAAAGTAGCTAAAGAAGGAATTAAAAGAGTATTCACATATTATAAATCTCTAAATATGCCTCTGTACTTAACAGACTTAGATATCACAAATCCACCACTAGAAGAAATTCTAGATAAAGCCGTTAAAGGGGAAACTATTGGGAGATTTGTAGCTTTAACTAAAGACGACGTTAAAAACATATTAACTAAGGCATTATAAAAATAGCGTACCTGTTTCATATACTGAAAGTTAGGTGACTGTATGTTTGATATACAGATAAAGGAATTATATAAATATTTAACAAAGAAAAAATTAGATAAGTCTTTCTCAATCATAAAGTTGAAACGTGAAAGCATAGTTCAGTATGTCACAAAGAACTATAAATGGATATTAGTTCCTAAAGAGTCACATATGACTTTAAAAAACTATGAATCTGATTATAAGATAAAAGATTCTACACATCTGTTTTTTATTGAGGAACTACATTTTAGTGAAATTACTTATACATCTTTATGTAGAGAATTGAACAATAAAGATAAGAAGTTATTTCAGGAATTCAAAGACAGTTGTTCAAAAGAAGATCAAGATGAAGGAATGGTAAGTTTAGATGATGATTTTATCTATGGTTTATTTGATGATGATAAAATTGTCGCAGTATCCTCTTTGTGGAACTGGGGAGATATAATTAGTGACGTTGGAGTTTTAGTTCATCCCAATTATAGAAAAAAAGGATACGCGAAAGCTGTTTGTCAAACACTTATGAGTAATATTGACAAAAAGTTTGTGTGGAGATGTGATGAAAAGAACAAAGGCTCATACAACCTAGCAACTTCAATCGGATTCATCCATGCTGGAGTAATCCAAGAACTAAAGAAAGTCTGATAGATTAATACAAAAAATCATGATATTTGTACAATACATTTTATCAAATATATAGTATAATATAGTTATCAAATGTTGTGAGAGATAGAAGAATACAACTTTTTGGTTGTATTCTTTTTTATTGCAAACATCGAGGGGGAAGAAAATGAAGCATTTACAAAACATTACAAAGAAATTAAGTATATCAATATTACTATTAGTACTGATCATAGTCTTATCGGCTTGTGATACATTAAATGATTACACAGTTACATTTGAATCTGACGGAGGTACAGTTATTGAAGATATGATTGTACAAGAAGACAGTTCTTTTTTAGAACCAGAGATTCCACTTAAAGAAGGGTATTCATTTTCTGGTTGGTTTTCTGACTCACAGTTAGTTTTTAATTATGATTTTACTGACGTTGTATCTGGAGACATTAACCTAATAGCCAAGTGGGATTTAAATGAATATACAATTACACTTATATTAGATGAACCAACTAATCAGTATTTGATTAACCAAGAATATCTATCTGTTGTTGAGTATGTAGAACCTAGTGCTCCAGGATATCTATTTGTAGGTTGGTATCAGGATATTGAATTAACAGTTCTATATGATGAGGCTAATCCTAAATCATTACCAACATCAATGCCAGCAATGGATATCACTTATTATGCTGGATGGACAGAAGTAGTTGCTGAAATCGATTGTGACTTGAGTCCATTCCATGTTGATTGTATTGGGAATACTGGTGGTGGTGATGGATTTGATGGATTATTAGATCAAGATATTACAATTACTTTTTGGCATGTATATGGACAATCAAAAGCGGCTTTATTAGAAGAGTATATTACTCAGTTTGAATTGTTGTATCCAAACATCACAGTTAACGCAACATCACAAGGTGGATATGATGATTTAAGGAATAAGACAATTTTAGCAATAAGTGCTGGGATGACACCTACTATGTTAGTAGCTTATCCAGATCATGTAGCTGGTTACTTACAAGGGAATGCTGTTATTTCTCTTGATGAGTATATAGAAGATGAAACATACGGTGTTAACGTAGACGATTATTTCGATTCGTATATTAATGAAAACAAACAATTTAATAACAATACGATGTATTCATTTCCGTATAGTAAATCAACAGAAGTAATGGTCATAAATAAAACAATATTTGAAGCAAATGGATTAACTGTTAAAACAGATGCTCCTTATACTTGGGAAGAACTAGATACTCTGGCTACAATTTTAGTAGGGGATGGACCAAATCAATGTGAGTACTTAGTTAATTATGATTCAAGTGCGAACTTCTTCATCAATAGTCTAAACCAGTGGGGTGGAAGTTACACAAACTCAGGTGGAGATATACTATTAGACAATGCGACTACATTAGAAATGCTAGATTATATTCAAACAAGATTTGAAAACAAAACATTCGCACTTCCAATTGCTTGGAATGAAGCTTATGGATCGGAAAACTTCAAAGCACAGGATTCATGTATGACAGTTGGATCATCAGCGGGGGTTACTTATAGTATTCCAAGTGATAGCTCTTTTGAAGTAGCTATTGCGCCTATTCCTCAATATGATTTAACAAACATGTCAGTTATCCAACAAGGTCCTAATATAGCTATTATGAAGAATACAACTGACGAAGAACGACTTGCTTCATGGTTATTCATTAAGTTCATTACAAACGCAGAAAACACTTCGGATTGGGCAATGCTTACAAACTATGGGCCAGTTAGTAAAACTGGATATAACTCAACTGAGTTTCAGGAATTCATAAACAATCCTGAGAGTAGTGATATACATAGATCATCTACTCAAGAAGTTCTTCATCAACAAGGAGAGTATTTCTACTATGCACCATCTTTCGCAAATCAAATCTCATCTTCAGATGTAAGAAATAGTGCAGGAATACTAATGGAAAGCTTATTTTCTGGATATACTCCGCAACAAGTAATAAATGATTTATTATCTAATCTAGGTAATTAAAATAAGAACATACAAGAGTCTAAATCTTGTATGTTTTTTTGATGCACATATTTCCTTAACATTTTCCTTATATGCTATACTTGGAATATAAGAGGAGGACTCAAAATGAAAAAAACTTATCAAATAGAAGGAATGACCTGCGCTAGCTGTGTTAGAACAGTTGAAAAAAGTGTAGAAAAAATAGAAGGAACAAGTAATGTATCGGTAAACTTAACTACTGAAAGAATGATAGTAGAGTTTAAGGATGATTTATCAAACGATATAATTAAAGCAGTTTCAGATGCTGGCTATAAAGCGAAGTTAAAAGAAGATTTTAGGTCAGTAACTATAAAAATAGAAGGAATGACCTGTGCGACTTGTGTTAATACAATAGAGAAATCTCTATACAATACTGCGGGAGTAGAGAGCGTAAGTGTTAATTTCGCTACAGAATCCGCGAAAATCAGTTATGATCCATCACTTACCAATATTGATGGGCTTTATAAAGTGATTAAGGAAAGCGGATACGAACCACTAAAATCTACTTCGGAAAATCAATATGATGAAGATAAAGAAAGAAAAGTAAAAGCCATGAAACTGTTATGGAAAAAATTCCTTGTTTCAGCAATTTTCTCGATTCCATTACTATATTTAGCAATGGGACATATGCTTGGCTTACCAATACCAAGAATTATAGATGCAGAATATAACGCTCTTAATTTCGGACTAATTCAATTGGTGTTAGTGATTCCACCAGTCATTGCAGGTTATAAGTTTTATACTGTAGGGTATAAGGCTCTATATAAACTTAGACCAAATATGGATTCATTGATTGCACTTGGTACTAGTGCTGCAATTATATATGGAATTTATGCTGTAATAATGATTGCAACAGGTGATGAAGTTACTGCTTCAAAATTTGTGAATGATCTTTATTTCGAAACAGCAGGAGTTATCATTACATTAATCCTCTTAGGAAAATATTTAGAATCAATTGCTAAAGGAAAAACTTCTGAAGCGATAAAGAAATTAATGGGACTTTCACCAAAAACAGCAATTATTATAGTTGATGGTAAACAAGTTGAGGTTGATATTGATCAAGTTCAAGTTGGTGATATAATTTTAGTAAAACCAGGTCAAAAAGTTCCAGTCGATGGAGTAGTCGTTAAAGGGTTCTCTGCTATAGATGAATCAATGATTACCGGGGAAAGCTTACCGAAAGATAAAAACATTGGTGATAAAGTAGTTGGTGCTAGTATAAATAAAACAGGATCTATAGAGTTTAAGGCAACCAAAGTTGGTGGAGATACTGTTTTAGCACAAATAATCAAACTAGTTGAAGATGCTCAAGGTTCAAAAGCTCCGATAGCTAAACTTGCAGATGTTATTAGTGGTTACTTTGTTCCAATCGTATTAGTAATTGCCACATTATCAGGGTTAGCATGGTATTTATCTGGAGAATCTTCTGTATTTTCCTTAACAATATTTATTGCTGTATTAGTAATTGCCTGTCCATGTGCATTAGGATTAGCTACTCCAACTGCGATAATGGTTGGTACTGGTAAAGGTGCAGAAAATGGAGTCCTTATTAAAAGTGGTATTGCGTTAGAGACAGCACATAAAGTTAATGCAATAATTTTTGATAAAACAGGAACTATAACTGAAGGTAGACCGGAAGTTACAGATGTTATCGTGTCAAAAGGTTTTCTGGAAGACAACGTTTTACTTATAGCCGCATCTGCTGAACTAAAATCAGAGCACCCACTTGGTGAAGCAATAGTAAGAGGTGCAAAAGCAAAAGCGTTAGAATTAAAAGAACTTGAATTTTTCAATGCATTACCAGGTAGAGGTATCGAGTTTGTAATTGAAGGAACAACATACTATTTGGGTAATGAAAAACTAATGAAAGATAAAGAAGTCCAAATTGAAACATTATATGACAAATCGATTGAACTTGCAGAGCAAGGAAAAACACCAATGTTTCTGTCAAATGATGATAATCTTTTAGGTATTATCGCAGTTGCTGATATAATTAAAGTAACTTCAAAAGCGGCTATATCTAAAATTCGTGATTTAGGAATTAAAGTTTACATGATAACAGGTGACAATAAACGTACAGCACTTGCTATTAGTAAACAAGTAGGTATTGATCAAGTCTTAGCTGAAGTCTTACCAGAAGACAAAGCTGCTGAGGTTAAAAAACTTCAGAAAATGGGCATGTCTGTAGCAATGGTCGGAGATGGAATCAACGATGCTCCAGCACTTGCACAAGCAGATGTAGGAATAGCTATTGGTTCTGGGACAGATGTAGCTATGGAATCTGCCGATATCGTATTAATGAGAAGCGATATATTAGATGTAGTTACAGCATTAGAACTATCAAAAAGTACAATCAGAAACATTAAGCAAAATCTATTTTGGGCATTTGCATATAACTCTGCAGGAATCCCTTTAGCAGCAGGATTATTATTCGCATTCGGTGGACCTAAATTGAATCCGATGTTTGCTGCTGGAGCTATGAGTTTCAGTTCAATCTCTGTATTACTTAATGCCTTAAGATTGAAGAGATTCAAACCAAGTAAGTAAGGATGATTTTATGAGGAATATTATTGTTTTAGAAGACAATAAAGACATTAATCTAATACTACAAAATATATTATTGAAAGAAGGATACAATGTGTTTCCTTCTTTCAATGCGTTTGATGCGCTTAATGATTTTAAGGAAAACCACATTGACTGCATACTCACTGATTTAATGCTACCGATCATGTCTGGAGAAGAGTTTATCCAAGAAATTAGAAAAGAGTCTAATGTACATATAATTATAATTTCTGCAAAAGCCACTAACCCAGATAAGCTAGAAGGTTTGAAAAAAGGTGCGGACGATTATTTATTCAAGCCATTTTTGGAAGAAGAGGTTATCATCAAACTTGAGAACCTATTTATCAAAAAAGATTTTAATGAAAATATTACTACATTTAACAAAAAGCAAATTATTTTCCAAGAAGGCAAACCTCAAATAATTATTAATAGTGAAATTATATATTTGACAAGTGTAGAATATCAAATGCTACATTTACTTGTTCAAGAAAGTAACAAAGTGATCACAAGAGAACAATTCCTTGATGTGCTCTATTCATTAAATGATGAAGTGTTTGATAGAGTAATAGATGTCCATATAAGGAACATACGAAAGAAATTCAAAAAGGCTTATACAAAAGAAATAATTAAAACAGTATATGGTTTAGGCTATACGTTTATAGGTGATTTAGATGAGTAAATCTATCACTCAAAAATTCAAAAAGAACATACTAGTTTTAACCATTATAATTACTGTTGTATTTATAGTTATTAATATTTCACTATATATAATAAATAATAAATATCTTATAAACAAAGTAGAGGAAGAGAACGCGGCATTTCTACTAATAACGACTCATATAATAAATGAAAACGACATAGATGTTGCTTTAGAATATGTTGAGCATTATACTCATATTCACAAAGTTAATATTGAAATCTCAGATGACAATCAAAATATGATATTTTCATCTATACCAGCTCATTTGTACACGAGTCAGTATCAAATTGAAACAACGAAAGGTACTTTTACGATATTCGTCGATAATACAGGAAGTATTACTGTAAGTGCATTTGAAAACAATACAATTTACGTTAATATTTCATTGTTAGTAATATATTTAGTATCCTTAATCGTTCTACTAAGAAATAATAAAGTAAACTCAAAACAGATTGACCAGGATATTAAAAATATACTTCAACTAATCAATAGTGAAAAAGTTGCTGAAAATAAATTCAACCATATAGAGTTTGAGAGAATTCATGAAATAATCACAAAGTATCTAGAAAACATTGATTTGCTTACAGAACAAAAATCAATGAATATGAAAGGATTAGCTCATGACATCAAAACACCACTTACTGTAATATATTCTTATTTTGAACGAATCATTAGAAATGAAACAATAGGTGTAAAAGAAGCAAAAACATCATTTGATGCTGCAATTAGAATGAACGAGCTTCTAAATGATATTATTGAAGATAATAAGAGACAAAGTAATAAAGAGATTAATCTTTCAAATATTTTAAGCCAAAAGATTGATGAGTATACACCGATTTTCAACAATAAGAAAATCTCGATTGTAAAAAATATTCACTCAAATGTATGCTTTGAATGGACTGAGAAAGATTTTATTAGAGTAATTGATAATTTGATTTCAAATGCTTATTACTACTCAGAAGATGAATCAGTATTTGAAGTGAACATAACGATTGATGATAAGATATACATTGAGTTCATTTCAACTCCATCTAATATTCTTGATATAGACCCAAAAAACATATTTAAGAAGAGAATTAGAGGAATGTTGAGTAATGAGAATAACAAATACGGAAAAGGATTTGGATTATATTTGTGCAGATTATTGTTAGATTCAGTTAATGGATCAATCAAAATAGATATTTTAAATGAAAATGTGAAGTTTACAATTATTTTGTAATCTTCACATTTCTTTAATATTCTTTGTGTAATATCTAAGTGGGTGGTAAAAATGAAAAGATCAAAAGGACTAATTTATTTTTTATTAAGTATTTCAATTGGATATCTGTTTTACAATTATTTATCCACAGATTATGGTTACGGAATGATGAGCCATCATTATGGATACTATGATAACTATTCAGGTATTGAGTACTACTTAAATACTGGACTGGTAGTTATATCTTATTTACTGATAATTATCTGTACAATAAGTTTAGTGAACATGAAAAAAGATTCTACAAATTATGCCTTGGTAATTTTAGATGAGCGACTTTCAAAGGGCGATATATCTATAGATGAGTACAAAAACATTAAAGAAGTTATTAACTCGAAATGATAGGCATAGTAATTATAGTTACTTTGATACTGTTCTTCTTTGGAGTAACTGTGTTTAATGGACGTACAGAAGTTCCAGAAGAATGTCGCGATCTTGAGATAGAAAAATGCTCATCATGTCATAGTCAAAGTTGTAGTACAAGAGAGTAGGAGATTTTATGATGATTTTATGGTTTGTAATAATTGGAGTAGCAGTGTATTTATTTATAGGTGGAAATCTTAACTTGAATTCTTTTAAAAGAAGAAGTGTAGATAATTACCTAGATGAAAGACTTGCTAAAGGTGAAATTAGTATTGAAGAATATCAAGAATTAAAAGCTACCCTAAAGGAGAAAAAATAATGTATATAATTAAAATTGGTTTAGTATTATTAACAGGTGCTGGTTTCGGTTTAGGAATTGACAAACTAGCCGACACAGATATTCTTCAGAATGATGGAGATAACTATTATGAACATATGGATGAAGGTTTTTGTCATGATAATGGTGATTTCTTGACACATATGTTAGCAGACCTAACTGCTGAAGAACAAGTGCTAGTACAAGAGAAAATTGATCAATTACTTGTAGAGTATACAATTACTCTTGAAGAGCTAAATGATGATTATGACGTTAGATATGATTTCATGACTGATTTAATAGAGTTTCTTGAATTAAATGAAATTGATTATCATAATAATGAAGGATTCGATCATCACGATGATGACGATGACTGGCATGGTGGTATGGGAATGCATTAAAAGTTTGTTAATTCAAACTTTTTTTATTCCTACATATTTCCTTAACATTTTCTTAGTATAGTTTTTACGATAGGAGGAATAAGATGAAAAAACTAATTTTATTCGCAGTAATAATAATTGCCACTTTTACATTAAGTGGTTGTACCACTGATAGTGAATTATCGAGTATAGGTTTAGACGGAATGACAGGAAAAGAAATATTAACAGGTGTAGGCGATGGTAGCATAGTTGTTGATGGATTCGGACTGTCGGTATATGACAATGAGCTAATTGTTATGATCGGTGATAGTAAAATATCAGTAGATATGCCAAAAGATCAATTTTACCTTTCAGTTGCACCTTACATAGATTCAACTCATGTATGTGGGTTCCATAGTGCTACAGGATGTAGAGGAGAACTTAAACAAGAGAGTTTCTACTTAGAGTTTGTTGATTTAGAAGGAAATGTTATATTGTCAGGAAACGTTGATTCAATGACTAATGGCTTTATTGATTTATGGTTACCAAGAAACATAGAAGGAATATTAACAATCACACAAGATGGTTTATCAACTAGTAAACTAATCTCAACTGCAGCAGGAGAACCAACTTGTGAAACAACAATGCAGTTAACA
>SDWO01000145.1 GCA_004195325.1 Candidatus Izemoplasma acidinucleici | reverse complement strand
AGATGTGTATAAGAGACAGCCCATATGAATAGAATTATAGTAATGCAGAAACATGATATGTTAAATTTTTTGATTTTACTCATTTTTCCCTCCTCTTACTTTTTATACTTTGTATCAATTTCATTGATAATTGCGTCTTCGATTTCCCTTATTAAATCCTTGTTGATTTTAAGCAAATCGTCATCATTTTCAAGTAATATTTTTTGAGTAGAGACTTCTAAGTAATATGTACCATCGTTTAATTCTGTTGTAATAAATATATAGAACTCACCAACGACGGGTAAAGAATTACCTTGAAATAAGTATAGTGTCCCATTTTCATCATAACCACCAAAATTACTAAGAATAATCTCTTTGTTAGTTTTACCTTTTAAATCTCTTACTACCTCAACTTCATAATAAGTGTAAGGTAGTACCTTCTCATCCATATTAGTATCAGTATACATATATCTAGAAACTTTTCCAATAAATATATTAGAACTGAAACCAGAAAGTTCTTCAAGTGAATTAATATCATAAATGAAATCACCAAATACGTATGTAACATGTTTTTCAGAATCACTTACTACAAAATTTATATTGGTGTTGTCTTCCACGATATCATCTTTTGAAGTTGTGATTGCGAATATAAAAGGGGCAAGTAGAAGCAGTGCGATAAAAAGTTTCTTCATCATTATTCCTCCTCTACCCATAATTTATTATAACAGACGCCGTCCATATCCTCAATTAAAGCCCCACCAAAAACATATGATGTCATAATATTTGGTTCAAAGGA
This sequence comes from Candidatus Izemoplasma acidinucleici, assembly GCA_004195325.1. Classification (GTDB taxonomy): domain Bacteria; phylum Bacillota_I; class Bacilli_A; order Izemoplasmatales; family Izemoplasmataceae; genus Izemoplasma; species Izemoplasma acidinucleici. Next base: position 10,086 of record SDWO01000145.1, on the reverse strand, counting down.
ATGACTTAGGCCCAATGAGTGTCCAATTTCATGAATAACGACATTCATTATTTCATCATCATCGGTGTTTGCAGAGTTCATATATGTTAGATTAAACCAAATATGATCATCTAATCCGGTTCTAGGAACATATATTCCTCCCCAACCGGAGTACCCACTTACACATGTATCATCTGCACAATCTTTAAAGTATAAATCATTTATTACCCAAGCAGTATCAGGTTCAATAGGAATTTCTGACAACTCATTCCACATGTTTACAGCTGTATCAACTTCTGTCATAAAGCTTGAGCTTCCCTTATAATGCATTTCTCGATCATATACAGAGTCACCGGTTCTTAGATAACTACATGATGTACTTACACTACTAACTGATGAAAATCGAGAATCCATTTCAGATTGTGTGGGTTCAAATCCCTTACCAAACATTTCTGTCAAATTAATTAAATGAACATCATCATAGTAAACCTGACAACCATTTTTAATACCATTTGAATCAATTATTGTTAATGCAAACCTAAAGTTTTCTTTTGATGTTGTAAATGTACCTGATCTAACAGTCTTAACTGTAGAGATGTAATGATCACCAATGGTAATACCGTTATTATACGAATTGTAATCATAAATTTGTACTCTTTGCCTTGTAGATGAGTTACAATAGCCCGTTCTTTCTCGATCTGTATAGTGATAGTAGTATTGATCACCTGATTTCCCAGCACTATATAAGTTTGTATTTATTCCCTGATTGTTTGTGTTACCACCATCAAATTGTAATCTTTGAGCATATGTCCCAGAACTAACATTATCAGAATGAGTACTTCTATAAGTTGCTTCAACTTGACTAGTTTTATACCATTTGGCACCTAATCCATCTGAATCTGCATCAGTTTCAAAATCACCAATATTCTCATACAATTTGTTTGTCACATTGACGTTGTTGCTTTTCTGATTATCTACAAAAAGTCTCATCTCATCAACAATTGGCTCATTTCCAGAACCAAACATTTCTGTCAAATTATAGATGTAGACTCCATCAATTCTTAGTGTACAGCTGTTTAAATCATCACCTGAAGCCCAATTAACTAATCGTACACTTAATCTAATACTCGTTGAATCAAGCGCTTCTATATTGCTGAAAGTAGTTGTAGTACTACTAATTATCTCCGAAAAGTTAATATTAATGTTACTAAAAGCACCATAGGTACTTTGTGAAAGCAAAATTTCAGTTTCATCACCACACGTATCTGAACTTTCAGTAGCAGTGGCTTGCATATAGATTAAATCTCCAACATCACCTATATTTATTATGTCCTTATACATAATAAATTCAACTGAATTTGTAGATGATAATCTTAAATATTGAGACTGGACTCCATCATATTCGTATAGTGAAGATATGTAATTGCTGAAAAACATTCCACTTCCGAAAGTCCATCCATCACCAAAGCCATCAGAGTTTGAGTCATTCTCAAATGAGCCGATGTATCCAATCTCATCTGTAAACGACACCATTGAAGCTTTTGCAGTTGGTATTTTTAAAGAGAGTAAGCTATATCCAAGTAAGATACACATATAAAAAAGTAAAATTTTTTTCATAATAGATACCCTTTCTTTAAGGGATTAGATTTTGCGCACACTCTTGGCGCATCCCTTACAACTAATACTATATAGTATTATAAATTTTAAATAGGACTTTTAGGTCCCATCTATTCAAAACTCGTTCTATCATTTGATGTTTTATCCTTTCCCCAGTAATAAGTTAGTAGTGAAGAACAAGAGAGTTTCGTGTCCTATAACAAGATGACTGTTCTCACCGAATTTTAGAAATCCCTGAAACAGCAGCCGTATAATGAACACTTTGAGAGTGTGGATGATCAAAACAATGTATGAAAGTGATAACTCTTTCTATCTTACTATGCTAATTATGATATAATGTAATCAAGGAAAAGAAGTTGCAAATAAGACATGTCTTTTTATATGAAATTTGTGAAGGTGAGTGTATACATGAAGTTTAGAATAAATTTATTCAGCAAGAAGTATTCAAAAGGATTCAAAGTAGGCAAGAAGGGTATATTATTATTTTTCGGTTTAATGGTAGCTATTGTAGTAATTGCCTTCTTATCATTTGATAAAAGTCATATTGAAGATACAAATGGAGATTTGACAACACTTGAAACTATGACTACGAATGATATTGCAAAAAATTGGTATGACTATAATGCAAAAAACTTATGTATCAGGACAACATCTTCAAGTGAGTGTTCTTATATAAGTGGATCATCCGGTTCAGGACCTCATGAAGACACGAAGTATGACGCGAAATACTCAGCTACTTTACTTTCAGGGACAATCTTTATACGCGCAATTCGTATCAATAGTGGAGAGCAACTTATCATATCCCTTACAACTGAGTTAACTAGTGGAAACATGGAAGTTATTCTTATGGATCCTGATGGTAACATAGAACATGAGTTTCTTCTTAATACAACAGATTCAATATCTTTATCTAATACAACCATTGGATATTACTATGTTATTATGGGTGGAGAAAGCGCGGAATTTGAGTTAGATATTGATACAGAAGTGAATTAAGTATGAAGAAGTCTTCATGATAAAATTGAGCATACAGTCCAAATAGTTAATTACATAAGAAAAGTTGTCCAATATCTCTCTAACACCTATGAAAGGGGAGGGGAATAATGAATCTTGATATTGTTTTATTTTCTAAGGAATTTATTGTGGAAATTGATTCACAACGCATATTCAAATCGTTTATAGATTTATTTCCCAATCAAAAGATTAGTATTTCCATACGGGCAAAAGAAGAATTCAAAGAGAACTTCAACGAACTGAATATTTTTCTTCGTGAAATTGAAGTTACTAAAGATGGAATACACGACCTGTTCAAAAAAATAATATACTTATTTGAGATGATTTATGTAAAAATGGAGCACCTTGACTTCGATGTTATTATTGCAAATGATGATGTGGCAATTTTTGACGATAAGTATCAAAATGATTGGAACGACTTTGATGATTGTGGTATCTTTATTACCCAAAGAAATGTCAAAATGAAGAACCTCTATTATAAATCAAATATTTTAAAATTTCAGTTGAACACAAAATATTGTTCATTTGATGTGTTTTTTGATTCAAAGTATGCATTTTAAGTCTCCAACACTGTTGGTGAGAGTGCTAAGATTTAGCTAAAAGACCTTCTAAGCCCATTAGGGCTTTTTTATTTTATATAAGTTATTGTTTAGACCATAGGACACCCTGTCCTATGGTTTTTGTTTAATCTGGTGGATTCTATACGTAACTTGTCAGAACCAATGTATGAATACAAAATAGTAGCTTTGATGTCATAATGTTTCTGTAATATATTTATTTAGAACCTTTTGAATATGATATAATCTTAGATGAGGTGATAAATGTGATAAAAAATTGTAAAATAAGAATTTTTGATGTTCAAAATCTTTTTCGAAATGAACTTATAGGATATGGGTTAACGGTAACTCAAGAATCAGACGGACAAGAACTAAGTATCCGCATAGGAGATTCAGAGCAGATACTGGATATAGGTATCTATCTACAACGTATGGAAATCAACTCATATTTGATTATTAACCAAATGAAATATGATTTGATTATTGATAATAACTCAATAACAAAGAAGTGGATTTTGAGTAATTATAAATGGTACAATTTGTTAACCTATCCATCATCCTATCAGGGGTTTTGGTTATCTATTATAGAATTTGTAAAAGTAACTCTTGATGAAAACAAATCATTTAAGGGCTTGATTAATTCTGATACAAAATATTAGCTTTGTTATTTGTAGGTTTGATTCATAACTGAGAAAGCAACTATGTCCACTAGTTTTTTTTATATAATTTATCCTCAGGTAATAGGTGGGTGGGCATGATCATCGCTGACATTTACCAGATTTATGCATTGTAATATAATTAATTTTAAAGGAGATGTTATTATGTTTAAGGAGTTTATTAAGTGTAGAATTAAGAATGACCTTCCTAAATTGAATATTAAAGATGTTTATGCAGTTTCGTTCTTTTTGAATTGTAACGAGGTATATGATACGATCCCATTATTTTCAGTGAGTTGCAATGTGGAAGATGATGATAATAAAGAATCATTATCTGAAGAAAGGTGGAATTTTGCATTTTGGTTGCAAAATGAAATTGATATTATTTGCGAAGAAGATCGTGAAAGTATCAATAAATTGAAAGATTGGTTTAAGGAAATAGTATAAACAACCCAGGTTATGATGATTTATCTTTGGATGTTACTTATGATAATGGAGTATATATTGGAAAAGGCCCAGAGGGTGTGTTTGATTTTGTCAAGATGTTGTCTGAAATAATCAAAGACCTTCACGAGTGTGGTTTCATAGTTGAAGTATTCGGTAAATCAATTCCAATAATAATTCATGATTTAGAATATTCATGGTACATGGTTGATGCGACTGAAGAAGCAAACCCAAAAGAAATAATAAGTGATTTTAAGCAATATTACACCCAATAGTAATTTAGAAGAAACCTTCTAAGCCATCGGTCGGGGGTTCGAATTCCTCACGGAATGCCTATGCAAAGAAAAAGTCCGATAGTGGACTTTTTCTGTTATAATATTTACAAGGAGATGATAACATGCGTTATGTAAAAATTGCAATTTCAGTTTTATTATTGATTGTTTCTTTTTTCATATTTTTCCAAGATGACTTTAAACATTTAACTGATGAACAGTATACCAACGATATTGATTGGATACAAAATAGGTACTCAACGAATTCTGATTTGAGACATGAGAACATGGATGAGTATTTAGAGAAAATAGTAGTGGTAGATGGAAAAATATTTAAGATGACTAACAATGCAACTGAGGGAATCTTTTTTATTTTAGGATCTTCCTTACTTCTTATTTATACAATTGAAGATTTCATGAAAAAGAGGAAGCTTGAACAGAATAAAACTTATTGAGTGAACGAAACTATAATACATATTATTAAAACTAAAGAGACGATTTCGTCTCTTTTTTTTGACCACCAATTCTAACGAGTATCCAATCAAATTGTCAAGGAAAAAAGTTGCATTTATTTATAAATGTTTTTAAAAAACCGATAGCCTAAGTGCCAGTTAATGAAACCTGTATTTTCATAAAATCGTGTCCCTTGTATCCAAAAAAGAGTAGGTATATAATAGGATTACGATAAAGAAAAAGGAGGTGTGACAGATGGAAGAATACCGTTTATATCGTAATATTATTTGTATTGATTTAAAAAGCTTTTATGCATCAGTAGAATGTGTCTTACGTGGGTTAAATCCATTCACTACTCCGCTTGTAGTCGCAGATAAATCTAGAAGTAACGGAAGTGTCGTTCTCGCTGTTACACCGTATTTAAAACGCCGTGGTGTTAAGAGTAGATGCCGTGTTTTCGAAATACCTGAAGACCCTTCTATCATCTTCGCTAAGCCAAGGATGAAGAAGTACTTAGAATTCTCAACGAGAATTCTAGAAGTCTATCTTAAATATGTATCGTTTGAAGACATCCATGTCTATAGTGTTGATGAAGTCTTCTTAGACTTGACCACGTATTTAACCTACTATAAAAAGACAGATTATGAAATGGCTGAAATGATTTTAAAAGATATCTTAGATACAACCAAAATACCCGCTACCTGTGGTGTCGGTCCAAATATGTTACTAGCTAAGATTGCCCTTGATGTTGAAAGTAAGAAATCACCGACGTCCATTGCCAAATGGACGTATGATGATGTTGAAACAAAACTATGGAACATTACTCCCCTTTCAAAGATGTGGGGAATCGGAGTAAACATGGAACGTAATCTAAATCGATTAGGGTTATACAAAATCGGAGACATCGCACATTACCCACTTAAAAAACTACAACGTTTCTGGGGAATGATGGGAGAAGAACTATACCATCATTCACACGGAATTGATATGTCGTTAATCAATGAAAAACTGGTTTATAAGCCAGTTGGCAAATCGTATGGTATGGGACAAACACTCTTTCATGATTACAACGGAGAAACCGTTGTTCAAATCATCTTAGAGATGGTTGACGAAGTCACAAAAAGACTTCGCACAGGAAACCGAAAAGCATATACAATTAACTTAGGAATTATGTATTCAAGAGATATCGGTGGCGGAGGCTTCAACAGACAAACAGCATTACCATTTCCAACGAACAACGAAGCTGAAATATACAATGCTTGTATGATGTTGTTTGATGAGTTCTATGAAGATAAACCAATCAGAAAAGTATCAATCAGAGTCACAAATTTAGTAGAAGAGTTCTTTGTTCAATTAAATCTATTTAAAGATATGAATAAAGTCGTTAAAGATCATAAACTACATACCTCAATGGACAATATAAAACATGTCTATGGTAAAAATGCTGTATTACGGGCGTCTAGTTTAAAAGAAACATCTACAATCATCGCTCGTAATTCAATGGTAGGTGGACATAATGCATAATGATTACACATACAAAGATCGTAAAATGATGAAATGGATGCCCTTCAACGCATTACTGGAACAAGGCGATTATATTAACGGCCTACTAAGAGGCCGTCAGCATAAAGAAATGCCAACCTTAAGCATTGATCAACAAGAAGAACTAAACTACAAATTAGAAACAGCCTTCATCTTTCAAAGTGAAATCATTGTCACCTACTTTGATGCCCAGGACTTTAAACAAGCACAAGGTCTAATCACAAAAACAGATATGATGAATAAAATCATCTTTATCAATGATACCGCAGTATATGCCCAAAAGATAACTAATATTGAAATACTATAAAAGAGACGATTTCGTCTCTTTTTGCTATAAATAATAAGTGGAAATAATGTTTGATTAAATAATCATCAACATAATAGTAATAAAACAAGTGTTGTGTGTGTACCTATATAATGGTATAATTATGGTACAAAGATAGAAGAGGTGGTTTTATGCCAAAGATAGTGCCAATCAGAGAACTGAAAAACACTGCAAGTATTTCAAAGTTTGTTGAAGAAAGTAATGAACCAGTATTTGTGACTAAGAACGGATATGGTTCTATGGTTATAATGAGTATGGAAGTATATGAAAGAGAATTTGCTCGTAATCAGCAAATAGAGCTTATAAATGAATCAATCAAAGAATACAAACAGTCCGGTATTTTACATGATGGGGCCGTATTTATAAATGAGATGAAGTCTAAGTATGGTAAATAAGTATTACCTTACCAACAAAGCGAAATCTGATTTAGAACATATATTTAACTATATAGCTATTGACTTACAAAATACTGAAGCTGCATTGTCTTTAATCAGTCATTTTGAGAGAAAATTTAATAACTTACTTCAGTTTCCAGAAGCATATCCAGTGATTGAGAGTGTTATTCTAGATCTAAGAGACATAAGGAAATGTATCATGAATAAATATCTTATTGCTTATCGTATAAATCACACTAATAAATCTGTCGAAATCATTAGAGTGATTTATCAAAGAGAAAACTATTTATAAAACGGACATATCTGTCGTATTCAAAACATCAAAGATATATTACTATATGAATGTAGACCTGTTAAACAAGTCTCATAGAAATCTTTCATATAGTCTATTAAAAAGAAAAAGAGCTGAATTTTCAGCTCTTTTTCCTATATAAAGTCATATGTCGCTTTCGTTAATCTTAATGATTCATCCCATAATAAGTCTTGTAGTTCTTTACTATGAGCTTTTTTCTTAGCTTTTTGAAGGTTAGGATACCCTTTTGTATTATAAAGTCCTCTTGGACCGTAATAGTCTTTGTTTAAGACAGATTTATCTGTGCTAGCACGTAGACCAGGTAAAGATCCTTTTTCTCCTGATTGTCTCGCAAACCCGATGACCCACATACCAAAATTCATAAAGAAGCTTCCTCTAATATGTCTTCCTAAATCAGTTTGTGAAATACCTGGATGACTCGCAGTTACTAAAATATCTAAATTATTCTCTTCAACTAGTGAGGCTAGTTTATATGTGAATAATAGATTCGCTAGTTTACTTTGTGCGTACGCTTTTGATTTATTATACTTTTTACCTTCTTGATACATAAATGATTCTTTATCTAATGATCCAAAGCGGTGAGCAATAGAAGCAGTATTAACGATTCTTGAAGATTTAGTTTTCTTTAATACATCAAATAATAAACTCGTTAATAAGAAATGTCCAAAATGGTTTACACCAATTTGACTTTCAAATCCATCTTTGGTTGAATTATACGGTGTTGTCATAATCCCTGCGTTGTTTACTAATACATCTAGTTGTTTATATTTCTTGTGAAATTCTGTGCTAAAACTCTTAATAGAAACAGAATCATTCAAATCTAATTGCAAGATATCAATCTTAGCGTTAGGAAACTCACTTATTATCTTATCTGCGGCAGTTTTACCACGTTCTAAGCTTCTTACTCCCATAACAACCAAAGCGTTGTTCTTAGCGAAGTATCGTGCTTTGTGGAATCCGATTCCACTATTACTTCCTGTGACGATTATTACTTTCCCTTTTAAGTCAGGAATACTATCATATGTCCATTTCATTTGAATCACTCCTTAGGACTATTATACCTAATATTCTAAGAAAGGAACAAATTATATGCAAAATCAAGAAGATAAACATAAATTATGTTGAATAATGCTACCAGGAAGATAATGATATGATAATGTATATTTATTCGTAGAAGTTCTTATAGTTATTCTGATCAGAACTATTTAGAGGAACTTTGTAATATATCTGGATAAATGATTTAAAACAAATTGTTCTAGATTCGAAATATTTTACGAGTAACTTGCTATGTGGTATTATTGTATTAGAAGAGGTGAGTTATAATGGGGAAAAATATGAGAATAAAGATAATAATTTATATATGTATAGTTATAGCCTTAAATATTCTTTTGACATTTCTAATAATGAAAGAAATATATAGACCGGATGATATGACTGATACAATTAGATTAGTATCATTTATTCTATTATTGTATACTATTATATTTTTCGGGTATAGACGATATGCAAATATTATATTCAATATTTCATTTGTATTTTCTATTACATTATATTCATATGTACGCATTGCAATATATAGTGACAACAAAAATATTCTTAGTTTTTTTGAGGAACACCTTTTTAGTACAGGTATTGATGGTTACATAGGAATTGGGATGATTTCTACGATTCTTTTGTTGATACTATCAACCATTAGAAATAAATACATTTCTAGATATTCTCAAATAATTATTCAGATTATCACAGTATTCCTTATAATGTTATTTCTTTACGTTACTTTTTGGGATGATATGTAATATACAAGTATACTAGGTAAGAGTTACCCTTAGCTCCAACTAATTAGAGTACTTAGAAGCCAATCATTGGTTTCTTTTTTTATTTTCATAAATCCATTTATGAATGAGCTAAATTCACATATGAATCGATAACAAAGGATAATTACTAATTACATAAATGTGATATACTATGAATAAGGGGTGATAGTATGAGGAATATGAAATATATAGTTTTACTGCTTGTTGTGTTATTAAGTGGTTGTAAAGATAATGGAGAGTATACGTTAGATCCATACTTAGAAAACGGTACGAGTAGTATTGATTCAGTAATTAGTTCGATGATGGAACATGGAGACTACGAGATTCTTGAAATTCAATATGATTTTATTGGAATTAATATAGAAGTATTAGATTCTGGGCATATGTATATCGAGAATATTCGGTTTTTGAATTATGTGGGCACATTAGATGATGGTACTTTGGATTTCGATTCAAACACGTGTAGATCAGATAGTGAAAAGTTAATATGTGAATATAAAGAATGGGGGATGGTAACCAAGTTAGATTTAGATAACACGGTTGAACTTGGTGACTTACTTGCTAGAATAGATACTATTGATATAGAAGAACTAAAGGAATTAGTAATGAATTCAAAAGGTATTGATATACTAACAAAAACTTTCAATATGGACATTGCAGTGTATGAGTTTAATGAGAAAATCATTAATACAATCTATACTAGAG
>SDWO01000191.1 GCA_004195325.1 Candidatus Izemoplasma acidinucleici | reverse complement strand
AGATGTGTATAAGAGTCAGTTGCTATATATGATATATACTTTGATAACCAAAATATATACTTACATATTAAGGCATATATGTTATAATATTTTAGAATATGAAAAAAAGGAGAGATTCTATGTTTAAGCTACCAAAATTAACAAAAAAAGAGAGAGCATGGGTAATATATGACATTGCAAACTCGGCGTTTGTATTAACAGTAATAACAGTTTTATTTCCAATTTTATATGAAACAATGTTTGCACAAGCAGAAGGTATATCGCATTTAGATAAAGTTCTTGACGTAAACGGTGTCAAAGTGGCGAATGCCGCATATGGAGATGTGTGGGCCAGAGGTTCTCAAATATTTAAATATTTAACGAGTGGTATTGCTTTAACCGTAGCGATTCTAAGTCCTGTTATGGGTTCTTGGAGTAACTATGCAGGAAACAAAAAGAAATTCTTTAGAATATTCTTGTTAATGGCAATTCTAGGTGGAGTAGGTTTAGCGATTCCTGGATTAGGCTGGGTTACTTTACTTGTAATCTTTACTATTTCTAGTATTGGGTACAACTTAACTAATGTTGTATATGATGCATTCTTAGTTGATGTAACTGAAGAAGATCGCATGGATGAAATCAGTGCTCAAGGTTTTGCTTGGGGATATATCGGTAGTTTAATTCCGTTCTTCATTGGTGTCATACCTTATGCATTGGTAACCTTCAAGATTATAGATCCAGGTATCATGTTTTTAGGTTCAAGTATCGAAGCTATTACTATTAGTTTTGCGTTTATCGTATCATTAGCGTGGTGGTGGTATTATAGCCAACCAATCCTAAATGATGTTGATCAAACTTATAGTATTGAACAAGAAGGAAACTCTTTAGGTAAATCATTAAAACGTTTAGGTACTACGTTTAAAGAAATAAAATCATACAAATATATCTTTATATTCTTAATTGCTTATTTATTATATATTGATGTTGTAAACTCAGTTATTAGATTAGCTGTAAATATTGGTTCAGATTTATTTGTTTCAGCTCCGGTTATGTTAGGTGTTATCGTAATGGTTCAAATCATTGCCTTTCCATCAGCGATTATTTATGGTCGTTTAACTAAAAAACATGGTGCTAAGAAAATGATTTATTATGGAATCTTTATTTATGCAATCGGTGTTTATGTTGTTACGTTAATCCAAGCAGATTCAACTTATCTAATGTGGATAGTTGGAGCTTTAATAGGTACTGCTCAAGGTGGTATTCAATCTGTTTCTAGAAGTTACTTTGCTAAAATGGTTCCATATGAAAAAGCAAATGATTTCTTCGGATTCTTTAGTGTATTTGGTCGTTTTGGTGGAATAGTTTCACCATTTATCATCGCTTACTTCTCTGGAAGAATGGCTACAGGTGTAAATGGAGCAGTTATGTTATTATTAATTCCATTAGCGATTGCTTCAATTCTATTAATATTTGTTAACCCTCCGAAAAATGAAAAACTTCATACTAGCGAGTAGTAGTCCTAGAAGGAGTGAGTTACTACAATTATTTGATATTGAGTTTGTAGTAGACCCTAGTGATACAGAGGAAATAATAGATGATACAATCTCAAGTATTGATTTAGTTCAAAATCTGGCCCTTCAAAAGGCACAAGATGTTTCATTAAGACATCCAAATACTTATGTGTTGGGATTCGATACTCTTGTTGTATTAGATGATAAGCCTCTTGGGAAACCAAAAGATAAAGATGATGCGTACAGAATGTTGAAATCATTATCTGGTAGAAAACATCTAGTGGTTACTGGATGCGCTATTGTAAAAGATGATTATAAGGAAACGTTCTATGATTACGCAGAAGTAATCTTTAACAAGATGACTGATGAAGAAATTCATGAGTATATAGATACAAAAGAACCAATGGATAAAGCTGGTGCCTATGGTATTCAAGGATTAGGTGCTAAATATATCAGATATATTAAAGGTGATTACTATTCAGTAATGGGATTACCGTTTCAAAAGCTATACAATAAACTAAAAGGTCTGTAACTTGGACCTTTTTTGTTTGTAGAGTATGCAGTTTAGTGTAAAATAAACGTATGATACTATTCCAATGTATAAATATAGAAAAAGGCGTGATATTCTAATATTGCCAGAAGGAGGGTTTTATGTTTAAGCTGAAAGTGAATGAAGAGAAACATAAACGAATTTCAGAGCGTCTGGGGCTTATAGAACATACTAAGTACGACTATATCCTTACAGATGACAAAAACGAAGTTGAAGAAGATAAGATAAATATCGTCTTCAATGAAGCCGATATTCCGAAAGTAAACAACCTACTTGATTTGATTGTTAAAGGGGAAGAAGTTTTATTAACAGGATCAAATCAATACGGACAAAAAACAGTTGAATCACGTAATTTCTATTACTTTATAGTAGAAGGGGAAACTGTGTATGGGGTTTTACACAATACAAAGTTAATAATCCGAATGAAGTTATATGAGGTTGAAGAGATCTTATTAAACAAGGATTACATTCGTATTAGCAAATACTGTTTGGTTAACATTGGGAAAATCGATTATATTAAACCCGCATTAAATTCAAAGCTAGATTTGCTAATGAAAAACAAAGAACATTTAGAAGTAAATAGGGCATATTTAAAAGAATTCAAAGCGGCGTTAAAATTATAGGAGGTATCATATTATGTTTATACTAGAAAATCTATTTATTACATTATTAGTATTAATTGGAATTGGAATTACTGTAGTTGCAGCTACAAGATATTTAGAAGAATACGGGTTAAACAAACAATTAAGACTGAAACAAAGAAGTATGAGAATAAAAGGAGAAGTAGTAACAAGTAAAAAATCATTACTTGGTGCTTTAGTTTTAGCTCCTACATTTATTGTTGTGTTAGGTATCTTTGTCGCAGCGAACATTGGTTCAGGAGATATAGGACAACTCATCACTGTTAAATCAAGTGATGATATATTACAAATATTTGAAAAGTATCAGGACCAGACCAATACATACAATAGTGGATGGTTTAGAAATGGTGATTTTAGTGAAGCCCTTGCAGGTATTGGGAATCCAGAAGCTGACTTTGATGACGCAGTTGATGATGGAACTGGAAGTGATGATTACTCAGGACCTAACAACCAAGTTCAAGGTGTTGATGAGATGGATAACGTTGTAACTGATGGGAAATACATCTATACAATGCATGGAGCAGCTATCCAGATAACACTTGCTTATACAGTCGAAAATGGTATTGATAATTTTGGATTGGCACATGAGATTACTTATGTACAAGACTTTGATTCATGTGAATCAAAAGCGTTGTATCCTCAAGGGATGTACGCTAGTAGCCAAGATGATTACTTAGTAGTTATCGCAAGTGAATACAACAACTACAATTGGGATTGCCTAGAAGATGGGGAATACATCAATTGGTATGATAGAAACAATAGTAACAGTGTAAAAGTATTTGTATATGATAAAGAAAACGATTTTGAATTAATCGAAGAGTATACTTTAAATGGATATTTCACAGGAACTAGAAAAATTGGTGATGATTTATATGTTATTACTAATAAATATATTCCATTTGAACAAGAAGATATTAATATAGATGATTACTTACCTTATTACGAAGTGAATAATCAAAAAACAATTACTAGTTATGATGACATTATTTATAATGAAGGAACTAGTCCAAATACATTTACTACATTCTACGGAATTGATTTATCAAAAGCTAAAGTAGATATGGAAGTTGTATTAGGAGATAATGGGTATAACCTTTATGTATCTAATGAAAACATGTATCTAGTAGGTAACGTGTATTATTTCTTTGGGACAGACACATTCTTTACTGACCCTGTATATGAAAATAGAACAGCTATTATGAAAGTCTCTATTGATAATGCTGAAGTAGAATTTAAAGCTGTTGGATATGTTGAAGGACATACATTAGATCAATTCAGCATGGATGAACATGATGGTTATTTAAGAATCACAACTACCACAGGTTGGTGGGGAGAAGATATTAATAATAGATTATGGGTATTAGATGAAAATCTAAAACAAGTAAGCGTATTAGAACACTTAGGTAAACCTGGTGAAACAATTCGTTCAACTAGATTTAGTGGTGATTACGGATATGTAGTTACATTTGAACAAACAGATCCATTCTATGTTATTAATTTGTCAGATCCAACGAATCCTGTAAAAGAAGGAGAACTTGAAATCCCTGGATTTAGTTCTTACTTACAACCTTTGAACAATGATTTTATGTTAGGTATTGGATTTAGCGCTGATGGTGAAGGTCGAATTGATGGTATGAAATTAGATATATATGATATTAGAGATAAATCAAACCCATTACTTTGGGATTCAGCAGAATTCAAATACGCAGATTTTGGATGGGTATGGAGCTCAGTAACATACAATCACAAAGATTTACTTATAGACTTGAATAAAGGAATTATCGCATTTCCATTCTCATCTAATGATTATTCAGAAGAAGAAGGATATACTTACAAATCTGGAATCATGATGTATGAAATTGATTTAGAAGATGGATTCAGTGATGATTACTCATTTATCCAACATGAAGAAAACAGTGATGAGTACGTATATGTGTACAAAGCACAGTTTATCGACGATTACCTATACACAATTAGTAATAAATACGTTGGTGTATCTTTAATCGCAGATCCAGAAGTTATCATTAAAACTCAGAAAGTATTAAGAGCTGATAACTATTATTACTGGTATGGTGAAGGCATTATATGGGATTAAAAAAAAGCCTAGATTTCTAGGCTTTTTCTTTTTGGGCTTCTTTTTTAACTGCTTCACTTACTTCATACGATACACGCTTATCAAATGGACTAGGGATTATGTAATCAGTACGCAGTTCACTATCTTCTAATATTAAGGCAATAGCTTTCGCAGCGGCCATTTTCATGGCTTCTGTGATGTTTTTAGTTCTTGCGTCTAATGCACCTCTAAACAGTCCTGGAAATGCGAGTACGTTGTTGATTTGGTTTGGATAATCACTTCTACCAGTACCCATTACATAAGCTCCGGCGGCAATCGCGTCTTCATATGAAATTTCTGGGTTAGGGTTCGCCATAGCGAAGATAAAGGGTTTATCACTCATTGATTGAATCATTTCTTTATTAATGACATTGGCAACGCTGACACCAACAAATACGTCAGCATCGATCATGATATCTGATAAAGTCGCGGTTGGTGATTGAGGGTAGGAAATAATATTATCATCCAGCAACTCTTTTAATAAGAATTTATATTTGGCATATTTATCTTTATTAACAACACCTTTACGGTTAAAAGCTAAAATCTCTTTTACACCACAATCTTTTAACATTCGAGCAATACTACTTCCGGCACTACCAGTGCCTGAGAGTACTATTTTTAAATCTTCCATTTTCTTACCGCTTAGTCTACATGCATTGATTAAAGCTGCGGTAGTGACAATCGCTGTACCGTGTTGATCATCATGGAAGACAGGGATATCTAGTTCTTTTTTTAGTCTTCTTTCAATGTAGACACAACGTGGAGCTGATATGTCTTCTAAGTTGATTCCACCAAATGATATTGATATGTTTTTAACTATTTCTACGATTTCATCTTGATCGTTTGTATTTAACATAATTGGAAAGGCATCTACTCCACCAAACTCTTTAAAGAGGATTGCTTTTCCTTCCATAACTGGTAATCCGGCTTTGGGACCGATATTACCAAGGCCCAATACTGCGCTACCATCACTAATGATGGCAACCATGTTTCCTTTTGATGTATAATCATATATTTTTGATTCATCTTTTTGAATTTCTAAACAGGGCTCGGCGACACCTGGGCTATACGCAAGTGATAAATCATCTGCGTTTTCTAATTTTATTTTTGAGATAACACTGATTTTACCTTTGTTTTTTAAGTGAAGTTCTAGGCTTCTTTGTTTTAGATCTTTCATCGTTTAAATATATTTCCTCCATGAACGTCATATGCGACAAAACATGGAAAATCCTTTACTTCTAGTTTTCTTATTGCTTCTGGACCTAAATCTTCATACATGATAACTTCACTTGATATAATTCTACTACTTAATAATGCTCCAGCGCCACCTGTGGCGATTAAGTAAGCACTGTTGTTTTTAATCATTTTATGTCTAAAGTCTTCAGAACGGTCCCCTTTACCAATCATTAATTTAAGTCCTTTTTCCATTAATGGGATTGCCAAGGTATCCATTCTATAACTACTGGTAGGACCACTAGCACCGATTACAACACCATCTCTTGGAGGAGTTGGACCGACATAAAAGATAATTGAACCATCTATTTCAAACTTTGGATCTTTTTCGTCTACCAATCTCATATGAGCGGCATCTCTAGCGGTATAGATTGTTCCAGAGATTAATACTTTCTCACCCACATGTAGTTTTGATACGTCTTCGTTTGTTATTGGAGTTTGTAAGGTTATCATACAATCACCTCGGTATGTCTTGAAGAATGACATTGTATATTAATCGCGACAGGTAAACTCGCTATATGCATTGGGAAATAGTTAATCTTTACGGCTAAGCAGGTAGTATTACCACCAACACCCATAGGACCAACACCCAAATCATTGATTTCTTTATATAAATCTTGTTCTAATTGTTTAATTGTTTGATCTTCAGATTCATCATCCAATTCTCTTAGGATAGCCTCTTTTGCTAGTAAAGCACTTTTTTCTAAGTTACCACCAATACCAACACCTACAATAATAGGAGGACATGGTTTACCACCAGCATTGAAGATAGTATCTAGCACTAATTTCTTAACGCCTTCTATTCCTTCTGTGGGTGTCAACATTGTAACGTTACTCATGTTTTCTGAGCCTCCGCCTTTGCTTGCAATTTTTAGTTTTATTTTATCTCCAGGAACTATTTTTGTATGAATAATTGCGGGAGTATTATCTTTGGTATTTACACGATTGAATGGATGATTTACAACGCTCTTACGTAAGTACCCTTCACTGTATCCAAGTCGTACACCTTCATTGATGGCATCATAAATATCTCCATCAACATATACTTCTCTACCAATCTCCATAAAGACCACAACTAAGCCAGTATCTTGACATAGAGGTATACTTCCTTTTTTAGCAATTTCTTGATTTTCTATAATATCATCTAGGATAGAAGAAGCAATATTATTTGTCTCATTTTGCTTTGCTTTTCTGATTAAACTAACCAGTGAATCTTCTAACTCATAGTTGATTTTTATGACAGATTCCTTTACAATATTCGTAATGGTTTCTGGGTTTAAATTACGCATATGTTCACCCTCTTTATTTACACAATAATAATACCATACAAACATATTAATCTCTATTATAATATATATGAAAAGTAAATTAACTTTTTCTTGCATAAGTAAAAAATGTTTGTTATAATTTATTCGCTAAATAAAACTTACTATGACATCTACGTCATGGCGGAAGGAGTACCAATTATGAAAAAAGGAATTCACCCAGAATACAAAAAAGTAACTATTACTTGTACAACTTGTGGAAACGAGTTTGAAGGTGGAAGTATTTTAGATGAAGTACGTGTTGATACATGTGCAAACTGTCATCCATTCTACACTGGAGAACAAAAATTCGGACAAGCTACTGGTCGTGTTGAACGATTCAACAAACGTTACAATATTGATAAGAAATAAATTTAATAATATAGCCGCAGATTGCGGCTTTTTATTTACATTTTTTCAGTTTGATACAACTTGAATACTTTTGTTTATTATTCAATAAAATGATATAATAACAATAGATGCGGGGTAAATCTATTTACAGCCCAAGCTGTATTTTTTTTATGAAAGGAGTGTTATTATGATTAGAAGTTATTTTAGATTGATTTTCTTTGGCGTAATAGTGGCTCTTTTCATTATGGTCTTAACTTCAACGACAAGTAGTATTAACTTGGATTATAGTATTACTTCTCAGATTATCATAACACTAATGGCTTTACAGCTTACTTTCATGATATATAGGGATTTACAATATATCCTTAATATGCTTGGACTTAAACTACTATTTGATTACATGGTATACATGAAGGATGAAGTAGTTGTTGAGGGTGCCATTAATTTGAATCAATGTGTTCAAGAAGTTAATCTTCAGGAATTATGTATCTCTAGATGTTGAATATTTTGTGTTACAACAAAATATAAAACAAGGAGATAACATGAGAAAAATCAAACTTAAATTCATTAAACAATACGAATCAATTTTAATTACAAAATTATCAAATATGTACGATTATTATAATTACATGCAATATATTCATTTTATGTTAGCCTTTGCAATTCTAATGGGAATATTTTTTGGATTAGGATCTATAACTACATTCAATGAGAATTTCACTTATATTGCATTTAGTGTTAATGCAACAATTTTTGGTTCTTTCATCTTTATGAAACTGTATTATGAGGAAAAATATCAGAAAGAATTCGATTTACAATACAATAAGTATGTGGCGGTTTTAATACCACTACTAAGGATACTTGCTATCCAATTTCTGGTTAGTGGAGTATTAGGCATCGTTGTGTTCTATTTCATGGTGTCAAATATAACAATAGCGCTATTCTTTGTGCTTGGGTTCATGATCTTTTTAGTGATAAACTGGTTATTATTGAATTTCATTAATTCTTCAAAAGAAGATTACATTATGTTTGCTTATTCATTCATTATATTTATGTTTATAAGTAAAGGCTTTAAATTAATCGCTATACCTAACATTCTTGTAAGTCTTTTGTTACAAATATCAATTGTTCTAATATTATTTATGATAGGAGATATTCTAAAGTATAAAGATATAGACCGCTTGTCAAAGTTATGGATTAGGGGATTATTATTGCTTGTTGTGTTACTTTATCCATCAAATCAGGAAACTCAAAGTAAATCAAAGTATAAGGATTATATTGGAACAAGTCCAGTATTTTCCAATATTCAAACAACTGATTGGGAAACAACTAAAAGATACTCTGATTACAATATGATTGCCTCAGGAATGTATTATAATTATCCTGATGAAAAAGTATATGACAATAGAATAAATAGGGATACAAGATTAGTCGAAATAGAAGGGGATTATTATTTGGAATCAATTTATAGCATGGGGGATCAGTATTATCGTTCTATATTTGATAGTGATGACGGAACATTGATAGATGTTGAAACAAGCATTCATGATGTATATCCCGAATATCAGTATAACGATGAATACTATAAGATTATTTCACCAATAGATGAAGTTTTGTATTTTAACGATTACATATTCATTAGAGAGAGTGAAATTATATATAAATATGATGATTCTCTTACTTTGCTTGAGGAAATAGCTGAGACGGTTGAATACCAAACCGTTACTGAATATTTGGGTATTGACAGCGATAGCTTATATGATGAGAAATCTAATGGAATGGTTCTAGATTTAGAAGGCGACAATAAAGCAAGTATCACAAAAATTGATGATTCAGAATTCAAACTTGATATTACATTGCCTGATGATGAGACAATTTTTGGGTTTTATACCGCAGAGAACGTATACGTCTTAATCGGAGATGATTTTGTTTATACTTATGATAAATCAGGACATTTTCTAGAGAAATTATACATTTATTTAACTGATATTCAAAATATGGCTACAGATGATAACGAATTAAAAATAATAGGTTTTACTCATAAGACATTGGTAGAATACACGTTAAATTTGGATGATATTTCGAATTATGTGTTTAAAAGCAGCAATAGTCAAGAAGTAATAGATTATTCCAATCAATATTTGTTGAGAATTGGTTCTGAAACACTTGGACATCGGAAACCCAAAATGGAATTTTATGTAGGTGTAATGCTTCTAGGTGTAATTATCCTGTTGCCCAGAAAAAGAATAGAATATATCAAATAAAAAGCCACAAAATGTGGCTTTTTTTATGGAAATATTATATATACCTAAGGAATAGGAACTACAATAACGTTACATGTATTACATTTATAAGATGTTACTGTCACAGGAGAAATCGCTGGAGTATCTGATAAAACAGTAGTGTCCTTATCTTTTGGTCCTCTCCAAAATGGCACTTTAATCTCTTCTGGTAACCATTGAAGTTTTCCACTGTACATTGGTATGTACCCTTTGAGCATTTCTGATTCACATTGATTACATTTCATTAGAACATCCCCTTTGTTTGCACCCTTTTATTTAAAGGTGGTAGATTAATCACTACAATATTACACTCATGGCAATAGTAAGATTCCTTTCGTTCTTTCTTCCAAGTGGTTTCGCTTATTTTAATTCCACCCTTTGGAAGATAGATTGGTAGAATCGGTGGTTTAACATCCTCTGGAAGCCAAATAACTGGTGCTCTCAACGCAGGAAGATATCCTTTAACCATAGGTTGTTCACATTTAGCACAAATCATAACAACACCGCCTTCTTTATTATTATAACATTTCAATACTAATTGTGAATGACATATATGGCATAAAAAAAGCACTCAAATGAGTGCTTTTTGTTAGTCCTTATAGAAATCTCTTTTTTTGTAAGTAGTATGTAATAATTCATGAGCTAAGTGAGAACCTGGTTCTCCTAAGAATTCTTCATAAATCTTAGTGATTACTGGGTTCAAGTGAGATTTTCTTTTAGCTGGGTGAATTGGTTGTCCACCACCATTGATACATCCACCTGTACAAGCCATAAACTCTACGAAGTGATATTGTTTTTTAGATTTCTTCATTTTCTTGAAGAACTCTTTGATACTTGCTCCACCATGAACAACTGCGATATTTACATCAATTCCAGCAACTTTGTAAGTTGCTTCTTTGATTCCTTGTAAACCGCGAGCTTCTTTGAATTCGATTGGTGTTTCTTTTTCTTCTAACACTTCACTTACTGTACGAAGCGCAGCTTCCATAACTCCACCTGTTGCTCCAAAGATAGGGGCAGCACCACTATATTTGTTTAAATCTCCTAAAGGATGTCCGTCTTCAAGTTTCATGAAGTCGACACCTTTACGTTTTAATAGACGAGCGTATTCTCTTGTTGTTAAAACAAAGTCTACGTCTCTTACTCCATTATGTTCCATTTCTGGACGATCTTTTTCATGTTTTTTAGCGATACAAGGCATTATTGATACCATAACAACGTCTTCTTTTTTATATCCAAGTTTATCTGCGTAGTAATGTTTTGCGATAGCTCCAGCCATTTGTTGTGGAGATTTCGCTGTTGATAAGTTATCAAGATAATCAGGTTCATATTGTTCAATGTAGTTAACCCAACCAGGGCTACAAGATGTGAATAAAGGTAATTTCCCACCATTCTTAACACGGTTGATGAACTCAGTTCCTTCTTCTAAGATTGTTAAATCAGCTGCAAAGCTAGTATCGATTGTTTCATCAAATCCTAGTAGTTCAAATGATTTATACATCTTACCTTCTACGTTTTCACCGATATCACTGTTGAATTCTTCACCTAAACTAACACGTACACTAGGTGCTGCAGCAACAATAACTTTTTTATTTGGATCTTTTAGTGCATCAATAACATTATCAATTTCAGATTTTTCTTTGATTGCAGCAACGGGACAAGCTTGGATACATTTACCACAGTAGATACATCCACTGTCTTCCATATTATGGAATAATGCAGGTCCAACATATGTTTCATTACCACGATCATTGAAGTCTAAAATACTTAGTCCAGCTTGTTTTTCACAAGCTGTTACACAACGTCCACATAAGATGCATTTACCACTATCTAGGACGATAGCGGAAGATGAATCATTGATCATACGTTCTTTTTTGTCGAAGTTAGTGCTTTCTCCATATACGTTTTCAACGTTGTATCTTCTCATCAAGTGTAAGAACTCACAATTGTGTTCTCTTTCACATGCCCAACATTCAAACACATGGTTTGAAGCTAATAATTGTAAGTTTGCAACGATTGAGTTTTCAATTTGTTGACTATTTGTTGTTACTTCCATACCATCATGGATTTCTAATGTACAAGAGTTTTTAAGTCCTCTCATACCTTTAACATCAACTACGCATAAACGGCAGCTTGATGTTTCATTTATATCTTTTAAGAAACATAGTCTTGGTACGTCTATGCCTAGTTCTTGAGCAGCTTCTAGAACTGAGTAATTCTCAGGAACACTGATAAGTTTCCCATCAATTGTAATATTAACTTTTTTCATGTGGACCCTCCTATATACTCACGATTGCATCAACTGGGCAGATATTTTTACAAATACCGCATTTGATACAAACTGATGTGTCGATATGATGCATTTGTTTGATTGAGCCTTCAATACAGTCCACTGGACAGTTTTTAGCACATTTAGTACAACCAATGCAATTATCTAATACTTCTAAATGAATCAATGATTTACAAACTCCACCAGGACAACGTTTGTCAACAACGTGTGCTTCAAACTCAGGACGGAACTTATCTAACATTGAAAGAATTGGGTTTGGAGCTGCTTGGCCCAGACCACATAAACTACTAGATTGTACGTTTCTAGCTAGTTCTTCTAATATATCTAAATCTTCTAGAGTACCTTCTCCACTGGAGATGATTTCTAGCATTTCTAACATTTTTTTAGTACCTTCACGGCAAGGTGTACATTTTCCACAACTTTCTTCTACAGTAAAGTCTAAGTAGAAACGGCAAATATCAACCATACAGTTATCTTCATCGATTACAACCATACCACCAGAACCCATCATAGATCCGGCTGCGATTAATGTTTCGTATTCGATTGGTAAGTCTAACATGCTTTCAGGAATTGCTCCACCAGATGGACCACCTGTTTGAACTGCTTTTAGTGCTTTGTTTTTAGGGATTCCTCCACCAATTTCGTAAATTACTTCACGAAGTGTAGTTCCCATTGGTACTTCTACAAGTCCAGCATTTTTGATGTTTCCACCTAAACTGAATACTTTAGTACCTTTTGATTTCTCAGTACCTATTCTAGCGAACCAGTCTGCACCTTGGTACATAACGGCTGGTATATTAGCTAATGTTTCAACGTTGTTGATGATTGTAGGTTTACCCCATAATCCTTTTGCTGCTGGGAACGGAGGTTTGTTACGTGACATTCCACGTGCACCTTCAATAGAAGCGATTAATGCAGTTTCTTCACCACATACGAATGCTCCAGCACCTAAACGAATTTCAATATCAAAGTCGAAGCCACTACCAAATATGTTTTCACCAAGTAAACCATACTCTTGTGCTTGTGCGATCGCTACTTTAAGTTTTTCAATAGCTGTTGGATATTCTATACGAACATATATATATCCTTTATCTGCTCCAATTGCATATCCACCGATCATAAGTCCTTCTAAAATACTATGAGGATCTCCTTCTAATAAGGCTCTATCCATGAATGCCCCTGGGTCTCCCTCATCGGCATTACAAATCATATACTTTTGATCATTTTCGTTGTTGTAGGCGAATTTCCATTTAACACCAGTTGGGAATCCTCCACCACCACGACCACGTAATCCAGAAGCAATCATTTCTTCAATAACTTCAATTGGTTTCATTTCTAATAAACATTTACCTAACCCACGGTAACCATCTCTT
>SDWO01000142.1 GCA_004195325.1 Candidatus Izemoplasma acidinucleici | reverse complement strand
TTTAAAAGGGTTTTTCAATACATTATAAAGATTAAAACCATGATAGCATTTACATTTTATGACACGCTTGTCATAAATAGTTTGACATTCTAATATTGTTATAGTAAACTAAAAGTGACAACAGTGTCATATGGAGGTGATTGCATGCCAAAGAAAACATTCGAAAATCTAGAAACAGGGAAAAAGAACAGAATATATGAAGCAGCCTTAAATGAATTTTCCAGAACTAGATTTGAGAGTAGTAAAGTATCAAACATCATTAAAGAAGCAGGAATACCAAGAGGAAGTTTTTACCAATATTTCGAAGACAAATTTGATTTATACCTTTATATTTTCGATGAAATCGGTAAAAGAAAAATGGCTTATATAGGAGATATACAATCAAAAATCCAAGAAATGAGTCTCTTCGATTTATGGGAAGAACTATATATAACAGGTGCTAAATTCGCAATGGAAAATCCAAGACTTGTCGATATCACTAAATTCTTATTATCATCTAAGGATCAAGTATATAACAAGTTAATGGGAAATAACCTAAAATTAGCAGTTGATTACTACGTACAAATGATTGAAGTAAATAAGAAAAATGGCTTAATTCGAGAATCGGTTGATTCGGTTACACTAGCAACAATGATGATAGAGACAACAACAAATGTTGCAGTTGATAATTTAACAACTGGAGATGATTTTGGAACTGATTTTGAGAAGATGATTCAGGAAATCAAGAAACGAATTGATATATTCAGGAAAGGCGTAGAAACAGGTGAAGAGCATGTTTAAAGTAGAGAATTTAATGTACAAGTATCCAAAGAATAAAGAAGATGTTATCAGAGGAATTAATTTCGAAATCAAAGAGAAAGAAATTTTTGGTTTTCTAGGTCCATCTGGTGCTGGTAAAAGTACTACTCAAAAAATCCTAATTAAGATATTAGAGGACTACAGAGGAAAGATTTTCTACAACGGGAAAGACATTCAGGAATATAGCGATGAGTTTTATGAAGAGATTGGTGTTAGTTTTGAAATGCCGATTCACTTTAGTAAAATGACAGCTATGGAGAATATAGAGTTTTTCTTAAAATTATATAAAAATAATGCAAATATCGAAGACTTAATGAAACGTGTTGGATTATGGGAAGATAAAGATAAGATGGTTGGAGAATATAGTAAAGGAATGAAAATTCGTTTAAATATTGTTAGAGCATTATTAAACAACCCTAAAATGTTATTTTTGGATGAACCAACAAATGGATTGGATCCTAAAAACGCTATGATCCTTAAAGATATGATTCGCGAATTTAGAGATCAAGGTGGTACTGTGTTTATCACATCACACATAATGAGTGATATTGATCAGCTATGTGATAATGTAGCATTTATCGTTGAAGGAGAAATCATAGAAATGGATTCTCCAAGAAACTTAAAAATCAAGTATGGTAAACGTAGTATGACACTAGAATATAAAGAAAACAATGAAACTGTAACTGTTGAATTCCCATTAGACGGAATTGGTAAAAATCAAGAATTTATAAACCTTTTACAAACGAAAGATATTGAAACATTACATAGTGGTGAAACAACACTTGAAGATATATTTATAAAAGTAACAGGAGTTGCATTGCGTGATGAATAGTCAACTAGCTATACTTGTAAAAGGTGAATTAAGCAGATTAAATAAATATGGTGTCTTTTCAATAAGTATCTTGATCGCAGTTATTTGGGGAGTTGTTCTACTTCTAGTTAATAGTGATTTCCTAGCAGGTTTATTACCCTTTGTTCTGTTTCTTGATGCCACTATGATGAGCATCATGTATATTGGAGCAGAGATGCATTTCGAGAAAACTGAATCAACTATTAGCACTATGTTAGTTACTCCAGTGAGTAACAAAAATATGGTTCTAAGTAAAGTATTAGGAAACACAATTCATAATTTGGTATCGTCATTATTAATAATAGCAGTATTCTTTATTGCTGGAAAAGCAGGTTGGACATACGATGTTGGATTTAATATATTCGTTGTACTAGCAGGAGTAATTATTGCCACTTCTACATTTACTGTACTTGGGTTAATCCTAAGTTATTACCAAAAGGATTTTACAGAAATGTTGGTTAGTATGTTTGTTATTGCCATATTTTTGATGATTCCATCAGTATTACTAATGTTAGGGGTAATTCAAGGTGAAGAGTGGGAAAACTTGATGTTATTAAACCCAATGCAAGCTGCACAAAATATCATCATCGGTGGATTCCCAAATGAAGCAGGGGAACTTGTATTTGGATTTGAGTATTTTGTAAGTTTAGGTTATATATTGTTTGGAGGACTAGCCTTATTCCGTTTCTTGGCTATCCCAAAATTTCAAGACTATGCCGTAAGGCAAAGTGGGGTGTAAATTATGATTAGAACAATAATAAAAGCAGAATTTAAGAATATGTTTCGTGATAAAATGTATGCATTCTTTGCGATATATCCAGCTGTCTTCGGAGCGTTAGGATACTTTCTTGTAGATTGGTTAAAAGATAATCCTGATTCAGCTCAATGGGCACCTATTGTATCAATGATGTTAATCGTTGTAACTGGATATGTATTTGGTGCATTGATCGCATTCACATTGTTAGATGATAAAGATGATAAAGTATTGATGAGTTTAAAAATAACACCAATAAATGTTAAGCATTATATTTATATTAAAATGCTTGCAGGAATGATATTTGGATTCATTGCAACTTTGGTATTAATATTAGCAACTAATTTTTTACCAGGTTCTAATATCTTCGTAATTCTTGGTGTTTCACTATTGGGAGCAATTCAAGTTCCAAGTGTTACGTTAATCGTTAACTCGTTCAGCGATAATAAAGTTGAAGGATTTGTAGTAATGAAACTATCTGGAATTGTTATAATGTTTCCTCTAATTGGATTCTTTGTAACAGGTTGGGTCCAATACTTCTTAGGTGTTGCACCTGGATACTGGGCAGGTAGAATTGTTGAGTTGGAATTGGTAGCTAGTGAGAATGGCAGTCTAATTCTTGTATTTCTAGCTGGAGTTCTTTACAATATATTGGCTACTTGGTTATTAATGAAAGTATACACAAAGAGATCAAATATATAGGAGGAAATTATGGAAATTTTTAGTATCTTTTTAATTGTTTATGGAGTGTTTTGTATTTTTATTGGTTTACTTAAACCACCATTTGTATGGAACATGAAAAAATTACAGATTATGCAAAAGATGTTTGGTGGAGCTAGAAACTTACAAATCTTTATCCTTGTTTGGGGTATTGTAGTGTTGGTTATCGGGATCCTAATTAAACCTTAGCAATAAAAAAAGAGTTCAAATGAACTCTTTTTTATTTAGTTTACTTTTACAAATTCGAAGTAATTGAAGTTCCAACTTCCACCTTCTGATTTTATTTTAAATTCATATGTTCCAACACTTAGGTTGAACACACTACTGTATTTGTCTTGCCAAATTTGCCAACCACCTGTAGCTGTAAAAGTCGCTGAAGCAATTTCAGTATTGTCTTGTAGTACTGAGAACTCTCCACCTAAAGCTTCACTTGAAACACGTGCCTTAATTTGATATTGCCCTGTTTCAGTAACTTCAAGTATATAAGTCATATAGTCTCCGCTATCTATCCAACCAACATTTTGTCCGCCACCAGCATCAGTTGTAGTCTCTGTTTGTATACCACTCATTGTAATATACATTTCAGCTTGAACTCTATCACCAACAGTTGGTGTTGTTGGTGCATCAATTGTTAATGTTTCAGGTAATCCTTTATTTCCAGCAAAATCAACTGGTATTACTTTAACAACTTGTGTTTCTGTTAAACCAGCTGGAATGATACTTGCATTATGAGTTGCATTTTCATGAAGAACATCATTTATATACACTTCGTAATGCTGAACCATTACATCATCATTTGGAACATCCCAAGCAACAAAAGATTGACTTGGATTTTGATTTAATACTCTAATATTTGATACAGGATCTGGGTTTTGTGTATCCATTCCTGCATAATCTTTTTGGTATACTCTAACATAATCTACTTGGAATTCCATATGATCAAGACTTTCATCTACTCCCATAGCTCCACCCCAATTACCTCCAAATGCTAAGTTTATTATTAAGTGGAAATCTTTGTCAAAAGACCAAGCTTTCCATGGTGCAACATTTGATGAATCATCTGGGTCATATGAAACAGTATAGAATAAATCTCCATCTACATAGAATCTAATAACATTTGGTTCCCATTCCATTTCATATACATGGAATTCTGTTTCCATGTTTTGAACTGTTATAGATTTCCCTACTTGAGTACCAATACTATGATTAAATGCACCTGTGTGAATTGTTGAATGTAATTTGTTTTTATCATAACCAACATATTCCATTATATCAATTTCACCACTATCAGGCCAATTACCGTATTCCCAATCTGTAGGTAACATCCAGATAGCTGGCCATGTACCTTTCCCAGTTGGAACATTTGCTCTTACTTGTACTTTTCCGTAAAGCCATTCAGCTTTATTTTTTGTAATTAATCTTGCAGAAGTATAATCTTTTCCACCAAATTTTTCTTTCATAGCTTCAATAGTTAAAAAACCGTCAGCTACATATGCATTATCGATATCAGAACCAGTGTAATATTGAAGTTCATTATTACCCCAACCGTGTCCTCCAGTATCGTATGCCCATTTTGTTGAGTCTGGAAGTCCAACATATTCAAACTCTTCACACCATACAGGTTGCCATTCTCCAATGTTATCTAGATCTGAACAATCTGAATTTACAATGTCTCTACCTTCATAATCATCATATCCTAAATCATTATAATCCGGACCTGGTAACTCTGTAAATTCTGGAGCTACGTAATCAGGATCAACGATACATTCATTATTAACTAACATATCTCCTGCAGCACAATCGCTTTGTGTTACTTCCTCCACACAAACACCATCGTCTTCAATATATCCTGGAGCACATGAGACAGGATTTGGATCATTTCCATCGTCTACAAATGGATTGCCTACATCATCACAAGCTGATAGCGTAAATACAAATAAAACTGCTAACAGTAAAGAAATTAATTTTTTCATAAAATCACCCTTTTTTTCATAATTTTCGTTTTAATTATATCATACTATAACGTTTTAGTTAAGTATATGTTATGAATCAACATTTCTCACAATATATAAAAATAGTAAATATCATAATAAAAGAAACTACAGCATTGACTTTACATCTTTATTGCAGTAATATACCCATATACGTATATAAGTATGGAGGTGCATTTATGAGCAGTTTAACAACTCTATTCAAAGTGCTGAGTGACGAAACTAGACTTAGAATTATTCATTTACTAAATCAACATGATTTATGTGTATGTGAAATGGTCGAGATTTTAGACTTAGTTCAACCAAAGATTTCAAAACATATTTCAAAAATCAAGACCACTGATTTAATTACATCAATTAAGAATGAGCAGTATATCTATTACTCATTAAATAAGGAAAGCAAATTATTTCCTTTACTAAATCTGATACTTGATGAATCTGAGGATAATCGTATTTTTCTCGAGGATATGAAAAAACTAAAAAAAATAGAAAGATTTGTTTGTGAGAGGTAGATTATGTTTACATTATTTAACGATATATTTTTAAAGATGACTTGGCTAAGTAATCTAGTATGGAATTTACTTGAAGATGTGTTTGGTTTGAATCCAGATGATAACTATGTGAACATGCTTCACTTCTTCTTGTATGATATAGTTAAGATTTTTATATTACTGAGTTTTTTAATTTTCTTAATCAGTTATATCCAAAGTTATTTCCCACCTGAAAGAACTACAAAGATACTACAAAAATATAAAGGGATAAAAGGAAATATTATTGGAGCATTACTTGGTACATTAACTCCGTTTTGTTCTTGTTCTAGTATCCCAATATTTATTGGATTTACAAGAGCGGGATTACCACTAGGTATTACATTCTCGTTTTTAATTTCATCACCACTAGTAGACTTAGCGTCATTCTTAATCCTAATGAGTTTCTTAGGTTGGGAGATTGCGTTAGCCTATGTTGTTGTCGGGTTAATCCTAGCAGTAATTGGAGGCTCAATCATTGATAAAATGGGTCTTGAGGATGAACTTCAAGACTATGTTCTTGAAATGAGAATGAATAATAACAATGGATTAATTGATCCAATTAAAATGACAAGAAAACAACGTATTAGTTATTCTTTTGATCAAGTGTTAGAAATAGTAAAAAAAGTATGGATTTATATTATTATAGGTGTAGGTATTGGGGCACTTATACATAATGTTATTCCTGAAGATGTTATAAGTTTTATCTTAGGAAGCAATAATCCTTTCAGCGTTATAGTAGCAGCTGGTGTTGGTATTCCAATGTATGCAGATATCTTTGGAACTATCCCTATAGCAGAAGCACTATTAACAAAAGGTGTAGGTGTGGGAACAGTATTAGCGTTTATGATGGCTGTAACTGCATTATCTTTACCAAGTATGGTTATGCTTAGTAAGGTAGTTAAGAAGAAGCTGTTAATTACTTTTATTGTTATCGTTACAGTAGGAATCATTATAGTTGGGTATTTATTCAACTTTATAATTATATTTATATAGGAGGATTTATGAATATTAAAGTATTGGGGACTGGTTGTCCTAGCTGCATCAAGTTAGAGAAACATGTGAAAATGGCAATTCAAGAATTAGAGTTAAATGCTGAAGTAGAAAAAGTTACTGACATGAAAGACATTTTATCTTACGGAGTGATGGGAACACCTGCACTTGTGATTGACGGAAAAGTTGTTAGTACAGGAAAAGTGTTATCAATCAAAGAACTTAAAAAAATGTTATAAAAAAATAAGCAAGGTTACTTGCTTATTTTTATTTGGTCTTCTATTTCATATTGAAAGTGGTTTTTACCATTTTCTTTTACTTCATATAATATTCTATCTGCTTTTCTAATTACGTCTTCACCTTTTACAGCTTTGCATATTCCAATAGAAACTGATACAGAATGTTTACATTGAGAATTTTTGTATTTCATAGTTCTCATTAGAATATCAGAAGCGATTTCAACAACTTCACTTTCTTTTTTGAAAAGGAATCCAACAAATTCATCTCCACCGACTCTGTAAAATCTGTTATAGTTATCTTCATGTGATTTCAAGATGTTCGCAAACTCAATTAAGAATTCGTTACCCACAATATGACCACATTTATCATTTATTTTCTTAAAATCATCAAGGTCTAGATACATCACGTGAAAATTCTCAAATTTATATCTTGCACCATAATGGTAATCTAAAGTGTATTTATTGAATAGATGTGTCAGCGAGTCTTTATGAGTTTTCTCAAATATCTCTTCTTCATCTTGTCTATACTGAGAGACATCCGATATAAAGAAAGCTTTAACATTCTTGTTTGAATCAATGTTTTCCATATGGAATCTAACCCATGATCGCTTGTCATTAATACGCAAAGGAATTGTTACATTTGTCTCAGTATTAAAATTGAATAAATCAGTTTGAATAGTTTCGTTGTACTCTTTTTCACCTGATACTTCTGCGTATTTATTATCTAAATCCAAGAAACTGATAAAATCAGAGAGTAATATCGAATCATTATCTTCTAGACCAAAATACGTTAGATCTCCTGATATGACTTTTAATATTGGTTCTTTCACAGTTATATCTCCATAGAGTATAACTTTAGATTCACTTGCTAGAATAATATCATTTAATGCATCAATGTTAATCCTACTAAGTTCTTCTTTTGCTTGATTGAAATGTCTATTCTTCATTCTTTTCAATTTCCTTTACTGGAGGTTTTGGACCATAATATTGGTAATACTTTGCTTCAATTCTACCATTATATAGTTTCCTTTGTCTATCACTTTTTGTTCCAAATTCTTTTTCAAAATCTGTGAATGAAGTGAAAAAGTATTTACTCCAAGTTTTAAAGTGGCCTATTTTCTTCCCTAAATGAGAGTACAGTACTCTTACTAGAGGATCATCTTGAAGTCGTTCTCCATAGGGAGGATTTGATATTACGATTGAATAATCGTCTTTTAGATCTAAGTCTTTGAAGTCACTGTTAATGAATGTGATACAGTCATCAACACCTGCTTCTTCACTATTCTCCATAGCTTTTTTAAGATTATCATCACTGATATCTGATGCGATTATATTTATCTCTGTATCGTAATCAATTGCTTGATACGCTTTGTTTTTTTCTGCTTTGAATACTTCTGCAGGGATAAATCCCCAATGTTTAAAATCAAAGTCTCTTTGTAACCCAGGTGCAATATTTCTACCTATCATCGCAGCTTCGATTGGGATAGTTCCTGATCCACAGAACATATCATATAGAACTCTCTCTTTACTCCAATAACTTAACATAATTAAACTCGCTGCTAATGTTTCCTTCATTGGTGCTTCAACTGAGTTTATTCTATAACCTCTTTTATGAAGTGCATCACCAGAAGTATCGATTGTTAATGTTGCAACATCTTTTAGTAGTGATACTTGTATGTTGAATTTTGCTCCTGTTTTTGGAAACCAAGATACATGATGTTTGCTTTTCATGTTCTCAACAATTGCTTTTTCAGAGATTCTTTGACAATCTGAAATACTAAATAGAGTCGATTTAACACTTTTACCATTAATAACAAAATTACCATCAACGGCAATGATATCACTCCAAGGTAATAATTTAACTTGATCAAATAACTGATCAAAAGTAACAGCTTTAAATTCTCCCATTTTTAGTAATACTCTATCAGCACTTCGTAACCAAATGTTCGCTTTCACGATTCCCGCAAGATCACTTTTAAATGTAACTTTTCCATTCTCTGTTTTTAAAACTTCAAATCCTAATCTTATAAGCTCTCTTTTGCAAATTGCCTCAAGACCAAATGTTGTCGTTGCGATTAATTCATATTGGTTCATAATTGACACCTATTTTCCATTATTTTATATGTTCTAATTCGAAAGTGAAAGTTTATCTAATAAACTTACTATATCTTTTATTGGTATTAACTCTTCTATCTTAGATTCATCTAGTATATTCGGTACTGTATCTCCAATTAGTGTTACAGAGTCATATTCGCCAACTAGAGTATCAAGCAATATGAAATAAGCATGAACAAACCTATTATCCATTCCATCATATCCTCTTATATACACATTAATGTCTATTGGTAAATCTGTAAGCTCATATTGAAAAAATACATCTTCATAACCCAGAGATATTCCCTCCATATCAACCACTTGATCCTCTTGATAGGTTCTTGGTCTAAACGCTATCACATTCCATAACGTTAGTTCGGGAGAAACATCGTTTAGTGAAACAACTTCAGGAAATACGTTTTGGATTCCATCAGCTGATATAATAAAATCTCTCTTATCATTCACAATAATAAAAGGTATTTCAAACTGTAATTCTTGATGAACTTTATTTAACTCAACTTGAATCATTTTTGCGATTTCCATACCATTTTCTTCTACATTTTCAAAAAGGAACTCTTCTTTTTCTAAGAACCATTCCCAAAATAAATCATATTTAGTCTTCTTTTTAAACAACATAATATCACCCTTTATGTTCCTAAAACTATTATACCTTAAAACGCATTTATATGTAAAATAATTACTATATATTTTATAAATCTTTTCCCTATTTAAGTAAGTGCTTAGTTTGATTATATATCTCAAACATATGTCCTATGTTTCCTTCTCCTGCATATTTCAACATATTGAAGAAATCTTCATCTATTGAAATCCAATGTAACTTGTGTACCTCTTCTACTAGATTTTTCTCTTTATTTAGAGTACCGACAAATACTTTCATTTCCATATGTAATGGATGCCAAAAAAAATCCATAAGTGGTTGGATTATAATATCACTAGTATTAATCCCTGTTTCTTCAAACAGTTCTCTATATGCACTTTCTAGGTAATCTTCACCTTCATCAACTTTGCCACCAACGAGATTATATAATCCTTTGTATGGGTCTTTTGAACGATAGCACATTAATACCTTGTTTTCTTCTTTGTTGAACACCATAATCAGATTAAATCTTTTCATAGTATCACCTCTTCCGTATTATTATACTTGATATTGTCCAAATAAAAAAGCCTTGAAACAAGGCTTTTATTTATTAATCGTATAATGCACTTACACCTTCCATTGTTGGTTGCGTATATAATACATTTTCATTTTTTTGGTTATCGAACTTATTTTAAATAAGAAATATAAAAAAGACCGTATGGTCTTTTTAGTTTGAATATGCATTAATTAGTTTTGGCTTCGAAAATATGTTTTTTACATAGAATCCCAGAACCAAAACGGGAAACAGTATCATAGTAAGCAAAGGATTCATTATCTCTAATAAAAGATTTGAATCTTTATTTCTTTTAAACTTAATTCTACTATAGAAGTAATCCATTGAAGTACCCATCCCATTTGTCATTGTAATAACATTACAAGCGGCAATTACTAATTCCGATTTTTGGATTCCATACTCATCTACTAATCTTGACAGCGTTTCTTTTGAGGGTTTCTCTTTCGAATCTGCAAAGTGTTGAGCAAACATTACTGCGACAGAATCTTCTAATGGAATATCCTTATGAATACCATCTAAAATATTATTTATCTCTTTATTACTCATCCCAGTACCGAGTGCCATTTTTGTATGAACATAAGAACACATTGCGCAACCATTTACTTCTGTGACAGACAACATGATTCTCTCTTTTAATTTCTTATTCATTAATTTATACTTTTTACTTGTTTTTAGAAGTACAAAAGATTTAGCAGCTAGATATATCTTTCTGACTTGTTCTCTAATTTTGAATACTCTTTTATGTTCCATATCATCACCTCTTTTCCGTAGGTTATCATATAAACCTGTCTCTTATACACATCTA
>SDWO01000184.1 GCA_004195325.1 Candidatus Izemoplasma acidinucleici | reverse complement strand
TTTTTTTATTTTTATTGGTTATATATTTATATATAAGGAGTTTTTTGTTATAATGTAATAAGAATTAAAGTGGTGATTAAAATGTGGAAATGGTTAAAGGAAAATGTCTTTGTAAAAGATATGTTTATTTATATATTCATTGCAGCGTTTATTTTTTATATTCCTGCATGGGGAAGTCTTGTTCTTGCAGTTATTACTCATAACGAGTACTATATTGTATTTGCAGGTCTTTATGTTGGAGTTTGGGCTGGCCCATTCACCCCAACTATACCAGCAATACTTGCAATTGCTGTATTTCTGAAGCAATTGTTTAAGAAAAAAGGAGTGAAAGAATGAAACAGTATCTAGACTTACTTGAACACATCCTTGATAAAGGCGAATTAAAGACAGACCGCACAGGTACTGGAACAAAATCTACATTTGGATACCAAATGAGATTTGATTTAAATGAAGGGTTTCCTTTATTAACAACAAAAAAAGTGCATTTGAAAAGTGTAATTCAAGAACTCCTATGGTTTATTAAGGGAGATACAAACATTAAATATCTTGTAGATAACGGTGTTCGTATTTGGAATGAATGGCCATATCAAATATTCAAAAAGAGCGATGACTATAATAATGAAACAATGAAGGAATTCGTTTTAAAGATTAAGAATGATGATGCATTTGCTAAGAAACATGGTGAACTAGGTCCCGTATACGGAAAACAGTGGAGACACTTTGAAGGACCGAACGGTTTATTTGTTGATCAATTACAAGAAGTAATTGAAATGATTAAAACAAATCCTTCAAGTAGACGATTAATTGTGAATTCATGGAATCCACCATTAATCCCTGAAATGGCATTGCCACCTTGTCATATGATGTTTCATTTTTATGTAAATAACAATAAACTAAGTTGTCAATTATATCAAAGAAGCGCTGATACATTCTTAGGAATACCATTCAACATTCCTAGTTATGCGTTACTAACAATGATGATAGCTCAAGTTTGTAATTTAGAATTAGGTGATTTTGTTCATACGTTAGGTGATGCACATATCTATAACGATCATTTAGAACAAGTTGATTTACAACTAACAAGAAATCCAAAACCATTACCGAATATGATATTAAATAAAGAGATTAAAAATATAGAAGACTTCAAATATGAGGATTTCACATTAGAAGGTTACAATCCACATCCTTTAATAAAAGGCAAGGTGAGTGTCTAATGGTAAATCTTATCGTTGCGATTGGAAAAGATAATCTAATCGGTAAAGGAAATTTACTTCCTTGGCATTACAAGGAAGATATGAAGTACTTCAAAAATACAACAATGGGTAAGAAAGTTATTATGGGCGAACAAACATTTAAATCAATTGTTTCTTATATTAATAAACCCTTACCAGGAAGAACAAGTGTTATAGCTACTTTAACAAATTACACATATAAAGATATCGAAGTAACAAATGATATCTTCACTTATTTAAAAGACTTTCCACAAGATGAGGAATTA
The DNA here is from genome assembly GCA_004195325.1 of Candidatus Izemoplasma acidinucleici. Taxonomy (GTDB): domain Bacteria; phylum Bacillota_I; class Bacilli_A; order Izemoplasmatales; family Izemoplasmataceae; genus Izemoplasma; species Izemoplasma acidinucleici. Next base: position 1,139 of record SDWO01000184.1, on the reverse strand, counting down.
TTTATTATTGGTGGGAAAATAATATACGATTTGACACTAGATTTAGCGGATAGATTATATATCACACACGTCAACAAAGAATATGAAGGCGATGTATTTTTTAAACACATCGATTACAGTAAATACAATAAGATTAGCAGTACACATTCTGGTGATTTAGAGTTTGCTGTATACGAAAGGAAAATGTAAAATGCCACTTACTATATTATATATATCCTGGTTAGGATATGGATATTTATTCTTTAATATCTTTAACATAGATATTGATTTTGCTAATCCATTAAATTATGTGTTTGTCTTATTAGCAATTATTATATCATTTTTACTAAGTGCTTTTAATATCTTATTCCTTACTGAGATTCTTGGTAGACTACGAAAAAATAAAGGGTTTACTAATAAGTTTAATCATCGCTTTGCGATTGGACTATTAGACATAGTAAATCATTTTTTCAGAGTTAAAACGACTGTCTCAGGTTATGAGAACGTGCCGAAAGATAATAAATTCGTCTTAATAAGTAACCACCAGGACAATTTTGATATTATGACTTACTTCCCCGTTTTTAAAGATCACCCGATTTCATTCATTGCCAAAGAAGCGTTGTTTAAAACACCTATAATAGGAAGATGGATTGGAATGCTTGGTAATGTACCAATTGGACGTTTTGCAGATCGTGCAGCGGCAGTAGCTATCATTAACGGGATTAAACGCTATAAAGAAGATATCCCTATGGGAATATTCCCAGAAGGTAAACGTTCATTTGGAAATGAAATGATTGAATTCAAACCTGGAGCGTTCAAATTAGCGATGAAACCTAAGGCTGATATCTTACTTGGGGTTTTATATGATACCCATACAGTTCCTAAAAAACCTATTTATAGAAAGAAAAAGATTTATGTTCATTTCTTACCAGTGATTAAGTATGGAGATTACCAACATATGAAGTCACAAGAACTAAGTGAACATTGTAAAGCACTAATACAAACACAATTAAATGAATTTAAAAAAGCCTTGAATTAGTCTTGGCTTTTTTGTTAGAGTTTGGTATTATGGTATGTTATAATATTAGCACATATGAAAGGTGTGATACCATGAGAATGGTCGATTTAATAGAAAAAAAGCGTGATGGTCATAAACTATC
>SDWO01000017.1 GCA_004195325.1 Candidatus Izemoplasma acidinucleici | reverse complement strand
TAACGATGGATTTAATGATACTTGGAAAATAATTGGCGTAAACGAAAAATTCTATTCAAGTTCTGACATTTATATTTTTGACAGGTTTGGAAAATTTATCACTCAAATTAATCCAAGAGGCGATGGTTGGGATGGATTATTCAGAGGAAACCAATTACCTGCAACCGATTACTGGTTCTCCGTTGAATTAGTCGATAATCTTGGAAATATAAGAACACTAAAAGGTCACTTTAGTTTAATCAGAAGATAATTTAATTTACTCCATATTAAAAAAACTATGAATTTTAAAAACCCCTACCTATCTATATTAATTATTTTCGTTTTTACACAACAAATATATAGCCAAAATAATACTTGCTCTAATGTTCTTCCTTTTTGTTCAGATACTGGAGTTAACTTTGAAAATACTACTGGTGGTATACGAACTTCCGAACTTGGACCAAACTATGGCTGCTTAGGAGAGCAACCAAACCCAACATGGTTTTATTTTAAAATTGGTCAAGATGGAGATTTAAACCTTAGAATTGAACAAAATTCAGCCATTGACTTTAGTGGATTAGGTATTGATGTAGATTTTATTTGCTATGGTCCATTTTCTGAAGCCGAATTTTCAGAAGGTGTTTGCAGCAATTTAACAATTGCAAACTCAGTAGGTTGTAGTTATTCATCAAATCCAATTGAATTTTTAAATATAATTGGTGCACAACAAAATGATTATTATATTTTACTAATTACAAACTTTGACGATTTACCTGGATACATTAAAATGAATCAGACCAACCTAACGGACCCAAATGTAGGTACAACAGATTGTTCTATATTAGAAACAGCTTTAGGACCCGATCAAAATGTGTGTGTAGGAACTCCTATAAATTTAGATGCTACACCAACAGAAGGAATTGCTATTTCTTACGATTGGTTTATTGATATTGGATTAGGCTTCAATCCAATTCCTTCTCAAAATAATGCAATACTTTCAGTCTTAACATCAGGAATATATAAGGTGGAAATTACAAATATTGATGGCGCTATTGCAACTGATGAAGTTGAGATTATAATATCTGAAGTTCCTATAGCTACTCAACCGCCAGAAATCATTGTTTGTGATGATAACAATAACGGTACAATGCCTTTTAATTTCACTTTACAAAACAATTTTATAAATAGTTCACCAGGAATGTTAATCACTTACCATTCATCTCAAACTTTTGCTGATGATGGTAGCAATCCACTTCCAAATCCTTTTGAAAGTGGTAAAACAACTATATATGTTCGCGTAGAAAATAGTGCAAATTCTAATTGTTACGATACTACAAATTTTGAAATTCAAGTTTTTGAAACCCCAACCCCATCAACTACATTAACTAATTTAAGCCAATGTGATTCCAATTTTACTGGAACTGATACTGATGGCATTGAAATTTTTGATTTAACACTCAAAGAATCAGAAATTTTAAATGTACAATCGGCAACAGATTTTACGATTTATTACTATACAGATATAGCTCTTACAAATCAAATTCCAAATCCAACAACTTTTCAAAATACTTTAACTTCACAAACAATTTATGTGAAAATGTTTAACAATTTAAATTTAACTTGTGTTGCTTTAACAAATTTTAATATTGAAGTATTTAAATTACCAACTGTTTTAACACCCGTTTCTTTAAAACAATGTGATGACAATAATGACGGTTTTAGTTCTTTTAATTTAACTGAAGTAACTGCTAAAATTTCATCAAATGCTTCAAATGAAACATTTACATATTTTAAAACTTCAATTGCTGCTGATAATAATGACAGCACTCAAGAAATATTAAACCCTATATCTTATACCAATTCAACTATTAATACTGAAACTGTTTGGACTAGAGTTGAAAATGGCAATGGTTGTCACCGAGTTTCAGAAATAAATTTAATTGTTTCAACAACTCTAATACCTAATACATTTCAAAGAGTATTTTTTGAATGTGATGATTTTTTAGATGTTTTAAATAATGAAACAGATGGAATTACTACTTTTAATTTTAGTAGTGTTACTGCTGAAATACTTGCTATTTTTCCTGTTGGACAACAATTATTTATTAATTATTATAGAAATGAAGCTGATGCACTAGCTGAGTTTAATCCGATTATAGACACTGCAAACTATAGAAATATTGGATACCCAAATACACAAACAATTTATGTACGTGTTGATAGTCAGTTAAATAATGATTGTTTAGGATTGGGAGCCCATATAACCTTAAATGTTGAACCAATACCAATTGCAAATAACGTAAGCATTAACAAAGAGTGTGATGATGATTTTGATGGTTTCTTTCCTTTTGATATTTCTTTAGTTGAAGCAACTGTTTTAAACGGTCAAACAAATTTAACGGTCACTTATTTTGATCAAAATGGAGTTTCTTTACCAAGTCCATTACCAAATCCGTTTTTAACAAACTCACAAATTATTACAATTAGAGTTACAGACAATAATTCTGTAGATCCTGATGGTTCTTGTTTTGCGGAAACTACGTTAGAATTTATTGTAGAAAAAAAACCTGTTGCCAATGTAGTCTCTAATTTAATTATTTGTGATGATGATTTTGATGAAATGTTTCCGTTTGATACTTCAACAATTGAAACCACAGTATTAAATGGACAAAC
>SDWO01000174.1 GCA_004195325.1 Candidatus Izemoplasma acidinucleici | reverse complement strand
ATATTCACGTAACAAATAAAACTTAGAGTTTTATCTATATCATAAGCTACAATGTTTCTGCTAATCAAATTTTTGAATTCTGAATTTGATATTGCTAGAGAATTGTGCAAATACCTAATTATACTGGTAACAAAATTTCCACCACCACAAGCAGGATCCATAATTTTGAAGCTTTTCAAAATTGTTTTATCAATATTTTCTAAAGAACTCCTCACGAGATACTCAACCATATACTTATCTGTAAAATACTGAGTTTCTTCAATTCCGTTTTTCTCGCTTAGTGAATTAAAGAACTGATATAACCAAGCTAAAAGATTATCAATTGAATCATGATTTGAATTGATAAAATTTTGAGAAAAACCATGAACTCTCTCGAAGAATGAGTAATCATTGTTAATAATATTGTTGCATAACTCATAACTATCATGATTATGAAGATCACATAGTTTTCTCCATAATTCCGAATTAAGGATTTGAGATAGTACTATGCTTTTGTCAGAAGACATACTAACAAATTGAATACAATTATATGAGAACAAAAATAAAATACTGCTTTTATAATTAGAAAAATTATCAAAACCATTATTGTTAATTTCTTTTGATATCTCAGCTAACCATTGCTTTAGTTGCCTCTTAATTTTTCTTTCAACCATGTTCTCACCACCATAAGCCATATTATATCATAAATTCACTTTGCAACACCATTATTTATCAGTAATATTTACTCATAGAACCTATCAAACCAGTGTCCAAAATTCAGAGCTGATCAATTAAATCATATTTGCTAAGTTTATCTATCAAAAATCAACGGGACTAAAATTAGCACTCGTGAAAAAACTCCTAGAAAGACATAAAACTATATACTCGAAATATGAGCAAACCATATACTTTTTCGATGATTTATTGCAAACAAAAACCGAGAATCCATATAAAGTATAAGAATACTCATAAATTCTCGGTAACGTTAACAAATGGTGGAGAATACTGGGCTCGAACCAGTGACCCCTTGCTTGTAAGGCAAGTGCTCTCCCAACTGAGCTAATCCTCCAAAAGTCTAACATAATAATAACAAATAATAGATTGTTTGTAAATAGGATTCCACAATTAAATTATCTTTTATACTTCTATCTAAAACTATCGTAATGTTTCATGTGAAACTAGAGATAACTATATGACAATATTTTTATCTCTATTCATTTATTATAGAATACAAATAAAGTATAATATCAATAGACACTACATTTATAAGGAGGAAAATTATGAAATTTAGTGAGTATAAATATATTCGTCCTGATTTAGAAAAATTCAAGACAGACATGGAACAACAGTTATCATTAATCGCAACTGGTAAAGATGCAGATACTGAAATCAAGGCTATATATAGAGTCTTTGATATATTAGATGATAATGATTCAATGGCACAACTTGTAGGTATCAGAAACAGTGTAGATACCACAGACAAATTCTACGAAGATGAGCAAAACTTTTTTGATGAGAAAGGTCCACACATTCAAGAACAAAACCAAAAATTCATTAACTGTTTACTAGATAGTACAAACAGAGATGAATTAGTAAAAGAATTCGGATCATTTATCTTTGTTAAGTACGAAGTTGCTAAAAAGACATTTAGCACAGAAATCATCCCTGAATTACAAGAGGAGAATAAACTAAACACAGAGTATGGAAAACTAATGGCAAGCGCTAAAATTGAGTTCCAAGGTGGAACTTATAACTTAAGCCAAATGACTCCATTCACTCAAGACACAAAAAGAGAAGTACGTCATAGTGCTCAACTAGCTGTATCAGCATGGTTTGAAGCAAATGAATCTACAATAGACAGAATCTATGATGAAATGGTAAAACTAAGAACTGGTATCGCTAAGAAATTAGGATATAAGAACTTTGTACAACTAGCTTATGATCGTTTAGGTAGAACTGATTACGCTGCTGAAGAAGTAAAACAATATAGAGATCAAATCTATGAAACAGTAGTGCCTTATGTTGCTGAGTTAGTAAAAAGAAAAGGAAACCGTTTAGGAATCGATGATCTTAAATCATATGATTTAGCTTTATCATTCTTGACAGGTAACCCTACTCCAAAAGGAGATAGTACCTGGCAAATAAATCATGCCAAAGATATGTATGAGGATATGTCACCTGAAACTGGTGAATTCATTAACTTCATGATGGATCATGAATTACTAGAATTAGATTCTAAACCTGGTAAACAAGGTGGAGGATACTGTACATTTATTCCTGAACATGAAAGTCCATATATATTTGCTAACTTCAATGGTACAAGTGGAGATGTTGATGTCTTAACTCATGAAGCTGGACATGCATTCCAAGTATACCAATCACAAAAATTAATTCCAGACTACAGATGGCCTGGATATGAGGGTGCTGAAGTTCACTCAATGAGTATGGAGTTCTTAGCATGGCCTTGGATGAATAAATTCTTTGAAGATGATACTGAGAAATACAAATTCAATCATCTAGCTGGAGCAATTAGTTTCTTACCTTATGGTGTAGCTGTTGATGAATTCCAACATGGAATCTATGAAAATCCAGAATTAACAAAAGAAGAAAGAAAACAACTATGGCGTAAAGTAGAACAAAAATACTTACCATTTAAAGACTATGATGATGATTCATTCTTAGAAAAAGGAACATTTTGGTTCCGTCAAGGTCATATCTTTAGTGTTCCTTTCTACTATATTGATTACACATTAGCACAAGTAGTGGCTTTCCAATATTGGATTAAAGCACAGGATAATTCAAAAGAAGCATTCGCTCATTACTTATCTCTATGTAAATTAGGTGGATCTAAAGGATTTGTTGATTTATTAAATTCGGCAAAATTAGAGAACCCATTTAATAGTGGAACAGTAGCTAAAACTATTGAACCATTAAAAGCATTCCTAAATTCAATAGACGATACAAAACTATAACATAAAAAAGACACTCATTGAGTGTCTTTTTCATTCGTTAATAACTTGAAACAGAGAATTATGTTTGTTTAATAATACGAGAGATTATAATACGACTGAACCCCATAAAAATATAAGATTAACAACTAAAGCAGCTGTTATCCAAAGTGGATGAGAATACTCTCTTACTTTTTCTTTCATATGAAGTCCCCCCGTTCTTAATAACTAACTCTATTATATCAATAACTTATGTACATCGTGTGAATACAAAATGAATGTTTTGAGAATTCATAGGCAATAATAAAAAGACACTTAAAAAGTGTCTTTTATATTTTCATGGTGACCCGTACGGGATTCGAACCCGTGAATGCATGCGTGAAAGGCATGTGAGTTAAGCCACTTCTCCAACGGGCCTATTACTAGGCGATTTAATTATATATAAATATATTGTAGATGTCAACAACCCAATGAAAAAGGTAGAAATAATCTACCTTTTATTGTCCGAAATTATTTCTAGTCTTATTAGCTATCTTAACCAAAGTTAACATAATAGGTACTTCAACTAACACTCCTACTATTGTCACCAAAGCAACCGGTGATGCTGAACCAAAGATTGCAATCGCAACCGCTACAGCTAATTCAAAGAAGTTTGACGCTCCTATCATCCCTGCAGGTGCAGCTACATCATGAGGTAATCTTAATAGTTTAGCAGCTCCATAGGCAATAAAGAATATTAAGAATGTTTGTATTGTTAACGGAACCCCAATCAATAAAATATGTAGTGGGTTGTTTAGTATAACACTCCCTTGGAAAGAGAATATTATTACTAACGTTAGTAACAATCCTACGACAGTAACATTATTAAACTTATTAATAAAATTATTATCAAAGTAGTCTAATCCTTTTCTTTTGATTACTTGTGTTCTAGTAATAATACCTAGCGCTAATGGAATAACCACAAACATAACCACACTGAAGAATAGCGTACCCCAAGGTACAGATAGACTTGTTAGATTAATTAATACTTTAACAATTGGAACAAACAGAAATAGTATTAACAAATCATTTGTTGCAACTTGTACAACAGTGTATGCTGGATTTCCTTTTGTTAAATGACTCCAAACAAATACCATTGCGGTACATGGTGCGGCACCTAATAAGACAGCCCCTACTAAATACTGTTCCGCAAGTTCAGTCGGAATAAGTGTTTTAAAGATAACAAAGAAGAATAACGAAGCGATTCCATACATAGTGAAAGGTTTAATCAACCAATTAACAACCCAAGTTAAATATAAACCTTTTGGATTCTCTTTCACTTGTACAATACTTTTAAAATCAACCTTCATCATCATCGGATATATCATTACCCAAATTAAAATTGCGATAGGGATAGATACGTTCTTATATTCAAATTTAGAAAGAAAACTTGGTATCGAAGGAAGTAATTCTCCTATTGAAACTCCAATAACCATACATAGAATTACCCATACTGTTAAATACTTATCAAAGAATGATATTTTTCTAGTGTCTTCCATTATAGTTCTCCTCTTTTAACTTTATTTATTAATTCCAATACTTTTCCTTTAATGATATCTCTTGTTTCCTCAAAATCTGTTTTTGGTCCACCACTTGGATCTTCTAGTCCCCAATCCTCACTGTGCTTCGTTGGAACGAAAGGACATTCAACTCCACATCCCATAGTAATCAGGATATCTAACTCTTTTGGTATATCACTTAACAACTTAGAAGTATGTGCTGACATATCAATACCACTGTCTTCCATCACTTCAATTGCCATCGGTTTTGGTCCAGGATATTCTTCTGTCCCAGCGCTATATACTTCAAGTACATCACTACCGAGATGCTTTGCCCATCCTTCAGCCATTTGACTACGGCAACTATTGTGAATACAAACAAACGCTACTACTTTTTTACTCATAATATACCTCCTTGTTTCAATAATTGTATTTTATCATTAATCCTACAAAAGTAAATGTAATACGGATTATTAATGAAATCTTTACAATAGCACTCCACACTACATTCAACATACACAAACAGTTAGTCACAACCCTCTACACCATCCCTATTTCCCCTTGGTTTGGTTTAAAACGAGTAATTGGGTAAATGATGCTAAGATAAGAGAAAAAAAGAAAAGAGCCTATTTAAAGGGCTCTTGTTCAACTACTAGTTTATATCCATAATATAGTAGATATTGCATAAATGTGAATAATATCACAAATGTAAACATGAATAGATCTGCACTTTCTAATACTTCTGGAATTATCTTGAATGGGTTAAGAACTTCCCAACTGAAGAAACGTAGAAATCTTCCAATATAAATTCCTAATGAAGATAACATTAGCAATCCTACAAAGAATACTCCTCTTGAATATCTATCTTCAATTTTAGCTTTTATAATTCTATCCCAAATTATTAATGACTTAACACCTAAGAATACACCAATTATTGAACTAATAAAAATATGAAAGTTTAAAATATAAGGTTCTATAAAATCCTTATAATCTGCATTCCCATATTCAATTAATCTATAAAAATCACTAGAGTTAATATGAATCATATCTGTCATAATGTAAAACGTATTTGGTAGAAAGAATATAAAGACAATTAGAAGGACCCATGTGATCCAATCAAATGTGAATTCTCTCTTTACTAATCTTTTATAAGCTAAAGTTATTATTATAAAAGGGACCATTGCTAATACAACATTGATTCCTAGCCAAATACTTAAAGTATAACCATCTAACATAAATAAAACTATTGATATAAACATAAATCCAATCATAAATGCAAACGACTCTACTAGTCTTGATTCACTCATAATATCATCTCCCTTAAGTATTATAACACAAAACAAAAACGGACCAAAGTCCGTTTGTATTTAAATGGCGGAGTAGGAGAGATTTGAACTCTCGCGCCGCGTAAACGACCTATACCCTTAGCAGGGGCACCTCTTCAGCCACTTGAGTACTACTCCATTTGTTAGCCCTTATATAATAATATATTTTGGGCTAACTGTCAACAAGATAAATCTTATTTTTTGGTCCTATGAATGTGGTGCATTTTCCTTAATCATTGTCAGTTGTAATCTCTTACGGTCTAGGTCTATTTCTTTCACCCAAACAGTAACGATTTGGCCTACACTAACAGCGTCTAAAGGATGTTTAATAAAGCCTTTTGATAACTGTGAAATGTGGACAAGTCCATCATTCTTCATACCACAATCAACAAACGCTCCGAAATCAACAACATTACGAACTGTTCCTTTTAGTTCCATTCCAACTTTTAAATCATCCATTTTTAAAACATCACTTCTTAAAATTGGAGCTTCAACATCATCACGAGGATCTCTTAAAGGTGCTACAAAAGCCTCCATAATATCTTCAATCGTATTAACACCAGCATCTAATTTAGTAGCCAACTGTTTTACGTTTGCGTTGATGAATTTTAGTTTTAAAATTGGGTTCCCTAAGTCATCAGGTGAAACCTTAAACTCATTCATAAGTTTAAGAGCAAGTTCATAACTCTCAGGATGGATACCTGTTTTATCAAATGGGTTATCCCCATCTAATACACGTAAGAATCCTGCAGCTTGTTCAAATGCTTTATTCCCTAATTTAGGTACTTGTTTAAATTGCTTTCTATTAGTGAACTCACTTACAAGTTCTCTATGTTCAACAATATTTTTTGCGATTGTTTTACTAAGTCCAGCGACATATTGTAGTAACTGTACAGATGCGGTATTAACATTAACACCAACCTGGTTAACTGCAGTCTCAACAACAAAGTCCAAAGACTCACTTAGTTTCTTTTGTCCTACATCATGTTGATATTGTCCAACACCAATTGATTTTGGATCTATTTTAACAAGCTCACTTAATGGATCTTGCAATCTTCTAGCAATACTAACAGCACTTCTTTCTTCAACTTGTAAATCAGGAAACTCTTGTCTAGCTAATTCACTAGCACTATACACAGAAGCTCCAGCTTCATTTACAATTATGTAGAATAGTTCTTTCTCTAAGAATTTAGAAACTGCTTTGATAACGTTAATAATAAATTGTTCTGTTTCTCTTGAAGCTGTACCATTTCCAATAGCGATAATATCGATGTTGTACTTCTTAACGATATCCATTACTTTTTTACCAGCTTCATTTCTACGTGCTTGAGTAATCTTTTCTCCTGGGAATTTTTGATGTGGATAAATAACATCTTTCATTTCCATTTTACCCATTTCATTTACTACTGCTAATTTACAACCAGTACGGTAAGCTGGATCTACAGCTAAAACCATTTTGTCTTTCATTGGTGGTTGTAGTAAAAGACTTCTTAAGTTTTCACTGAATATATGAATTGCATTGTCTTCAGCTCTTTCACTTAATTCACTTCTTAATTCTCTTTCAATAGAAGGAGCAATTAGACGTTTATAAGCATCTTTAATCGCAACTCTAACATATTGATTAACAAATGAAATATTGCTTTGCAATACATTTCTTTCCAAATACTCATGGATACGTTGTGTATCAACAACAATCTTAACACCTAATACTTTTTCTTTTTCACCACGGTTAATGGCCAATACTCTATAAAGTTTAACTTTACTAACTGGTTCTTGATATTCATAGTAAATTTCAAAGATACTATTTTCATCAACAGCGTTTTTCTTAACTTTAGATTGTAATGTCCCACTAACAAACGTGTGATTTCTAATCCATTTACGGTAATCTGCATTATCACTAATTTCTTCAGCGATAATAAACAAAGCACCTTCAATTGCTTTTTCAACTGATTCTACTTCTTCGGTTACATATTTAGCAGCTTCTTCTTCTAAGTTGCCAGAATCAGGATATGTATTAATGTAATCCGCAAGTGGTTGCAATCCTTGTTTAACAGCAACCGTAGCTTTTGTCTTTTTCTTTTCCTTAAACGGTCTATAAATATCTTCAACATCAATAAGTTTTTCCGATTTTAAGATTTCAGCTCTTAATTCCTCAGTTAACATTCCTCTTTCATCAATAAGTCTGATTACATCTTCCTTACGTTTTAAAAGGTTTTGTTTATATTCATACTCTTTATGAATATCTCTGATTTGTTCTTCATCTAGCGCTCCAGTTTGTTCCTTACGGTAACGCGCGATAAATGGAACTGTGTTTCCTTCATCAAGCATAGCAAGTACAGTTTGTACCTGTTTCTTAGTGATACCTAAATTCTTTGTAATTTGTTTTAATAAATCTTCATTAAATTCCATACATTTTCCTCCACATATATAAAAAAGCCTGCTATAGGCTATTTCATTTATTCAATAGTGTAATCTCCACTAGTAACATCATTAATAAATTCTGATATGTTATTAGTATTAACCATAAATTCAATCATTTCTCCATCTTGAAAAATCATTAAAGTAGGCGTAGATGTTAACCTTTCATTATTTGGACCAGAGATTCCTTGTTTTGATCCTGCAATTCTTTCACTTGTACTTTCATACTCTAGTAAGTAAACTTTCATTCCTAATTCATTTTCCTTAGCGAATTCTAAAACAGCATCTTTAATTGTTATACATGCTCCACAAGTTGGACTATAGTAATACACTGCATAGGTATCTTCTTCTTGAATTGCTATGTCATCATAATACCCAACTTGATCAAAATCTTCATATTCATAATCCACAGTTGTAACATTATAGTAAATCATAACTGCCATAAGTACTATAAAAAGTGAACCAAATACGATTAATACGTTTCTTAAAAAATTATCTTCATTTTTTTTATTTGTTTTTGCCATAATTACCACTCCTAGCTTAATATATTGTATAAAATATTCATCATAAAATCAAGTGAAATAACCTAATTTGCAATAAACAATGGCACGTTATTTCATTAATCTTTTATGCAAACTGCGACTGCGTAATTTCTCGAATGAGAAATACTAACATTGACGTCATCTTCAGGTTTATACTTGCTTACGATATATGGCGCACCATATTCGTCATTAATTATCTCTACATCAACGAAATTTAAGCTGTGATCAAAGTTCTTGTACACTTTAGTATAAGCTTCTTTCGCAGCAAAACGACCAGCTAGATAAGCAATTCTAGAATCAGTGTTTTTCATATTGAAATATCTTACTTGTTCACGTTCTGACAAAATGCGTTTTATGAAACGATCTGACAAACGCTCTTTAATTTCTTCAAATTCAACGATATCAATTCCTATAACTTTAGTCATCTAATCTCTCCATTATGTCATTCGCTAACTCATTGATATTGCGGTATCGATGATTTAGCGCTGACTTACTTATTTTTTTATTAAAGTAATCATAGCTAATGTCCGATAACTCATTTAGTGAATATTCAGGATTGTCTTTTCTTAAAGTAATTGCTTCTTTCATACTTTTAGGTAATTTATTAATGTCTACCATGTTTTCTAACACACTGATACTTCTTAATTGTTTGTTAGCTGCACCTAATGTTTTATTTTGGTTTGCAATTTCCATATTCATAACTCTAGTAATGCTGTTTACAAAATCTCTTTTGATTCGTTCATCTTCATATTCGAATAAAGCATTTATAGCTCCAGCAACACGAAGGAAATCTGCGATTTTCTCAGATTCTTTAATATATGCGATATATCCTTTTTTTCGTTTAATAACTTTCGCTCTTAAGTTAAAAAAGTTTAAAAGTTCCATTACTTGTAAACTACCAATCTCATTGTGAGTAGCAATCTCAAAATGGTAACTACTAGATAACGGACTATTTATACTCCCACTCGCAAGAAATGCTCCTCTTAAGTAAGACCTTTTGCAACATTCTTTGATTAGTAGTGGCTCATCAATTATGTGTTCATCATTACTCATAATCCCGAGTTCATTTATCAAACGTTCTGCTTGTTCTTTGATACGTACAATATAGATATCTTTCTTTTGTAACTTCATTTGTTTCTTACTAATTATATCGACTTCAACTCGATATAACTCTCTTACGGATGTAATAACTTTCCTAGCTATTTGTAAGTTAGTTGTTTGAAATTCTATACTTACTCCAAGACTGGAAATATTGATATTTCCATGTATCTTTAAAAGAGCAGATAACTCAGCTAGTTTACAACAGTTATCGGCTTTCACAGTAAGTAATTCACTTTTTACGTTTAATGCAAAACTCATATATATCACACTCTTCTAAAATGATAACTAATTATAGCATTATCCATTTCTTTGTACAACAAAGAAAAAAAGGAACCGAAGTCCCTATTTCTTACTATTTATTTAGTGTACCAATATATTTACTAACAGCTACTGCGGCAATACTACCATCTGCTGCTGCGGTTACGATTTGTCTTAAATCTTTTTGAATTACATCACCGATTCCGTAGATTCCCGGAACATTTGTTGACATATCAGCGTTTGTTTCGATATATCCCCATTTGTTAGTGATATCTAGATGTTTTACAAACTCAGTTGTTGGTACTTGTCCGATAAAGACAAAGGCCCCGTCTACAACAACATCTTGTTCTTCTTTTGTCTCTGCGTGTCTAATTGTTACTGATTCTAAATTGTCTTTACCATTAAAAGATACTACTTCGTATCCTAATAAGTAATCCATTTGCCCAGTCGCATCAGCTTGATCTATTGCTTTTTGATCAGCTTGTAACGTAGGTAAAATGTTTACCACAGTAATATGTTTTACCATTTTAGTTAAGTAAACAGCTTCTTCAATAGCGCTGTTTCCTCCACCGATAACCATGATATTTTGTTCTTTAAAGAACGCACCATCACATATAGCACACCAGCTTACTCCACGACCACTTAATTTAGCTTCACCAGGAGCGTTTGTGCTTCTAGGAACTGTTCCTGTACCGATAATTACAGCTTTGGCTTTGTATAAATCTCCACTTGCTGTTTCGATTTCTTTATAGTCACCTAAGTCTTTAATTTTCACTACGTCTCCGTATTGATATTCAACGCCTAACTCTTGTGTATGATTAAACATTTTTTCACTAATGTCAAATCCTGAAACATTTCCAAGACCAACATAGTTCTCTACTTCATATGTCGTCATCATTTTACCACCAGGAGCGGCTTTTTCTAACATTACTGTTTTTAATCCTGCACGCTGAGTATATACTGCCGCAGTCATCCCTCCGGGACCTGCTCCAATTATTACTACATCATATTCTTTCATAATCTCTCACCTCGTTTTTAATTATAACGCTACTTTTTAAATAGTGTTACTATTTTGCTTCCAATTTTATTTAATAACTTGTCATGTTTTGTTGGTTCT
>SDWO01000116.1 GCA_004195325.1 Candidatus Izemoplasma acidinucleici | reverse complement strand
CTTGAACTAATTCAGAAAGAACACAGAGTTCTACTATTCCTCGTTTAAATTGCGCATTCATGTTAGTACCTCCTGAACCAATCATAACACAGTACTGTGCGGAACACAATACCTTGATAAAAAAAAGGAGAATTTCTCTCCTTTTAGAATAATCCTTGTGCTACACCATTCTTGTCAATGTCCATTTTAAGCGCTGCAGGTACTTTTGGTAACCCTGGCATCGTCATAACATCTCCTGTTAAAGCGACAATAAATCCTGCTCCAACTGATGGTCTTAACTCTCTAATTGTGATTGTAAACCCTGTAGGTCTACCTAATAATTTTGGATTATCTGAAACGCTATATTGTGTTTTAGCCATACAAACACTCAAATTGTTCCAACCTAACCTCTTGAACTTCTTAAGTTGTAATTTGGCTTTAGAAGTAAATTCTACGTTCTTTCCACCATATACTTTTGTAACAACTTTTTCTATTTTTGTTCTAATATCATCTTCTTGATCATATATTCTTTTGAAATTATTTTCTTTAGTATCTATCTCATGGATAAGTTTTTTTGCTAAATCAACTGCACCTTCTCCACCTTTTTCCCACACTTCACTCAAACTCCAAGGATGGTTGTTTGATTCAAGGTATGTTTCTAATGCTTTTGTTTCCGCTTCAGTATCCGTGATGAAACTATTGATAGCTACGATATATGGTAACCCAAATTCTTTGACCGTATCAATATGTCTCTCTAGGTTGGAAACACCTTCAATTAGTGCCTCAACGTTTTCAGGACCCAACTCTTTTTTACTTACACCACCATGCATTTTTAATGCTCTAATAGTCGCAACTATTACAACAGCAGCTGGTGTGAATCCTGCTTGATGTGTTTTAATGTTCAAAAACTTCTCAGCACCTAAATCAGCACCGAATCCTGCTTCTGTAATAACATAATCAGCTAATTTTCTACCCATATTGGTAGCAATGATACTATTACAACCATGTGCGATGTTAGCGAACGGTCCTCCATGTATCAATGCTGGAGTGTTCTCTAATGTTTGTACAAGGTTAGGTTTTATTGCATCCTTCAATATCAGGGTAACCGCTCCCTCAATACCTAAATCACCTATTGTGATAGGTTCTCTTTTATAAGTATCTGCGACAACAATTCTTCTTACTCTTACTTTCAAATCTTCCAAATCTGATGATAAACATAATACAGCCATAATCTCACTTGCTACTGTAATATTGAATCCATCTTCTCGAGGAATACCGTTTCCAATACCTCCAAGACCTATTGCAATACCTCTTAACGCTCTATCATTCATATCTATAGCCCGTTTCCAAGAAATTCTTCTAGGGTCTATGTTAAGCGCATTACCTTGATGTAAATGATTATCTATTATTGCGCTTATAGCATTGTTTGCAGTTGTTATTGCGTGAATATCTCCTGTAAAATGGAGATTTAAATCTTCCATTGGTACAACTTGGCTATATCCTCCACCAGCAGCCCCACCTTTAATTCCCATTACTGGACCAAATGACGGTTCTCTTAATGCGATAATAGCTTTTTCACCAATCTTTGTAAATGCTTGTCCTAGACCAACCGTTGTTGTTGATTTTCCTTCACCAGCTGGTGTTGGATTGATTGCGGTTACAAGTATTACCTTACCATTTGGAGCCGTTTCCAGTTTCTTTATAACTGATAAATCAATCTTTGCTTTGTAGTTCCCGTATAATTCAATGTCATCTTCTTGAAGTCCTAAATCGTTTGCTATCTCAATAATCTTCTTCATTTTTGCTTCTTGAGCAATTCTTAAATCAATATTTTCCATAAATCCTCCTTCAGATACACTTCTATATTCCTATTTGATTTTCTCATTTTTGTAGACAAAATGCAACTATATATAAAACGCTTACAAATTATTCGCTAAAATTTTATATTATTATATAGTATAATAACTACATGAAGACAGGTGATTGTATGAACATCGGAATAGTAGGACTTGGTTTAATAGGGGGTACTTACGCTAAATGTTTGCGTAAATATCCATACAAGATTTATGGGATTGATATTGATCCTGATACTTTAGAATACGCATTAAAAAATAACATAATTGACTATGGAACAAGCAATGCTAAAGATGTTCTAAAGGAAATTGATGTTCTTTTCCTTTGTCTGTATCCTGAAGCTACAAAGAAATTTATGCAGCAAAATGCAAGGTATATTAAACAAGATGCTGTTGTTTCAGATGTAGCTGGAATAAAGAGAAATATAATCGCAACACTCGACATATATAACCAGGATCATTTTGAAATAGTCTTTGCTCACCCTATCGCAGGAAGAGAAAAGATTGGTATTAAATATTCTGATGAATCTATATTCCAGGATGCTAACTTTGTTATTACACCTATTGAATCTAATACTGAAGAAGCTTTAAATTTAATAGAAGTATTAGCTAGACAAATGGGATTTAAAAATGTAACAAGAATTAGTGATTATGCTCATGATGAGATTATAGCTTTCACTTCTCAACTTACACACTCTATCGCTATATCCTTGGTAAACAGTGATGAGGAAAAGTACGATACAAGCCTTTTTATCGGAGATTCGTATAAGGACTTAACTAGAATAGCGATGATAAACCACGAGTTGTGGACTGAGTTATTTCTTAAAAACAGAGATAATCTATTAAAGAAAATAAAACTCTTTGAAAAGAATCTTGATATATTAAAAGACGCATTAGAAACAAAAGATGTCCCTAAACTACATCAAATAATGCAATCCGCTACAAATAAAAGAGAGAAGCTAAAATGATGAATAAACAGCAAGTGACGCTGTTTCCCACTAATTTAGAAGGAACAGTAACCGCCCCTCCCTCAAAGAGTTTATCTCATAGAGCTTTGATCTGTGCCGGTCTATCTAAGGGAGAATCCTTTGTAGAGAACATTGTATACTCAGAAGACATCATCGCTACGATGACCGCACTTGAATCACTGGGTGTCTCTTTTAAGAAAAAGCAAAAGGGATTACTTGTAAAAGGCGTTAAACGTCTTAGACTAGGCAATCATGTTGTAAATTGCAATGAGTCTGGATCTACTATTAGATTCCTAATTCCGTTATTTTCATTAACAAACAAAGAAGTACACTTTACAGGAAAAGCATCTTTGTTAAAAAGACCTCAAACAATATATGAAGATATCTTTGAGAAACTAGAGAAACCATTAGTGTATAAAAATAGTAAACTTGTGGTAAATGGCTCAGTTGAAGCAATGGAGTATAAAATAAAAGGTAATGTGAGTTCACAATTTTTCACTGGTTTAATGTTTGCTTTACCTCTATTAGAAGATGATTCTACAATCATAATCGATGGTCCGTTAGAGTCGAAAAGCTATATAGATCTAACCATTTCAGTAATGGAAGAGTTCGGTGTAGAAATAAAAGAGATCGAAAACGGCTATTTCATTGAAGGAAATCAAACATACCACCCTAACAACTATAGAATTGAAGGAGATTACTCTCAATCAGCGTTTCATTTAGTTGGTGGTGTTATCGGTGGTTATGTTGAAACTAAAGATTTAAACCATGAATCAGTTCAAGGTGATTTGGCTATCATTGATATTATTCAAGCAATGAATGGTAAAGTAGTATTCACGGAAAACGGCTATATTACTGAATTATCTAAAACAAAATCCACAGTAGTGGATATAAACGATTGTCCTGATTTAGGTCCTATTGTAGCCTTACTTGCTTCTTTAAGTTCAGGGACCACAAGGATAATCAATGCCCATAGATTAAGAATCAAAGAATCAGATAGAATAAAATCAACCGTAGAAACGCTTCAACTATTAGGGGCAAACATAACCTCGGAAAAAGACGACATCATCGTCAGAGGACGAAAAATGCTTGCTGGAGGAGTAACTGTGGACTCGTTTAACGATCACAGGATAGCTATGATGGTATCAATCGCCTCTTCAAGATGTGAAAAAGAAGTAGTACTAACTAACGCAACCGCTGTTAATAAGTCTTACCCTCATTTCTTTGAAGACTTCAAATCAATTGGTGGTAAATTCAAATAAAGGACTGATATTATGAAAGTAATCAATGTTCCAATCAAAGATAAAAGTTATGATGTATTTATCGGTAAAGGTCTTCTTAAGGACCTTGAGAACTATATTGATATAACAAAAGAGTATGTCATTATAACTGATAGTAACATCCCTAAGACGTATATTGAATACATTACAGCTAAATGTACTGTAAGTGGTATCTATATAGTAACTCCAGGCGAAGATTCGAAATCAATGGAAACCGCTAACCTGGTACTTAATCAACTTGTTGATGACAATGTACCTAGAAGCATTACAGTCATCGCTTTAGGTGGTGGAGTAGTAGGCGATTTAGCAGGATTCATAGCAAGTACCTATATGAGAGGTGTTGGATTTATCCAAATACCTACGTCGCTATTATCTCAAGTAGACTCTAGTGTTGGCGGTAAAGTAGGTATTAACGCCGTTAACATGAAAAATGCAATTGGAAGTTTCTACCAACCAGAAATGGTTCTTATAGATCCCAACACTCTAGAAACTTTAGCAGAAAGACATTTCAATAATGGGATAGCAGAAATCATAAAGCATGGATTGATTGCTGGTAAAGGGCTATTTAAAGACCTTGAAGAAAAAGATATAAAAGCGAACATTGAAGAAATAATATTCAAAAGTATTACAATCAAAAGAGATATCGTAATTCAAGATGTTCAGGACAAAGGCATTAGAAACATTTTAAACTTCGGACACACAATAGGCCATGCCGTTGAACAAGCCTCAAAATATGCATTATTGCATGGAGAAGCCATTTCAATAGGGATGCAAAAGATGTCTAAAGGTTATAATTACGAACTAAGATTGAAAAAACTTTTATCTAAACATAACCTTTTAAAGGTTTATGAATATAATAAAGAGGATATATACGAATTAGTTAAAACAGATAAGAAGATACAAAAAGATATATTAAACTTGGTTCTTGTAGAAGAACTAGGAAACGGCTTTATTAAGCAAGTTAAGGTCGAAGAAATTAAGTCATATTTATAGGTGATATTATGAGTACATTCGGAAACAATATAGTAATTAATTTATTTGGTGAATCCCATGGAAAAGGAATTGGAATTGTTATTAACAATCTCCCAGCTGGTATCGAAATCAATTTTGATGATATCAACAACGAGTTGTTAAAGAGAAGACCTAAATCTAATCTGTCTACACCAAGACAAGAACAAGACGAATACCAAGTAGTCTCTGGATTATTTAATGGAAAAACAACCGGTTCTCCGCTTACCTTCATAATTTACAATGAAGATACGCGTAGTAAAGACTACTCTCCAGATTTATTAAGACCTTCACACGCAGACTATACTGCTTATCTAAAGTATGAAGGACACCAAGATTATAGAGGTGGTGGCCATTTTTCAGGTAGAATTACCGCTCCAATAATGATACTTGGTTCAATTTGTTCTCAAATTTTAGCTAAAAAAGGTATCAAGATAGCGAGTCATATATACTCTATTAAGGATCGAAAGGAAGTTAGTTTTTTAGATTTGGAACCTACTACTGACATTCTAGATACGCTTCTATCAAGCGATTTCCCCACTCTAGAACCTTTAAGTTCGTCAACATTTAAATCAATCATCACAAAAGCAAAAGAACAAAAAGATAGTGTTGGTGGAGTTGTTGAATCTTGCATCCTTGGATTAAATGGTGGATATGGTGATCCTTTCTTTGATTCTGTAGAAAGTACTTTGTCTCATCTGTTATTTAGTATCCCTGCAGTTAAGGGAATCTCGTTTGGTAAAGGCTTTGATATAACAACACTATTTGGAAGCCAAGCAAATGATTCAATATATATAGACGATTCAACTATTAAAACAAAATCAAACAATTCAGGTGGTATCCAAGGTGGTATCACAAATGGGATGCCTATCGTGTTCAAAGTAGCCATAAAACCAACTGCATCAATTGGGAAAGAGCAAAACACAGTAAATATTAAGACAATGGAAAACGTAAAAATGAACTTACAGGGTAGACATGATCCATGTATCGTTCATCGTGTTATACATGTAATTAATGCGATCACAGCTTATGGTGTACTAGAAACTGTAATTAGGAAAGAAGGGACATCATGGATCAAATAAAAAACCTTAGAACTAGAATAGATTCTCTAGATGATGAAATCATGGAGTTACTCCAACAAAGATTTAACATTTCTGTAGCGATCGGTTCTGTAAAAAAAGAATCAAAGAAAGTAGTTCTTGATACGAGCCGCGAAGAATTCATTTTAAATAAAACATCTAATTTTAGCCATTCCCCACAAATTAAAAATGTATATGTATCATTGATGAATGAATCAAAAGATATGCAAAGAAAGTAGTGTTCTTATGAGAGGTTTACTTGGAAAGAAATTATCACATAGTTATTCAAAGATTATCCATGAATCTATTGATAATCATAATTATAATCTAATTGAGCTAGATGAATTAGATCATTTTTTCCTGAATAAGCCCTTTTCAGCAATAAACATAACCATTCCTTATAAGAATGACGTCATTAAATACTTGGATCATCAATCAGAAGTGGTAAAAGCAACTAAATCTTGTAATACAATTATTAATAGCAAGGGTATCCTATATGGGTATAATACTGATTATGATGGTTTTGAATTCATGTGTAATCATAATCATATATCGTTTAATGACATGATTATCGGAATCATAGGAAACGGCTCTACTAGTCGAACAATTAAACTCTATTCAACAAAAAATAAAGCAGCAAAAATCTATGTATTTGCAAGAAATCCTAAGGATTCCGAACTCAATATCAGCGATATTGAAGATTACAAAGATATCCAAATCCTTATAAACGCTACACCTGTAGGGATGTACCCTAATAACAAAGCCGGATTTGGCTTTGATCTATCGTCATTACCAAAACTAGAAGTAGTAGTAGATTTAGTCTATAATCCAATTAGAACAAAGTTACTATTGCAAGCTGAAAGTTATAATGTAAAAGCGGTAAATGGCTTACTTATGCTAGTTCATCAAGCAGTTAGGGCAAATGAATTGTTTAATAATACAAAACATAACCAGTCTTTAACTATATCAATTTATCAAAAGATTTATTTTGATATGTTAAATCTAGTATTAATCGGTATGCCCATGAGTGGTAAAACCTTTTATGCAAAGGAATTTGGTTCCATATATAATAAAAATGTCATAGATTTTGATCTTCAAATAGAAGAAAAAGCTAATAAAACAATATCTGCTATATTCGAAGAAGATGGTGAAAAAGTATTTAGAACTTTAGAAAATGATTTATGCGAGGAATACTCAAAACGGCATTCACAAGCTATTTCCACAGGTGGTGGAATCATTCTCAATAAAGAAAACATTGATAATCTTAAACAAAACGGTATAATTATATTTCTAGATATGTCACTACAGGATTTGATGCAGTGTAATCCAAAAGGTAGACCGTTGCTACAAAACCCAGAGAACTTAGAAGTGCTGTATACAGAGAGATATCATCTATATACTAAGTATTCTGACATCAAAGTAATAAAAAAGGGCTACAAACAAGAGGAAACACTAGCAAAGATAGAGGTGAAACTTAATGAATATATTAATTCTTAACGGTCCCAATCTAAATATGTTGGGAATTAGAGAACCAGAAGTCTATGGGAATAAATCATATAAGGATTTAGAAGAGTATATACTATCTTTAGAATCTGAGTATCCTATCAAAACAGATACAAAGCAAACAAACTATGAGGGTATTCTTATCGACTTAATCCAGTTCGCAAATGATAACTATGACGCAGTAATTCTCAATGCTGGAGCGTTTACCCATTATTCATACGGAATATACGATGCAATTAAAAGTGTTAATATTCCAGTAGTAGAAGTTCACTTATCAGATATAACACAAAGAGAAGAATTTAGAAAAACATCAGTAATCAAAGATGCATGTGTGAATACATTTATGGGCTTTGGTTTTGAAAGTTATAAAAAAGGAATAGAAGAACTACTCAAAGGACGTGAAAACGATGATTGTTAAATTAAAAAGAAATACAGTAGAACAAGATGTTAAAGATCTAATATCACAATTAGAAGAAGAAGGATTTGAAATACATTCAAGTCTTGGACAAACATACCAAGTATTTGGTGTAGTTGGTGATACAGCAAAATATGATATCAACAGGCTTTACGCATACCAATGTGTTGATAGTGTCCTAAGAATCCAAGAACCCTTTAAGAAGGTAAATAGGAAGCTTAAGAGCGAAGATACTATCATCAAAGTAAAAGATGTTGAGATTGGTGGAAATGAAATAGTAATTATGGCAGGTCCTTGTAGTGTAGAATCAAGAGAACAAGTAGAGATTATTGCCGAAAAGGTAAAAGCTGCTGGAGCGAAGATTCTAAGAGGTGGAGCTTATAAACCAAGAACATCCCCATATTCTTATCAAGGAATGGGATTAGATGGTTTAAAAATCTTAAGAGAAGTTGCAGACAAAAACGGATTACTTGTTATCTCTGAATTAATGGATAAAGACCATATTGGGCAGTTTGAAGAATATGTTGATATCATTCAAATAGGTGCAAGAAATATGCAAAACTTCGCATTATTAAAAGAACTAGGGAAATCTAAAATGCCAATTATGTTAAAACGTGGATTTAGCAACACCATTGAAGAATGGTTAATGAGTGCAGAGTATATTATGGCTGGTGGAAATGAAAATGTTATCTTATGTGAACGTGGAATTAGAACATTTGAACCAATGACACGAAACACATTAGATATATCTACTATCCCTATTGTGAAGAAACTAAGCCATTTACCAGTTATTATTGATCCTTCACATGCTGCAGGAAAATGGGATTTAGTTGAATCTCTATCTATGGCAAGTGTAGCTGCAGGAGCTGATGGTCTAATTATAGAAGTTCATCATGAGCCTGAAAAAGCATTTAGTGATGGAGCTCAAAGTTTAAAACCTAAGAAATTTGAAGAATTAATGGTTAGCATCCGTAAAATAGGAAAAGCTATCGACAGAAAAATAAACTAAAAAAAAAGCGCTAATTAGCGCTTTTTTTTAATTACCTTAACCCATTCTGGTGATTTAAGTAAAACATATACTGATAGAATCAATATATATATCCACATTCTCTCATTTTTCATAAGAATCAAATGAAATAAAACGGAACCATAAAATACATAAGCAATCTGATGAAGCCTTTTCCAGTTCTTATATCCCATCTTTTTTCTAACAAAAGTAAATGATGTAATCCACAATGGAATAAGAATAATAACACTAAGTATACCAAATAGAAAGAATATCATTAGTGGTCCTTTGTAATCATCTAATAAAAACTCAATAAACCCAAATGCATGTGGAATCAGTAGTATTCCGCCAATCACTGCCAATTCTGCTCGAACCATAAACAACCTTTTTCTAATTGTACTCTTCTCTAAAACTCCTGCGTACATAACAACTAAGAAGGTTCCAAAAGGAATATATCCTAATGAAACTATGTTGGGTTCATCTAGTAACAACAGCACAATAATGCCAAATCCTGCATATAAGTAATATCTATACTTGTGAATTTCTTTGTAAAAAAAATATGAAAGTATTGTAACTATCAAGCTTGTAGAAATAATAATAGTCATTAATCATCATCCTCATCTTCTGATGCACCAGCTTGTGAGTCTATATCAACATTGTAAGTATCATTGGTAGCACCACCTATCGCATCAATGGTGTCATTTATAGGTTCTTTATAGATTGAGAAAACAAGTAGCAGTATCATAAGTACTAAAATAAGTCTTCTTTTCACAAAACCACCTCCATAGGAATCATTATACAATAAAAAAGAGTGATTAAAAATACATCACTCTAAATTAATTCCTTCAATACAACTGTTTGTGTTCTGTCTGGACCAACACTAAATATAGCTACTTCAACACCTACTAATTCTGCCAACTTATTTAAATACAGTTGTGCATTAACTGGTAAACCGCTAAAATTAGTCACTTTTGTGATATCCTCGTCCCAGCCTGGAATCTCCATGTATATAGGAATGCACTTCTCATAATCCTTAATACTGGCTGGCATATAATCAATGATCTCTCCATTTAATTTATAAGCTACACAAACTTGTAATGTTTTAACACCACTTAAAACATCCAATAGCATTACTGATAGAGCGGTTAAGCCACTGATACGCTTTGTATGTCTTAAAACAACAGTATCAATCCAACCTATTCTTCTAGGCCTTCCCGTTGTTGTTCCGTATTCATGTCCTACTTCTCTGATTTGATGAGCTACATCATCATCAAATTCAGTAGCAAAGAATCCACTACCAACACGAGTAGAATACGCCTTAGTTATACCAATAACTTCATTTATGTACTTAGGTGATACTCCCGTGTTAACAGGCACAGAAGCTGCCGTAGGAGAACTAGATGTCACAAATGGGTATGTTCCATGATCCATACATAACAAAGCTCCTTGAGCACCCTCGAATACAACCTTTTTATCATCTTCAAGTAATCTATTTAGTAAAACCCCAGTATCTGTAACATACGGTTTCATTGCTTCAGCATACTCTAAGTACTCCTGGTAAATGGCTTCAGTATTAAGTTCTTCTTTACCAAACAGTTTAAATATCTTATTGTAGTAATTCAGATTGTCTGTAAGTTTCTCTTTGAATACTTCATCATCAACAAAGTCACAAACTCTTATTCCTATCCTTGAAGCTTTATCTGTATATGTAGGTCCAATCCCTTTTTTGGTTGTTCCTACTTTTTTATTATCCTCTTTTAATTCTTCAAGCATTCCATCTAATACAATATGGTAGGGAAGAATTATGTGAGCACGATCACTAATAGCCAAGTTGAATTCAGTTACTCCGCCTTGTTTAAGCATTTCCAATTCTTCTAACATTGCTTTTGGATTTATAACCATACCGTTTGCCATTACATTGATAGCATCTTTTCTAAAAATTCCAGATGGTATTAAGTGTAATGCGAATTTCTTCCCATCAAACACTATTGTGTGCCCCGCGTTGTTTCCACCTTGGAATCTAACAATCACATCTGCTTTTCCTGCTAGGAAGTCGGTAATTTTACCTTTACCTTCGTCTCCCCATTGTGTTCCT
Organism: Candidatus Izemoplasma acidinucleici; assembly: GCA_004195325.1. Taxonomy (GTDB): domain Bacteria; phylum Bacillota_I; class Bacilli_A; order Izemoplasmatales; family Izemoplasmataceae; genus Izemoplasma; species Izemoplasma acidinucleici. The sequence continues at coordinate 104 of SDWO01000116.1, read as the reverse complement.
ACAACTACAATACCACTCATAATAACCTCCTATAATTTAGATACTATATCTCTAGCAATCCATACACCGTTAGCTCCCGCTTGGGCTAACCCACGCGTAATCCC
>SDWO01000108.1 GCA_004195325.1 Candidatus Izemoplasma acidinucleici | reverse complement strand
CTCGGAGATGTGTATAAGAGACAGCCTCCATAGTTTATGTCATCCAATTAAAATCAATAACAATTGTACGAATTACTTGGAGGTGATATTTTGAATTATTTATATTATCCATTAGATTATCAACTACTAGGTAAAACAGTTGAAGTCACTATACCTAATAACTCTTGTAAAGTTATGTTATTAGATGACTTAAATTTAGCAAGATATAAGTCAGGTAATGATTATGAGTACATCGGTGGTCAAATCACACAATCAGTAGTATTTGTTGTTATACCAGATAATAGAAGGTGGCATGCTGTAGTAGATTTTGGTGATGCAGCTTGTACCTCTAGTGTATCTGTAAGAATCACTTAAAAGGATGTTCTATCATGTGAATGAGTATATACATTCACATGAACAGTGTTAATCCTTAAGATATATATCACATAACATTAATGACAAACGAGGAGATAATATGAAGCTAAGAAAAAGCAATAAACGTGTTTTGGTAATATTAATTATGATCATGAGTTTGATGGTCTCATCAATATCTTTTACTCATTCAGGTCGAACCGATGGCAATGGTGGACATAAAGACAACAACAACAAAAGTGGACTTGGCTATTACCATTATCATCATGGATATGGTCCACATTTACATACTGATGGAGTCTGTCCTTATACTACTTCTAGTAGTAGTTCAAGTACCACAAATAGTTCAACGTCTTCAAGTTCATCAACAGTCACAAGTACTAATACAGTAAGTGATACAACGTATGTTATCGTATCTATACCAGAATTTGATGTAACGGTGAATGGACAATTACTAGATATCAAACACAGTCAATACCCTGTATTACTTTATAACAATGTCACTTATTTTCCAATGACTTCAGATTATTTAAGCGGCATAGGATTAACATTAGATTTTAGTGCACAAGAGGGGTTAAGTATTAACAATAGTGATTCTGTAGGCGTATTACAGCAGAACTTCTTAGGCTCATATAATACGCTTGGTCGTGAAATGAATGCACAATTAGCATCATTTGGTGTTAAGGTCAATGGTCAGACAATTAACAATAAGAGTGAAGACTACCCTGTATTATTATATAAAGATATCACCTATTTCCCTATGACTTGGCGTTTTGCAGTTACGGAGTTTGGATGGTCAACAGATTGGTCTGATGCAAATGGGTTTGAGATTGTTATTGAGAAATAGTAGTAAAAAATGAGATCATAGTGTCATAAATATAGAATGCCATCATGAAGGAGCTACAAAGGGTTATAACCCCACAAAAGTAGGTGATCCCTGTTACAATATTTAGTTTGCATTTTGTGATGGACTTAAAGCTTATAAAACTGGTTTTATGTAAGTGGGAATACTTACACTGCAAATAGAACTTTCAAAATGATTAAAGAAATTGTAGCTGATATCAAAACAGATGATGAAGAGAATATTAAATGTGATTTTTAAACGATATCCTAATATAGACAAAAAATTAAGACTCTTCGCTTTAAGTATGTGTTTTTTGTAGGAAATAATTATGAAAACAGCAAGGTTTGTAATCGTGAAGATTAGCGATAAATACATTTATAGAGATGTGAAGTTGACTAACGTATGAAGGTGGTTAAATATTATAAAGGAGCGGTTACATGAATAGACGAATTGAAAAAAATATCATTAAAGAACTAAGAAATTCTAATTTAGCCATATTTGCTGGTGCAGGGTTATCAAGAAGCTCTGGATTTGTAGATTGGAAAGGTCTGTTAAAAGATATTGCAGACGAATTGGAACTTGATATTGACAGAGAAGATGATTTGGTTTCGTTAGCTCAATATCACACTAATGCAAATGGCAGACAGTCAATAAATGAATTAATTGTTGATGAGTTTCAAAGAACTGCCCAAAAAAATGAAAACATGAATATATTAAGTCGTTTACCGATTGACACTTATTGGAGTACTAACTATGATTCTGTGATAGAAGACACACTATCAGAAAATGGTAAGATCGTCGACAAAAAAGTAAGACAAAATCAAATGAAGAATTATAAGCCTAATAGAGATGTGGTAGTTTATAAAATGCATGGTGATAAAGATTTTCCTGATGAAGCTGTTCTTACAAGAGACGACTATGAGATCTACAACCAGACGAGAGCACTTTTTACAACACAGTTAAAGGGAGAATTGATATCAAAAACATTTATGTTCATAGGATTTAGTTTTGAAGATCCAAACTTAGAGCAAATTTTAAGTAGAGTCCGAATTGATCTGCTAGGAGATTCTCCAAAAACGCATTATTGCTTTTTTAAGGAAGTAGACAACAGTGATAAGAAATATACATCTTCTGATGGCGAGTTTGAGGATAAGGAGTTCAATTACGATAAAGTAAAACAAGAATTGAAGATTAAAGATCTAAAACGATTCGGGATAACATCAATTTTAGTCAAAGAATACTCAGAAATAACTAAAATTCTTAGTAGCATTGAGAAAAAATTCAACGTAAATAAATTGTTTGTTTCTGGTAGTGCTGAGGAATATGGCGATTGGGATAAGCAAGAAGCAAGAGTTTTAATGCATAATTTATCAAAACGGATGGTTTCTAAAAATCATCATATTGTTTCGGGATTTGGAGTGGGTGTTGGAAGTTTTATTATTAACGGTGCTTTAGATGAAATATATGAAAACCAAATAAAACAAACTATAGAATGTCTTACTCTTAGACCTTTTCCGCAAATGGAATCGGGTAGTAAAAGTCTTAAAGAGTTATGGAC
>SDWO01000065.1 GCA_004195325.1 Candidatus Izemoplasma acidinucleici | reverse complement strand
AGATGTGTATAAGAGACAGTTTTTAGACTATCTCGTAATTGCTTCAAATGTATACTTGGATTAGACACTTTAATTTCCTTACCATTATTGAAATAGAATTTACATATAGTGTATTTGTCATTCTTTATGCTTTGGATAATTGCCTTTCGTTTTATCATAGCAGCATTATACATTACATCCGATGCACCTTGTCCAAATAAACCTCGAACACCTTCTTTAGTATTACCTCCGCTATTATCTCCGCCATACTCCCCAAAAATATCTTCCATTTGGACTTTGGATAACCCTTCAGCAAAATCTATTACTTTGACTTCTCTATTTTTTCTGTCTAAGTAAATATGAATCTCTTTTGGATCATCTAAATCTGTTCCGTTCTCTAGTCTTTTGTAACTATCATCTGAGTTAATTACAATTTCTGTTATAACTTTTATAAAATCTCTTGAAAAAACGTTTAATATATCCCTTTTTACTTTTCTACTTGATGTTCTTACTTTAATATTCTTTTCACTCATCCCTACATCTCCCTAATCTAACATTTTTATTAGTATTTCTATTAATTTAATATACTTGTCTTCTTTATTCCCACTACAATATTGTTCTAATTTGGATAGTTTTACTTTTATCCTTGCTTCTTGTGTATATGGAGTAACTTTAAAGAAATCAAATAAATCAAAATCACTTATTCCCAATCCATTATCATATTTAACTAGAATTCCTGAATTCTTTAGTTTGCTAAGTAATTTAATGCTTTCATTTTTATGAGGGTCCATTACTTGTTTTACTTTATTAGTAACTTTATCTGTTATCATATCATTTTTTACTTGATATGCTATTTCTCTTCCCACATCAGTTAGTGTATATGGAATTTTTGAATTACCAATAGCGTAATTTCTTTCCTTAGGTCTTAAATGTAGTAGCGTCCTATTCAACATCTCAATATGTGGATACTCCTTGAAATCCTCTGAAAAGTAGAACTTCTCAGGAAACAACTTGAATGCAGCAATACATAAATTGTTAAAGGTTGAGGATATTCCATTATCAACTAAAAACTGAATAGTAAATGCTAGTAATTTCTCTCTACTTGAAACAATGGAGTATTTCTCATATTTAAAACTTTCTATTCCATTTATAAAATCTTTTTCCTTCATAATCACCCTTCTTTCATTATAAAACAAATTATATATGCTTCTCAAAAATTTCATTTGCGATACTAAAATAAGCATTATACAAAACTTTAAGATCTAATAAGTCTTGTATTACCTCTAACCCAAATAAGGGTCACTTTCTTCATCTCTATATATATATTACTACTTTTTTAGGAGTTTATCCACTTTCTCTGGGCTATTAATTCTTGCGTGATAATTACCCATCATCTCATTGAACCATAATGTTCCTTCACTTTTTACTCCCTAAAAATTATGAAACTCATCTTTCAAATAAACAGAAAACCGTAAATGACTTCAAAATTTTAATGCTATACTGTTAAGTATCATACTCAAACATATGGCTAGAGAGTCCTCAGTGTGATATATGTCAAAAAAGTTCACTACTTATCTTTTTAATGTTTTCAAGAGCCAAATATGCTTAATATCATATAAATCACTCTTTAGTGTCTCAAAAAAATCAAGAATGAAGTCTTTAATGTATTAAACGCAAGAACCTATTTAAAGTTATCTATTTTTATTAATCATTTCCAATAAGGCTTTGTCACGTTCTAAATCTTCTTTAAAATCAAGTCTGATTTGAATATTGAAGGATATCTCCTTAAATGATGAAAACATAAAGATAAGTTTTAGAATATCTACATTAGTCACCACATAATCATAATAACCATGTACTAATTTATTACGATTAATGACACCCGTATTATCTTTACTAGAGGTAATTAATTTATAGTATATATTTATCTTATTCCAAGCATTTATCAAGTATTTTGATTCTAAATCCGTAACGAACTTATTAATCTCTTTTGACCTTTGATGCCCTGATGATCTAACTTTGATATCACTTGCATTTGTATGATCATTCTCCAACAAGGTAAACATCGTCCTTGCAGCACTACTATAGTACCCATCTTTAAGATTTGATATTACTTCTTTCATATCATTAATCTTTTTCAATCTAAGGTCATTCTTATCCCTTCCTGGATTTAGAGTTTTAGCTAAAAAATAATCAAGGAAAGCATAGTTATCTCTGGAGATGATATCAACAAAGTACTTTTCAAAATCTGAATTATTGTTAAGTAAATCGAATTCTGGAGCTCTTAAGTGATACATGAACCAGCCATCATCAGCTAATTCGTCGAGCCTTCTTAAATAGTCTTTTGTGAATAATTCTTTTCTATCATCCTCTATCATCTTAAAGCAATCACCTATAGCAAAGTAATACTCATATTTCTTAATTAAGTACTCATCTTCAAGTTTACGGGCTAACATAAATTCAGGATGTTGATTTAATTTTCTAATTAATTCTTTATACGCTACTTTATCATTCTCAATCAAGTTAAAAACGTAATGTTTTGGATCTTTAATCTTTGAATCAAATAAGTCTTTCTCAATTTCCGCTACTTTTTTGTAACACCTATTTAACTCTGATCTTAAATGATTAATATCATCCTGAAGTCTAGCAACTACAAGAGTAGTTTTATCTTGCTTTTCCATAATTTGTTTCATTGATTTATTCATATCATCCACCTCATATTTATTATATCACACAGTAATATTATTACTCTCACACCTATGGAGAAATATTGACAAAATAAAAATCCCTTATCAATGGATTTTTATTTTAAGTATTATTTTTGGAAGTGATTCAAACCCCAACTGATTACTTCAAAAGGTTATCTTTACTATTGGCTATTCCAAGACATCGTGATCCAATGTTGGATAATCACTTGGGTTAATAATCCAGTTTGGATTATTCCATAAATCATATGTAATTGGAGATTTCAATTGTTGCTCTGTTCTTGAAAAACTACTATCAACTGAACTGCTATATGCATAGGCTGATGTACCTTCTTGGTAAAAACAAGTTGCTAGATTAGTATCATCTCTATCGCCTATAATTGAACCAATATCTTCATTTCTTCCTGTATAAGTTATACCACCATAATTTATTGCATATGTTACCAATGAGTTGTTTTCTGAACGACCAACAATTCCTCCAACATGAGTATCAACGCTAGTACACCACCCAGTAATACAAAAAGCTTCAGAAGCTTGTCCATAAACATCATTTCTATTTATAGCATTGCTCACAACACTACCTGTCATGTATCCAACTATTCCACCAACCTCAGAATTACGATTGCGTTTACCGAATACTGAGACACTGCTGTCAATTTTGAACATTAAAACATCATTAGCGCTTCCAATTACTCCGCCTAGAACAATCTCCCCATCAGAGTAAAAGTCATCGAACTTAACACTACCATTAACCTCTATGTTTTTAAAGGATGAACTTACTGCATTACCAGTGATTGAACCTACATATACTACACCACCATCTTGTGCAGTATAATTGAATTCACCTGCCAAGCTAAGGTTCTTCACTAGCGCATTTTCTGTACTGGCAAACAAGCCTCCGTATCCATATCCATCCTCAATTCGAACTTGATATGAGGAAGCAATATTTGTTATACTATGACCTGCTCCATCGAACACACCAGTAAAAATCCCATATGATCCAACACCATTGTCTCCGATTGCTACCCAATCTGAAACTCCTTCACCATCAATATCACTGATTAGTTCATAATCATAATCTAACCCGACACCTATGTAATCTCTTAATTGAACGTATGTCGAAATTAGATATGGGTAATCCTCAGAACCATTTCCACCTGAAAATCCACTATAATAGATATCTCCTTGATCATGTACTATTTCAATGTTATATACTATTATTTGCCCATAATATTCAAATTCTAATTTCATACTCAAACTTTCAGGTAAATAATCACTTGTTATTATTGTATTTCCAGAAAGTTGAATTGCATTAGAGTATGACAACGGGGTGTGTAATCTGCTAACGTTTAAGGAAGCAAAATCACTTTCACTAACTTCAATTGTTATAGTTATATCATTGATATCCTCACCTAGTGATGCTTTAATAAAATCAATATCTAGATTGTACACTTCATCTGGCTGAAGAAGGAGAACTCCACCTTCTATAATAGGTGCATCAAACTCAATCTCAATCAAAGATTCTACACTGATTATAATAGTCTCTTCACTAATATTCCCACTGGAATCTGTTACAGTCAATGTAATAGAGTATTCACCTGCAATAGATGTATCAATTAGATTTTCTGTTATATTAGATAACTCAACATCAATATCCCCATCAATATTATCATGCACAGTGAAGTATGAAGGCCAATAAGGCTCAACCACACTATTTTCTATTACTGTCGGCAAACTATTAACTGTAATTACAGGAGATGTCTTATCTACAACTGATACCATAGCTTCTTTCTCCAAAAAATTCCCAGATTCATCCTCTACTTTTACAGTAACAAAATATTCTCCAAGACTTGAATAAGTTACACCATCTGAGACCTCAGCAAAAAATAAATTCGAGTCACTATTATCCTCTTCATTAAGGATATAAGTTATCCAATCAATATTTGTGTGCTCATCAATACCTATACTTACATTATAAAATTCAAAACTTGGTGAAGTCGTGTCAATTACTGACACGCTGAATGTTTGTGATTTTTTATTTCCCGATTCATCTTCCACAGTCACTTCAACTGTGTACACATCAACTTTATCATAAACAACAGAATCAATTGCCTCTGCTTTGGTTAAAAAAGAAGTACTATTATCCTCTTCATTTAAAATGTAAGTTGCCCAATCTATATCAACGTATTCCCCAGCTTCAATTTGAACATTTGAAACATCATATGTTGGTTTTGTTGTGTCAATAACTGAAACCATCATATCAATGGTTCGTTTATTATTTGCCTCATCTTGACAGTACACATATACCTCGTATTCTCCTACTGTATCATACACTAAATTATCATCATTATAATCCAACAAAACATTAGTGGTTTCGTTGTCGTAAACATCATATACCACTTTTGTCCAATCATTTTGAGTTAACTCACCTGCTTCAATTGTTTGATTACTAACCCTACAAGTTGGCATTGTTGTATCTCCATCTTTACCATAAGTAAGATAGCCTAAATACAATCCACCTATCGCGACTAAAAGAGTTAAAAATCCACCTGTAAATTTAATAAAAGTCGTTAACTTACTTCCTCCACTACTTTTGCTCATATATTTTTCCCCCAATCCTTATTTTGTTTCCTTCTCTTAATTTCTTATTTTGTAAGTCTTCCTATGCCTAGTCCAACATCTGTAACCCTTCCTAACTAAGCCACTTCATATCTGCATGTTCATATAATACCATTTTACCATTTAATGATTCAAAGTCAAAACAGTACATTGGCGAATGAAAGTTACTATATTGATGTTCTACCTTAATAAAGAAAACACCAATAACACTATCTATCTCAAATTCTCATATCTTCTATTTCCAGCACTTTCATCATATCACTCCTTGATTTTTCTATAAAATGCTCTCATGGAGAGCAAATAAAAAGTAGACACCTTTTTATTTGGTATCTACTCTATTGTGTTTATTACAATTTCAAAAACTTCTTCATGGTATGTTCTAATTCAATCCATGCTGCAGTTTGGCTTTTTAAATACTCAATCCCTTTTTCTGTAATTGAGTAGTACTTCCTTTTTACATTGTTCACTCCATCTTTCCAATAAGAGTTCACATACTCATTTTTCTCAAGTCTTTTGAAAACAGTATATAAAGTTGCTTCTGTTAACATTAATTTACCGTCTGTTGTTCTTTCCATAGTTTTATTCAATTCATATCCATAAGAGTCATTCTCTGATAATATTGACAATACTATCGATGCTGTATGCCCTCTTAATAAGTCACCTACTATGTTCAATTTAGAACCTTGTGGTATTTCTTTTTGTAACCCAGAACCATGAAATGTACAGCAAATAAGACAACAGATAAAACTACAGTAGCTTCAAATATCATTGAAAAGTGATGAACGCTATAGAACTCATAAAAGTATCCTATTCCCATATATCCTAATAGATTAATAACATTTAGTAAAAACATCCCTCTTTTAGTCATATTCTTTTTAACAATAATTACTATGAGCACACCGGCTGAAAATAAGATAGGAACGAATAATAATGGTAAATCTATAATAAAGCCAAAATAAACTCCACTAACTTCCCAATGCCCGGAATGAACATACGTAACTGAAGTAAACATAATTCCAATTGATGAGAACACTAAGAATACTAAATACCAGTTCACTTTAAATAAAAATGTTACACCACCAAATAGATTTCTTAACATAACATCAGGTACATCTTCTCCAGTAATGTGTTTATATTGTACATATAACCTGTTTTCAATAAGTTTTAACACAGAGAGTACGGCCACAAATACAATGAAAGTTACTACTGCATAACCAATTACAAATGACAGAAGCTCGTCTTGTATCAGCAAAGTTGCGATGTTTTCAGATGTGAGTAAGAAAATCACACCCATTACAAGTCCTGTAATTGAAAAAGTTAACGAAACACTCCACGCAAGATAATTAATACGAAAGTATCTCATAATTGTTCTCATGTTTATTCTCTGTAGCTCTAAATCAAATTTCTCTTTTTTTTCAAATTGAGATTTTGCATATAAATAATATGCAGATGTAGCAAACAAAACAATACTAGCTAAAGCTACCAACAAGCCAGTAAAGCTAGAGAATAGTGATAGTAATGCCGCACAATAAGCAAGTGCAGTCACAGTCACCATTGCTACCAAAGCCCAATTCATTTTACCCATCAGTTCATCATCATTAGTATCAATTGTCTCTGAAATCTCTCCAAGATATTTAATCGTATCTATATAAGCCTTTTCCTTATCATATCCATCACTCACGTAGTCATGGTAACGATCTATCAAGTTACCTACTATTTCCTTTTTCACTTCATCAAGGTCACTTCTTTTGTCATAATGAAAGTGATAATTTACATATTCAATAATTTTCTTTTCCATGTCATCCTCCATACCTAATTAGTTTATGTATTAGTTATATCACTTCTTACCTAATCTGTCAAGGTATGACGTGTAGGAAAATAAAAAGGACCAAATCCATAGCAATTGCAATAAAAAAGCCCCGAAGGGCTTTGTTGTATTTTAACTCATTCACCAAACATTTTTGATGGAACTTGAAAATATCAAACCTCTAGTTGTCTATTGATTTGAAGAATTTTCTAAATCCTTCATCCATTGATCCTTTTGCCTTGTAGTCCTTCATATCGTTATAGTATTTACCTGTCTCTATATGAACAGATAGAGAGTTCAGTGGAAATCCTTCCTCAAAATATGGATGAGGATCCGAAACGATATAGAACTCTTCACTATGAATATCTTCTTCACTATACTGCCTTATTTTATTCTCATTAAATACAACACAAATTGCATTCATGTATTTTGCTTTAATCAATCCACCATACTTCTTCGCTATTTCAATATAATGTTTTTGAAAGTCTTTACCTTTGAGATTCTTTCCATTTATTCTTTTAATAAATACACCTGGTTGATCTTCATCGTCTACATTTTCAAAATACAATGCGCTATCTGTTGAGTACACTGGCTTCTTTAATTGATTATAGTACCCCAGCGCTTTCTTAGTTGCATTTTCTAATGGTGTAATTCCATCCTCGATCGGCTCAATCAGTTCTTTCTCAATTTCATTTAATCCTATGACTTCAAATGAAGTACCTTCCAACATCTTGCTCATATGATTTAATTTAGATTTGTTTTTAGTCGCGTATATTAATTTCATATTATCACCATCTATAATTATATCACATCTTCGAAAATTAAGTCTTAAATAATCATGCAACTACCACTATTCTAACCTTTACTCCTACCGTTGCATTTTCACTAATTAAATAAGTAATTACTTGTTAGTAAGTTAGATATAAAAAATTATAAATGCACAATTGCATCTATCATCAGTCCTCATTCTTGAATGTTGCAACATCTCCATAAAGTTTTATTCCAGTACCATCAACAATAAGTATCCCATCATCTCCTATGGCATAAACAGGATTGTTCGTAATCTTCATATACTTTTCTATTGATTCTAATTGTGCATTTGATCCATCAAAATGGGCCTCTACACCAAAACCAAATAGTAACCCTATCCCCTGTTCAATAGCAAAATCTGGATAGTCTTTATCTGGTGAAATAAAATACTCATCCATTTGAATCATAGCTCCTGCACTACAACCAATTATTACTCCTTCATAATCTGATATTATGTTTAGCAATTCTTTCTTCACTAACTTGTCATAGAAACTAGTTGGAATCCCGCCAGGTAGATATAGAATTGTGGAATCATTAATAATTTTAATTATATCTTCTTTAGTGTGACTAAAATAATTAACAAACGTTATACACTCTTCTGATATCCCAAACGACACATAAGACTCAACAATACCTCTATAATAAATCCCTTCTTCTGTTCCATAATATGATAACCACTCATCTGAGCTAGAGATTTGAGATTCTCTAAAGCTAAATGCAAGTACACAGACCTTGTCTCTTTCACTAATGTATTGAGAATAAAACTCCTTACACCACTCATCATGAATTCTGTAATCCATATTTAAGATATTTATCATTCCATCCACTCCTTTCAACTATTTTACCATATACTATAAAAAAAGGCGCTTTCTCGTGAGGATAGTACCAAATAAGATATATTCCGTATTCTTTTGGGTCATTTGTGATACGGCTCGTTGTATCAATTTTAGTTGCAACTTTTTATGTTTGTATTATCAATCGACACCTAGAGTATAATCAAAAATAATAAACCTATTGTTCTCTTTTTGGTAAACAATAAACAGATATTTATTTGCATCTGGTTCAGCGAACTCCTCATTAAATGTCTCATTAACAACATTATAAAGGATATAGTAATCACCATCTGTTGTATATGAATGAAGATGTAGAGGTATCTGTTCCTTTAAGGGATCATTAATTGATGTTATCCACTTTATGTCTCCCTCTAGAAGTTCTTCGAATTCTTCTGTTTGTTCATACTCTTTAAAAACTATGAAACTCATTCTTTCAACATTCACACTATTTCCAAACTGTATCCAGTTAGAAAAGTCACTTTGAACTAATTCACCTTTGTTCGGTAAATCAAGTCCTGTTTGTTCTTCTATGCTGTTTTTCATTTCATTGAAGTCCATTCTCTTTTGTGTTTCACCAATTATGAATGGTGAGATTAGAACCACAATCAATATACAAAATGCAATAAATCCATATCGATAGAAACGTTGCTTATTCTTACTGCCTCCAATCATTAATGAATCAATTGATATTCCAAGTTCTTCAGCTATCAACGGAATGATTGTTGTATCAGGCATCCCTTTTCCAGTTTCCCACTTACTTACTGCTTGTTTTGTAACATGAAGTTTCTTAGCAAACTCTGATTGGGATATCTTATGTTTCTTTCTATATTGTTTTAATTTTTTTGGTATATTACTCATTTTATCCCCCTCATATGTTTCATATTACAATTACTACCTTCACTCAATTATACAGTATCTTATTCATCATCGTTCATAAAGAACTCAATGAAGTATTCATCATCAAACTCATATATAAAATCATGTTCGTCAATATAACTTTCTGGTTGCTTCATAAACTCATTAAGTTCGATAATAATACCTGCTATAGAGTTTCTTCCATTAATGCCTAATTCACTATCTATTTTTTCTGCAAATACATTAAAATCAATCTTTGTTATACTTAATTCAAGCTCAAGTTTGTCTCCCTTATTATATACTCTAAACTCATAACCAGCAATATTATTAATTTTTTGGTCACCGTTATAAAGATAATAACGTATGCCCCCACTAGAATCATCTTCTCTTACTACACGATCCCAATCATCGATCAATAATGCATTCAATGTGATAAAATATTTACTATTAGAGCCTATTTCTCCATTACCTCTTATATATTCTCTATCGAAAACTTCAATATCTTTTGACTGAATCTGATAAAACCATGAATCATTACTTTGGGAGTATAGATACTCCATTTCTGAATCACCAACTGACATAGTGTAATAGACCCCAGAACTTGGTTCTTGTCTAAGAAACGTATTCACCCCTTCTGATAGTTCAATTTCCTTGTAAGTGATCTCGCCTTCCTCATCATTACAATAAATATAAAAAGTATGAGCATCATTCCCATACTCGTATCTACTACATAAGTTTTCTTGACTACTAAAACTATCTGCATAAAAAGTCTCGTATGAAAATCCATCAGAATAATTAAAAATTGTTACAGTATTAAAAAAGTAAATACTGAGAACACTTTCATTCATATATAGATAAAGATTCACATTCATGGGACACGATATCCCTGAACATGGATCAATTAATAATGTTGTTTTAACACCATTTCTCACTTTTACATAATCATGTTCTAGCAATCCGAGTAAATACTCTTTATGATCTAAATATAAAGACCACCCGTTTTGCTCTATACTCTCAAAACATTCTCTTTCAACAACTTGATTCGTATCACATCTTTCAGTAGCATAACCATTTTCAACTAGATAATCATTAAGAGTCTCAATCATAACACTTAACTGATTTAAAATATCTTTTTCGTTATCAATACAATCTTCTTCGCATTCTTCAATCAATTTTCCGGTAACCGTACTATAATCATATGACTTCTCAAAATTATTATCTCGGATAATATCACATCCTGACAATAGCAAAGCGAATACAAAACACAATAATAACATTGTGGTTTTATTCTTATTTATTCTCATCTCTATCACCTGTCCTTTTCTCGTTATATCTCATTATATGGGAATGCATAGTATAACACAATACTATCACTGTACACGCAACGTTGACACTGTTAAACAATGATATTTTGTGTAAACAGAAAGCCATCATGGGCTTTGTTATGCTGTACATGTCATAAGTTGCAATTATTTGTGATACGGCTCACTGTTATTTATTCTAAACGAACTATTATCTTGTTCTAGTAATATCATCTGTAGATTTCGTAATGTTGATTTTAGTTAAAATATCTTATGACGTATTACTTATGTGATTTGTGTGCTTTTCCTTTGTACATATGTAACCCGTGATTTATATACACAAATCTTTAGACCTGTCTCTTATACACATCTCCGAGA
>SDWO01000058.1 GCA_004195325.1 Candidatus Izemoplasma acidinucleici | reverse complement strand
GGATTCCGTAAAAGACGTAAAAAAAGATGTTTTTTCACTGATAATAAAATTAAAGTGATCGATTATAAAGATGTAGAATTACTTAAAAGATTCATTAGTGATAGAGGTAAAATCTTACCAAAACGTGTTACCGGAACTAAATCAAGATTCCAACCACAATTAGCGGTTGCAATCAAAAGAGCAAGACATATGTCGTTGCTTCCATTTATTAAAGAATAAGACTCGAAAGAGTCTTTTTTTTGTCTAATAATATATATATATATATATTAAATTTTTGAAATAACCTAATAGTTATGTTATAATTATCAAGATAAAAGAGGTGATATTATGGGTAATAAACTTCGTAAATTCATAATTCCAACAGCAATCATATCAATCATTGTTATCTTCTATATAGGTAGAAACAATTTAGTATTTGTAATTGCGTTTAGTGTATTCGTATTATTGGTATTATTGAATACGTATATTCAAATGTATATTTATAAGAAGAAGGATATTCGCATTGGATGGTTACAAAAGAAACTACATCAAACTCAGGATACATTGAAGAGTAAAGATGTAGCTGAGAAGATAGTTGTTGAGGAATTACCGATAGGTGTAATCATTTATGATGATCGTTTTATGATTAAATGGGCAAACACATTTGCCAAAGAAGTAATCTTTCAAAACATCTTAGAGGGTAGAAGTATAGAAACCATTTCTAAAGAGCTATTTGATTTATTACAAACAGATCAATTTGATCACGGAACATTAAAAATATATATTAATGAATTTGAAATATTAAATGATTTCAGAAACAATATATTATATTTCACAGACATCACAGAACGTGAAGATACAAAACGAAAATATGAAGCCAATACAGATGTAGTGGCTGTTTTGAATCTTGATAACCTAAGTGATGCTATAGCAGTTCTAGATGTTGCAGAGCGTAGTTACCTTCAAGGTAAATACCTAGAAGCATTAGAATCTTGGGCCGATAAATTTAGTTTTTATCTTATCCCAATATCTACATCTCGCTTAACTGCCGTGATGAGTAAAGAAGTCTTACATGAATTAGTAAAAGATGAATTTAAGATCATTGAGGAAATTGCAAATATTTCTAAAGAGAATGATTTAATGGTTACACTAAGTGGAGGATTTGCATGTGCAAATATTAAAATTAACAAACTAGGAGATATTGCACAAGCTAGTTTAGATTTATCACTGTCACGAGGTGGAGATCAAATAGTAGTAAACATTGAAGGTAATGATTTAAGTTACTTTGGTGGAAACTCAAATACAGTTGAAAAACGAACTCGTATCACAACAAGAATTAACACTCAAAAATTAGAACGATTATTTGAAGAAACAAATCGAGTGTTTATATCACCACATAAATTCCCTGACACAGATGCACTAGGTGCAGCTATGGGAATTTTAAAAATGGCTCATGCTTTTAACAAAGAAGCCTATATCGTTCTTGATCAAAATGAAGTTGATAAGACGGTATCTAAAATCATCCAGATGATGGAATACGAGTATGTAGTGTTCTTAGATTACTTAATCACTTCAAGCAATGCACTAGATTGGATCAACAGAGAAGATTTACTAATATTAGTAGATCATCATTCATTCGGACAAACGACAAATGAAAAATTACCACTTAGAACTAAAAATGTGGTAATCATTGATCATCATAGAAAACTAAGTGATTCTATCGAATTGGCTTTAATTAATCAC
Source organism: Candidatus Izemoplasma acidinucleici (assembly GCA_004195325.1). Taxonomy (GTDB): domain Bacteria; phylum Bacillota_I; class Bacilli_A; order Izemoplasmatales; family Izemoplasmataceae; genus Izemoplasma; species Izemoplasma acidinucleici. Next base: position 10,983 of record SDWO01000058.1, on the reverse strand, counting down.
GTTGAACCATATGCTTCAAGCAGTGTAGAACTTGTTACAGAGATGATTGATTTATCAAGTAAGGAAGTTCATTTAAATAAATTTGAAGCAACTATTATGTTATCCGGTATTATGGTAGATACTAACAACTTCATGTACCGTACAGGTGGAAGAACATTTGAAGCTTGCGCAATTTTACGTAAATATGGAGCAGATACATTTAAAGTAAAAACAATATTACGTGAAGGATTAGAAGAGATTCAACTTAAATCACAATTATTAACAATAGCTGAAGTTGTACATAAAAAATTCAGTATCGTAGTTATTCCAGATCAAATAGACTCATCAAGAAACTTACTAGCAAGAGTAGCTGATATGCTTCTAGATATAGAAGACATTGTAGCAGCGTTTGCAATAGGTAGACTAGATGAAGGTGAAATTGGAATTAGCGCAAGAAGCTTGGAAGGATTTAACGTACAAGTATTAATGGAAAAATTTGGAGGAGGAGGGCACCTTAATAATGCAGGTGCACAAATCAAAGAATTTGATATGAGTAAAGTACGATTAGATGTAATCAACTTACTAAACGGAGCTGTACAGGAGGAAAAACCAATGAAAGTAATATTAATTAAAGATTTACGAGGAAAAGGTAAAAAAGGAGAAGTAATCGATGTAGCAACAGGATATGGTAACTTCTTATTAGCAAATAAAACAGCGATTGAAGCAACAAGTGAAAATCTTCAATCAATTGAAAGTGAAAAAGTAAGAAAAGAAGAAACTGAAAAGAAATTACTTGAAGAAATGAAATCTTTAAAAGAAAAAATCGAGAAATTACCAGTTAGAGTTTATGTTAAAATTGGCGAAAACGGTAAGTTCTTTGGTAAAATTTCAAACAAACAAATCGTTGAGCAATTTAAGAAACAACATCAAATCGAATTAGATAAAAGAAAAATTAACGTCAAAGTAAACATCACATCATTAGGGAATCAAAAAGTAGAAATTAAACTTCATAAAGATGTAACGGCTACATTAGAAGTTCTAGTAATAGAAGAATAGGGGAGATACTATGGAACGAATGACTCCACATAACAAGGAAGCAGAACAGTCTGTTTTAGGTAGTGTGTTTTTCGATCAAGGAGCAATGAAGAGTATTGTTGATAAAATTGAAGTCGATGACTTCCATGTATATCGACATAAAAAGATTTACGGAGCAATGGTAGACCTTTACCAAGACGACGTAGTAATTGATTATACAACTTTGATAAGTCTACTAGATTCACGTGGTTTACTTCAAGAAGCTGGTGGATCAGAATATATATTCGATTTATCAAAAACTGTCCCTTCTATTGCCAACTTAGATAATTATATTAATATCGTAAAAGATAAATCTATTACAAGAAGAATAATGGCAGCTTGCCATTCAATTATTGAAGATGGATATAAATCAGATAACGCAATAAACTTTGTTGATAGTAGTGAGAAACTTATATTTGATATCGCAAAGGAAAGAAGAACTAGTGATTTTATTAGAATTGCTGAAGTTACTGAGGAAGTTATCAAAAAAGCCGAAAAAGCAAAAGATAATCATGGAGATATAACAGGATTAGACACAGGATTCAGAATGTTGAATAAATTCACACTAGGGTTACAACCAACCGAATTAATTATTTTAGCTGCACGTCCATCAATGGGGAAATCAGCTTTCGCTTTAAATATAACTAGAAACGTTGCCAAATTACCAGGAAAACCTGTAGTCGCATTCTTCAGTTTGGAAATGGGTAGTGATCAATTAGTATCTAGGATATTAAGTAGTGAATCACGCATCCATTCAACTAAAATCAGAACAGGTAAATTAAATAATCTAGAGTGGCAACAATTATCGCTTGCTCAAGAATCACTTAGTAAATTAAATATCATGTTTGATGATTCAGGGACTGTAAAAGTAACAGACCTTCGTCAAAAATGTAGAAAACTACAACAAGACAAAGGATTAGATTTAGTTGTTATTGATTACCTACAGTTACTTAGTGGGGGAACACCTACTGCTAATCGTGTAAACGAAGTTAGTGAAATATCAAGAACACTTAAAGAAATGGCACGCGAACTTAAAATCCCTGTCATAGCATTATCACAGTTATCTCGTGCAGTTGAACGTAGAGATGACAAACGTCCATTAATGGCCGATTTACGTGATTCAGGATCGATTGAGCAGGATGCTGACATTGTCTTATTCCTGTACCGTGAAGATTACTATGATAAAGATGCTATTAATAAGAATACAGTAGATCTTATGATCTCTAAAAACCGTCAGGGAGCAACATCTCCTGTACCAATAGAATTATCATTTAATAAGGAAATATCATCATTTGATAATATGGTAACAGCGGAAGAAGATTCTGATATACCAGACTTCTAATAGTTGCTTAGTATAAATAGTTTTATTTATAAACTATTTACATAATAAAAAAAACAAATCTTTGTAACATATGTTACGAAGATTTTTTTGTGCTTTATATATAATAAGGAAGGACAAGGAGTTGATTAACATGAACACAATATTTCCTAAAGTAAAAAAAAATGCATTGCCAAGTACTGAATCATCATTAAAAGTAAAAAATCTAATAGACAAACTATATGATAATGAAGTTTTAGATAATGATGAGTACTTATTCATTTTGAATAATATCACTAATAAAGATACTGACTATTTATTCAAAAAGGGGAATGAAAAGAAACAAGTTTATTATGGGAATAAAGTATATTTGAGAGGTCTTATAGAAATCTCTAATTACTGCAAAATGGGATGTAAATATTGTGGGATCAACTACAAAGTAGATACAGTAGAAAGATATCGGTTAACTGTAGATAAAATTTTAAAATGCTGTGAAGAAGGATATAAATTAGGATATCGAACTTTTGTCATTCAAGCAGGTGAAGATAGTTATTATACAGATGAACGGTTAAAAGGAATGCTTGATCAAATTAAAGCTAAGTATCCGGATACACGAATTACCCTTTCTTTAGGAGAACGTTCAAAAGAAAGTTTTAAAGCATTGTATGAAGCTGGTGCTGATAGGTATTTATTAAGGCACGAGACAGCTTCTAGGAGATTATACGAACACATCCATCCATCTTTTATGAGTTTTGATAATAGGCGATTATGTCTAGACAACTTAAAAGAGATTGGGTATCAAGTTGGTGGTGGGTTTATGGTTGGTAGTCCAACTCAAACAAACGAGGACTTGGTTATGGATTTAGAGTATTTAAAGGAATTGGATCCACATATGGTTGGAATCGGTCCTTACTTATGTCATAGTGATACAGAATTAGCTGGAAATATGAGTGGAACTTTAACAGAAACTTTAATCATGGTTGCACTTGTAAGAATGATTTTACCAAAATCATTGTTGCCAGCAACAACTGCACTGGGTAGTTTACATGCTATAGGTAGAGAAAAAGCATTGAAAGTTGGGGCAAACGTTATGATGCCAAATATAAGTCCAACTGAAAATAGAGACAAATATGAAATATATCAAAATAAAATTTGCACAACAGATACATCTGATCAATGCAGAAACTGTATTGAAGCTAGAATCGTTGGTGTTGGACATGAAATTGATTTAGGTGTCGGAGATTATATCGACTTTGAGAGGAAAGAAAAATGATAAACAAAGAATACATAAATGGAATACTTAAAAAAGCGAAAAACCCAAGATACGATGAGATTAAACGTATATTACATAAAGCAAAAGGAAGAAAACCATTAAATCATTTAGATATCGTAATGCTTCTAAATGCTCATGATAAGAAACAAGTAAGAGAAATATACAAAATAGCTGGTGAGATAAAAGAAGAAATCTATGGAAATAGAGTTGTTATGTTCGCACCACTATATATCTCTAATTATTGTGTTAACAATTGTAAATATTGTGGTTACAGAAGAGATAACAAATTTGATCGTAAAAAGTTAAATATGGAAGAGATAAAACAACAAGCTATCAATTTAGAAAAATTAGGGCATAAAAGACTAGCTTTAGAGGTTGGAGAAGCACCTGTAGAAACTCCAATAGAGTATGTAGTGGAAGCTATTCAAACAATTTATGATAATAGTTCTATTAGAAGAATAAATGTTAATATTGCGGCTACTACTGTTGAGGAATATAAACAATTACATGAAATTGGAATTGGGACGTATATCTTGTTCCAAGAAACATATGACACAGAAGCTTTCGAGACACAACATCCAAAAAGTTTAAAAGGTGATTATGATTATCACCTTCACGCATTTGATCGTGCATTTGAAGCTGGGATTGAAGATGTTGGAGCTGGTGTATTATTTGGCTTAGCTGATTGGAAATTTGAAGTGTTAAGTTTAATCATACACAATGAATACCTTGAAAATAAATTTGGAGTTGGGTTCCACACAATAAGTGTTCCTCGACTTAAAAAGGCTGATGGTATGGAATTAGCAGATTATCCAAATATAATTTCGGATGAAGATTTCAAACGATTGGTTACAGTTATTAGATTAGCGGTACCTTATATTGGAATTATCTTATCAACAAGAGAAACAAAAGAGATAAGAGAAGAACTAATTAATCACGGTGTATCTCAAATAAGTGCTGGTAGTAAAACAGATGTTGGTGGTTACCATGAAGAACAAGAAACAATCGATCATGATCAATTTGAGTTAAGTGATGAACGAAGTGTCTTAGATATCACTAAAGGTTTAGTTGATAGTGGATTCATTCCATCTTATTGTACTGCTTGTTATCGTAAAGGGCGTACAGGAGACCGTTTTATGGCCTTAGCCAAAAATGGAAATATCGGATTAATCTGTGAACCAAATGCATTAATGACTTTAACTGAATACATCATGGATTATAGTGATGAAGATTTAAAGGTTAAAGGATTAGACTTCGTTTGGAAACATGCCGAAACAATTAAAAATCAAACCGTAAAAGGTAAATTAATAGAAAACATAAAGAAAATTATAGATGGAGAACGAGATTTATTCTTCTAAGAGGTGATTGTAATGAGAACTGAAACTGACTTTTTAGGTAGTGTTGAACTTGAAGATAATATTTACTACGGAATTAGTACCTATAGAGCACTTCAAAACTTCAATGTCTCAAAAGAAACGGTAAACTTAAAAATAATAAAAGAACTTGTTAATATAAAAAAACAAGCAGCTTTCACAAACAGAAAACTTAAATACATTGACGCAGAGATTGCGACAGCAATCATTGTATCATGTAACAAAATACTGAATGGTGAATTTGATCATTCCTTTGTCGTTAATAAATACCAGGGTGGTGCGGGAACTTCAACTAATATGAATGTTAACGAAGTAATTGCAAACATCACTCTTGAAGAATTAGGTTACAAAAAAGGTGAATATAATATCGTTCACCCAATTAATCATGTAAACTTACATCAATCAACTAATGACACTTATCCAACTGCTGTAAAAATAGCAACGATTAAAGTGATAAGAGAGTTAGCTGATGAGTATGCAGGACTTCAAAAGACATTTCAAGATCTTGAATCAAAAAACGGGCATATCATTAAACTTGGAAGAACACAATTAATGGATGCATTACCTATCTTAGCGGGACAAATGTTTGGAGCATACGCAGAAACTTTTAGTAGAGATAGATGGCGTATATATAAAGTAGAGGAAAGACTTCGTACAATCAATATTGGTGGTACTGCAATCGGTACAGGATTAAACGCTCCACTAAAGTATACATTCATGATGACTTCTTTACTTCAGGAAAGCACAAATATAGGATTATCAAGAGCTGAAAGCCTAATAGATAATACACAGAATTTGGATTCATTTAATGAAGTTAGTGCTTTGTTAAAAGTTAGCGCAGCATCTTTAGTAAAAATATCTAACGATCTTAGATTCTTATCATCTGGGCCTAATGGTGGTATCGGTGAAATAATCTTAAAGGATCAACAAGCTGGGTCATCTATTATGCCAGGGAAAGTTAATCCTGTAATACTAGAAATGGTTATCCAAAATGGTCATAAGATAATTAGTAATGATCAACTGATAACTAATCTTATTGCCTCTGGGAACTTAGAACTAAATTCATTCTTACCTATGATAAGCGAAACGTTACTAGAGAGTATAGAATTATTTGTAAACACGGTTTCTATATTTAATTCAAGATGTGCAAAGCATATCAAAGTAGATAAAGAACGATGTTTAGAAAATTTAGAAAAATCAGCAAGTTTGATTACACCTTTGATTCATATTATTGGATACGATCAGGCAAGTGAAATAGTAAAAGAAGCAAAGAATTCAAAATCTTCAATTCGTTCTGTGTTAATACAAAAAGAATTGTTCACAGAAGAAGAATTGAACATATTGTTGGATCCATTAAATATAACAAGACCCGGAATTATTAGGGGGGCTATCAATGAATAAGACACCTAGAGCAAATAGAACACATATAGGACTGTTTGGAATGAGAAATGTTGGGAAGAGTAGTGTGATAAATGCTTTGACGAATCAGAGTATTTCTCTAGTAAGTGATTTTGCTGGAACTACAACAGATCCTGTATTCAAATCAATGGAGATACTACCTCTTGGTCCTGTTGTTTTGATTGATACTGCTGGAATAGATGATATTGGTGAACTTGGGAAATTACGTGTTCAAAAAACATATGATGTCATCAATAAAACTGATATTGGTTTGATTATTTTTGACCATTCTCAAATTGAGTTTGCTCATGAATTAAATCTAATAAAAGAATTCAAGAAAAGAAAAAAACCGTATCTACTTGTGGCAAACAAAACAGATATCAGCGATACACAAAAAGACTTTTCAAACATATTTACTAAAGAGAGAATACACTATGTCTCAGCGGTTAATAAAACTGGGGTAGAAGATCTCAAAGAAACAATTGGGACGACTCTAAAAATTCAAGAAGAGAAATTTAGAATAGTAGGTGACCTAATAGAACCAGGTGATTTGGTTGTATTAGTTACACCGATAGATAAAGCAGCTCCAAAAGGAAGATTAATTTTACCTCAACAACAAACGATAAGAGATATCCTTGAAAGTGATGCAATTGCGATTGTTACTAAAGAACATGAATTGAGAGAGACACTCGCTAAGTTAGGTACTAAGCCAAAAATGGTTATTACTGATTCACAAGCTTTCTTGAAAGTCAGTGCAGATACACCTAAAGATATTATGCTGACAAGCTTTAGTATTTTATTTGCCAGAAACAAAGGCGATTTAGAGGAATTAGTACGTGGAGCAAAAGCAATTGACCATCTTAAAAGTGGTGACACAATATTAGTATCTGAAGGTTGTACGCATCATAGACAATCTGACGACATAGGAACAGTGAAAATACCAAGATGGTTAAGACAATATACAGGTAAGGATTTTAATTTCAAATATAGTAGTGGATATACATTTCCAAATGATATGGATGATGTAAAATTGGTAATCCATTGTGGTGCTTGTATGTTAAATAAAACTGAAATGATGTACCGAATTGAACAAGTAAAAGAAAAAGGAATACCGATTGTAAATTATGGTGTTTTAATATCTTATGTACAAGGTATTTTTGAAAGAGCACTTGATCCATTTCCTTTAGCTAAAATGATTTATCAAGATGAATAAGCCTTTATTTATATAAAGGCTTTTATTTTGAAACAAATTAGTAGTATTTATATAGGACTTTTGATATAATACTCAAAGTACAAAGGATGATGACGATGAAGAAGAAAAGAGATTTAACAAAAGGAAGCATATACAAGAATTTATTATGGGTAGCTATACCTACATTATTGACAAGTTTGGTGCAAATGGCATACAACTTAACAGATATGTATTGGGTAGGAGAATTAGTCCATGAAAGTGAAGCCATTGCTGCAGTAGCAACTGGTGGTTTTTATATGTGGTTTGGATTTGGTCTTATTCTTCTAGTGAAAATAGGAACAAGTGTCAATATAAGTCATGCAGCTGGAAGAAACAATCACGAAGAAATAGAATCATTTGGTAATAACGGATTCATTTTCATGTTAGCTGTAGGATTAGTATATTCAATGATAGGGATTTTTGCAGGAAAATATTTTATTGATTTCTTTAATATTGATAGCTCAATATTTACAGAATATGCATATCAATATTTAAGAGTAATTAGCATGGGTGTTATAGTAATGTTCATGGTAAACTTATTCAATGGAATCTACGATGGATTAGGATTAACTATTATGACATTCGTAGTTTCAGCAACAGGTATGGTTTTAAATATGGTACTTGACCCATACTTCATACATGAAACAATAACAGTGTTTGGGACAACAATAAATGGACTTGGATTAGAAGTTAAAGGTGCAGCTTTTGCAACTGTAATTTCACAATCATTCGTCTTACTCTTATATATAACAATATATATAGGTAAGAATAGACCATTCCACCTGCATCCTGTAAAATATTTCAATAAGGATGCAATCAAAAAAATATTTATAATTGGCTATCCAGTAGGATTACAAAGTGTTTTATTCACGATCATTGCAGTAATTATTACTAGGATGCAATCAGAGTTTGGACTTGAGATTGTTGCCGTTCAAAGATTAGGGTCACAGATTGAAGCATTTGCATGGATGATTGCTTCAGGATTCCAAGTAGCACTAGCCACTTTTGTTGGACAAAACTTTGCAGCTGGAAGACTTGACCGAGTTAAAAGTGTATACAAAGCATCAATGCAAATACTTATTCCATATGGTATTCTTGTTAATATTGTGTTATTCGTATTTGCTAAACAATTATTTGCTATATTCATCGATTCACCTGAAACATTAGAGTATGGGAAAATGTATCTAGAAATACTTAGTTTCTCTCAATTATTTATGATTCTTGAGTTATCAACTGCGGGTGCGTTTAATGGATTAGGAAAAACAAAATATCCATCAGCTGTTGGAATTATTGGAAACTTCTTAAGAGTTCCTATGGCTTATATCTTCGCGATCTCAATGGGATTCGTTGGAATATGGTGGGCTGTATCATTATCAAGCATGTTAAAAGGAATTGTATTGGTATTGTTATTCATTAGATATTTCCGTAAGATTTGGTTACAGGATGATACGCAACTTGAAAATACGTAAGCCTTAATATATAATAAGTTCCGGAGTGATAAAAATGATAGATAGATTAGAATCAATTAAACATCGTTATGATGAACTTAATACATTATTAATGGATCCAGAAATCATTACTAATGTAAAGAAGTTAACTGAATTATCAAGAGAGCAAAGTCATCTACAACCTGTTGTAGATTTATTTGAAGAATACAAAGCCACTCTTAGTACTATTGAAGATTTAAAAGAGATGGCCAAAGAAGATGACCCAGATATAATTGAGATGGCGAAGTTACAAATGCAGAGGAAAGTGATGCAGGAGGATTTAGTCAAATAGAATTCTCAGTATCAGGAACTAGTGTTTATTCATTCTTGAAATTTGAATCAGGTGCTCATCGTGTACAACGTGTGCCTCAAACAGAATCTCAAGGTAGAGTTCATACATCTACGGCAACTGTCCTGGTTTTACCAGAAGCAGAGGATATTGACGTTGATTTAAATATGGGAGATGTAAGAGTCGATACATATAGAAGTAGTGGAGCCGGTGGGCAAAGTGTAAATACAACAGATAGTGCTGTAAGAGTTACACATATGCCAACAGGTTTAATTGTTACTTGTCAAGATGGGAAGTCACAACATAGTAATAAAGCAACAGCATTAAGAATCTTAAAAACTCGTTTATTCGATTTGTTACTTCAAGAGCGTAATGCTAAAGAAGGCGCAGAAAGACGAGATAAATTAGGTTCAGGTAATCGCTCAGATAAAATAAGAACATATAACTACCCACAAAATAGAGTTACCGATCATCGTATTGGGTTTAGTATATTACAACTTGATCGCGTAATGGATGGAAAATTAGAACCAATTGTAGACGCATTGATTGGTGAAGAACTGAAACGTAAACTAGAAGGTAAAGACGAATAAGAAGAGCAATTGCTCTTCTTTAACTGTCTTAAAGAGGTGAAGATATGCCAACATTTAGAGAAGCGTTAAAAATTAACGAACAATATGCTCTAGATAATAACAAGGAAGACTCGGGAGTAAAACTACTTCTACTTCATTTCTCAAAAATGACGAGTGCTGACTTAATAATGAATATTAATACAGAGATGCCTATCGACAACTATAAAGAGTTCTTGTACGGTGTAGACCGCTATATAACGAAAAATATACCTGTACAACACATCATTGGATACGAGTATTTCTACGGACACAAGTTTATTGTGAATAAAGATGTTCTTATTCCTAGATATGAAACAGAAGAATTGGTAGCACATGTATTAATGTATTATGATGAAGTATTTGAAGATAAAGATGTTGAGGTTCTTGATATAGGAACCGGAAGTGGATGTTTAGCAGTTACATTAGATATTGAAGAACAACATATGAATGTTGTTGGAACAGATATCTCAAATGAAGCATTAGAAACTGCAAAACAAAACAATGAGAATTTAAAAGGTAAAGCAACATTCCTTCAAGGTGACTTATTCGAACCGATAAAGGGTCGCAAATTTGATATCATTGTTAGTAATCCTCCGTATATACCTCAAGGTGAATATGTGGAAGACTTAGTTGTTAACAACGAACCTGATATAGCATTATTTGGTGGGGAAGATGGTTTGTACTTTTATCGCTTGATAATTGAACAAGCTCCAAACTTTGTAAATGATAGATTTATCATTGCATTTGAACATGCATATGATAAAGCAAAAGAATTGAAAAAAATCATTCAAAAACATTTTGTAGATGTAGACATTATCCAGAAAAAGGATATGCAAGGTAAAGACCGAATGACTTTCATAATAAAGAAATAAAGTAAAATAAATTATATATATGTAATATATATAGTGAGTAGGGACCCTTGACAGGGTTTTTATTAAGGTGTATATAATATA